>NZ_PQWO01000003.1:0-300000 GCF_003231495.1 Acaryochloris thomasi RCC1774
AATTACTGTAAAACAGCAACTCCTTAGTTCATTTGAACGAGGTTTATATGTGCTATTATGGCTTTCAAACTATTAACTTATCTAGGTTCAGAGCGCTTCCGAAAAACGTGTCTCTCTCGAGCGCTTTACTAATATAGCGACCCTCTTTTGCAGAGTCAAGCGCTTTTTGAGAGAAAGTTTGATCTTTTTTTGGGTAGCACTCTGAAGTCTTTTGAGAGCAAGGGATTTCAGGGAAAATATTTTTTCAAATTCTTTGTTTTTTCGTCGAAACGGATGCTGTATCGATGGGATGTGGACCCCAATTGTGGTGAATGTGGGGTAGATGCGTTGAGAGGAAGGGTGCGATCTCACTGCGGTCGTCTGGGCAAGTTTGATATGGATGAAAGGGGAAATTGGTTGAATCGTCCATTAGACTTCTTGCGTTGATCATCATTTCTAGACAATTGACGTTCGTTGTTTAGCAGTGCTGTTGAAATTCCTCACTCTATTGCACTGGCCCGTCCGGCCTCCCAATTCTGGGGGGAGAGCACTGCAAGTTTCGTTGGTGTTGCCTCAAGGGTGACAATTGTTCACTGAGTTAAAGCTGACAAGTGGATGCATTCGCGATGCGATGTTTTTTGCACTTACCAGTCGGCGCTGTAATTTTTGCTGGATATCTTTGAGTTTGCGATCGCTTCCCCATCGTCGCCCAGCCAACCCTCTAAACGCTCTGCTCGCTGTGCTTCAGAACACTCATCAGCTCTTGCCTAGACTTTGACGACGACGCAGATACCGTTCGTGAGCCTTATTGTATTGCTCGGCTTTCTTGTAGACTCTGATACTCAGGTATACGCCGAACACCATAAACAACACACCGAACAGCGGAAAGAGGCTAAAGCAGATCGTAAAAAATGCACCAATGCCGCTGAATTTTATTGAAGATGCAACCGCCGCCGCTAAGGATGCAGACCATATCGTCCAGAGGGTGCCACCAATGACAACGAGGATGCCCCCCAGCACGCTGCCACCTTTAGTGGGTATGAAGCTATACCATCCACCGAATCTACTTGACCGCGAAATCATGTATTTCTTGCGTTCTAGTTCCCATCCGCGATCGAGTTTTGCAAGTGCGTCGTGGGCCTTGATCTCTTCAAAATAATCGGCCAGGCCGCCGTCCTGTGGTTCATCAAGGACTCTGCGTTTAGCCATCTCGAATTCTTCCGGCGAAAGGGTACCGTTGCGGCGAAGCTCGTCCAGTTTCTGGAGTTCATCGGAGATTGTCATTGGTTTGATCTGCGAGTGTGGGGTACAAGCGAATACGGGGCGTTATGCTGGTCCAGCCTATCTGCGGGCTATGCGGCGCTTAGCGATGCCTATGGTTGGCGATTCTTGCTTAGACTTTGACGGCGATGCAGATACCGCTCATGCGCCTTCTTGTATTGACCAGCCTTCACAAAGGATCGAATACTCACACCTATGCCAGCTACTGTAAAAAATACACCGAATAACGGAAAGAGACTTAAAAAGCTGCCACTCGCCATAGATGCAGCCATCATTGTCCATAAGATGCCAAAAACGACAATGATGATGCCCCCAAATACGCTGCCAGATTTACTGGGTATATGCCGACGTCCATACCGCGTCGAAATCATGTAATTCTCGCGTTCTAGTTGCCATTCACGATCGAGCTGTGCAAGTTCGGTGTAGGTCTTGATCTCCTCAAAACGGTCGGTCAGAACGTCGTCCTGTGGTCCTTCAAGGACTCTGCGTTTAGCTATCTCGAATTCTTCCGGCGAAAGGGTACCGTTGCGGCGAAGCTCGTCCAGTTTCTGGAGTTCATCAGAGATTGTCATTGGTTTGATCTTCAAGTTTGCGATCGCGTTCTTCTCTTGCCCCCTCCAGCTTTCGATCTCGCTCTTCTTTGCCCTTGTCAAGCTCTCGATCTCGCTTTCCCTTAGACTCATCAAGAATGCGATCGCGTTCTTCTTTAGCTGGCTTTAGTATCCCGTCTCGTTTCTGCCTAGCTGCATTTAGAATGGCATCGCGAGTCTCTGATGTGATTTCATCCTCCCTGCTTTGTCTATAAACCTCGGTAGATATTTTTCTATACTCTTTGTATGCTTTCTGAGAAAGACAACGGTAGCGACCATATTGAGCTTGAGAGGTTTCTCTATAAGCACCATACTGCTCTTGAGAGATACAACGGTACTTGCTGTAAGCTTCTTGAGAAGTTTGCCTAAAGATACGGTATAAGTCATTGCGGTTAGCGGCCTGCAGGTACTCTCCGCCACCTGCATTAGCAACCTCACGCAGTTGTGCAGCCGCTTTGGCATCGACATCAAAGCCAATCACGTTCACAATCGTCTTCACATCAGACTGATTCAACGCTCTAGCTGCAGTCACCGGATCACCATCACAGGTCTCAATGCCATCTGAAATCAGATAGACAACATTCTCATTTGTCTTCGGGTCATAGGACTCAAAATCACTTGCGGCTTGCTTCAACGAACCCGCAATGGGTGTCCAGCCAGTTGGCTGAAATGATTCAATCGCAGATGCAAACTTCTCTTTGTTGAGGGACTGGAAGTTATACAGGAGCTCTGTCCCTGCACAAGACCTTGCTTTATCTGCGCCGCTATTTGAGCCAATATGTCCATACACGCGCAGCGCCACCCTAGATTGAGACGGTAAACCACCCACAAACTCGGTCAGCGTTTCTTTGGCAACCTTGAGCTTTTGTTCACCGCCCACTGAACCCGCCATTGAGCCAGAGGCATCAAGCATGAGCTGTACATTGAGGTTTTCTCTGGGTGCTTCGCCACCCGTTACGCCATCAGCACTACAGGAGTTGGCCTGCGCTTGAATGCTCGGACCACAGCTTTCGTAATCTTCGTCATACTCTTGCAGCAGTTGAGCATAGAGGCTTTGAGCATCTGAATTCATGGCAATGTCGGCTGACTCATTAGTGTCTATCTCCTCACGAGTTTCTGGCTCCTCACGCCGACCAGAACTCTTTTGACTGCTACTTTTTTCATCACTGAGAAGGTTACAGCCCGTTAGCAGGCCGAGGAGAACTGTCCCAAACAATAGGAAGGCTGTGGGCTTAGGAAGATTTTGAGAAATAAGCCGCATATTAATCCAACCAATGTATTGTCAAAGTTCCGTCTAGAGAAACCATACCGAGTCAAGCTCTGTAGAGTAGAAACGACTAGCGAATTCCGAGGTGACTGAGAATGCCTTCTGCGATCGCATCTGCCATCTGCTTGCGAAAAGCAGGCTGCCGGAGTCTTGGTGAATCTAAGCTACCCGTAACAAAGCCTACTTCTACTAATGACGCTGGCATAGAACTTTTACGAAGGACATAGAAGCGGGCCTGCCGTACGCCACGGTCTCCGATGCGAATACGGCGATGGATACTGCTGTGAATTGACTGGGCAAGGCTTCTGCCGGTTTGGTAATAAAAGGTTTCGACGCCGTTGACGTCAGGACGACTGAGGCTAATAGCGTTAGCGTGAATGCTGACGAAGACCTTGCCTCGGGCGCGTTCGGCAATGCTCACTCGCCCCTGCAAACTTACGTACTGGTCTGTGCTGCGTGTCATTATGACGTTCACGCCTTTTGAACGTAGGATACGTTCGACTTCTTGAGAGATTGGCAACACAACCTGAACCTCTTTTAAGCCGCCGATACCAATAGCGCCAGGATCTCGTCCACCATGGCCTGGATCAATAACAACCGTCGGCCTTTGACTTGAGGAGCGCCACGGAGAGGGAGGGAGAGATGATGACGGGGAGGAAGGCGCTGAGGGCGTAGAGGCCAAGCTAGAGTTTCTGGGTGGTGACACAACAAGAGGAATGGGACGCCGTCGCACGGCCAGAGCGCGACGATCTTGAAAAGAGTATCGCTTCGGTTTCGGAAGCTTGATCAGCCAACGATTAGGAGCAACTCCTTCGATGCGAACCGATCGCGGCGAAACGCGATATTTTTTACCCAACTCAATTACAATTCGGGTCGTGTACTGATCGAATTGCCCAGCACGCAAGCTTTGGAAACGTTTTCTGAGCTCTTTTTCACTATTGGCTTGGCCGAGCTGAGTATTGGGTAAATCAATTACCACCCGAGTTGGATCGGGTACAAGGTACGCTCGGGGAGAGACGTCTGTTTCAGTGACAATTTCGAGCTGCCGTTCGTCTTGGTCAAACTGCCACTTGAGGAGTCTGCCACCAGCATGGGCAGGGAGAGCCGCAAGCAAAAGGCCCAATAGACTGGGAATGAACCAATAAGATCGCACAGGCTAGTCTCAAAACAGTAGGTTCAGGCAAGGAGACGCAGAGAGAAGTCTGCATGTTTCTGAGCCCCCTGAGAATTCCTCAAGGAAAGCTTAGCAGTCTAAGGGGAATTCGTTGAAGAATATTTGACACACATCTGCTATTAAGTCTTGCCCTCTAGAAGCACGCTAATCTGGATCAAATAAGCGCTCTGAGAGCGTACAAGATCGATAACCGCAGCGGATGAGTGTAATGTCTAACTTCTTTATAGATGAACCTAAAAAGCATAAGTCTTTTGAACTGGCGGGCGCGCGTCCCCACTACAACCCCGATCGCCCAGGTCAAGTCGAACATATCTTTTTGGATCTTGCGTTAGATATTGATCAAAAGATCTGTGAGGGAACATGCCAAATTCGTTTGAATCCGGTTCGTAGCGGAATTACACAACTGGCGCTGGATGCGGTCAATCTCAATATCCAAGATGTACGCATCGGGAGGGCTAAGCAACCCTTTGATTACGACGATGAGCGTTTGGTGATTCATCTGAAGCAGGAGACAAAGGTGGGAAAGGCGATTACGGTTGCGATCGCATATTCTGTAAACCAGCCTCAGCGAGGTCTCTACTTTGTGGGACCGGAGCCCAACTATCCCGACAAACCGACACAGGTCTGGACCCAAGGAGAAGATGAAGACTCACGTTTTTGGTTCCCCTGCTTTGACTACCCAGGGCAACTTGCGACCTCTGAGATTCGGGTGCGGGTACCGAAGGAATTCCTAGCGGTCTCTAACGGTGAGCTGGTGGAAACCAGCCTGGAAGAGAATCAGATGATCTACCACTGGCTGCAGAAGGAGATTCATCCGACTTATCTGATGACGCTAGCGGTGGGAGAGTTTGCCGAGATTCGGGATGAATGGCAGGGCAAGCCGGTCCTTTACTACGTCGAGAAGGGCCTAGAGGACAGTGCCCGTTTGAGTATGGGTAAAACGCCTCAGATGATGGCATTTTTATCGGAAAAGTACGGGGTGCTCTATCCTTACCCCAAATATGCTCAGGTCTGTGTTGCTGACTTTATCTTTGGTGGGATGGAGAATACTTCGACGACGCTACTGGGCGATCGCTATCTATTAGATGAAAGAGCCGCCATCGACAATCGCTGGACAGAAAGTTTAGTCGTTCATGAGCTAGCCCACCAATGGTTTGGCGATCTGGTCGTGATCAAGCACTGGTCTCACGCCTGGATTAAGGAGGGAATGGCTTCCTACTCAGAAGTGATGTGGACAGAGAAAGAGTACGGAGTGGATGATGCAGCTTACTACCGCCTCAATGAAGCGCGTAACTACTTCAATGAAGATAGCAATCGCTACCGGCGGCCTGTCGTCACGAATATATATAGAGCGGCGATTGAACTCTACGATCGGCACATCTATGAGAAGGGGGCCTGCATCTACCACATGCTGAGGGCTGAGCTAGGGGAAGATCTCTTCTGGAAAGCCATTCACACTTTTGTTCAGGACAATGCCCACAGTACGGTGGAAACTATCGATCTGTTGCGGGCCATTGATAAAGCGACGGGGCGGAACTTGGCGTTTCTTTTCGATCAGTATGTGTTCCGAGGGGGTTATCCAGACTATAAGGTTAGCTATAGCTGGGATACGGATAGTAACCTTGCGAAGGTGACGGTAAAGCAAACACAGGCAGATCCGAAAAAGCCGAAACACCAAGAACTCTTTGATCTCAAAATTCCGATTGCGTTCGGCTGGGTGAAAACTGCTGGGAAGAAGCCGCCTCAAGTGGAGCAGCAAACGTTTACGGTGCGGGTTCACGAAGCGGAGCAGAGTTTTTACTTGGTACTGCCCTCTAAACCTGACTTTGTCAGCTTCGATGCTGGGAATCATATTTTGAAGCAGGTGATGCTTGAGTATCCGGTACCAGAGTTGAAGACCCAACTGCAGCACGATCCCGATCCGCTATCTCGAATCAATGCAGCAGCAGCGTTAGTAAAGAAAGGTGGATTAGAGGCTGCTCAGGCCTTAGGAGAGGCACTGAAGAAAGATACGTTTTGGGGTGTTCGCATTGAAGTGGCTCAACAGTTATCAAAGCTGCAGTTAGATCAAGCTCTGGATCTTTTGAAGGCAGGGTTGAAGGATGAGGATGCACGGGTAAGAAGAGCGGTGGTAGATGCGATCGCAACTCTAAAACACGGCAACAGTTACAAACTTCTCAAACCCATCGCCGAGAAAGGCGACCCCAGCTATCTTGTCGAAGCCGCAGCCATTCGCGGTATTGGCACCTTAGCTGGTTCGGGCTTAGCAAACAAACCCAAGGAAGATAAAGTCATCAAACTCTTCAAGTCAGTGCTTAAAAAACGAGCGGGCTGGAACGAAGTCATCCGCTCTGGAGCCATTTCAGGTCTGAGTCAGATGAAGACCTCAACTGATGCCCTTGATTTGGTCTTAGAGCAGACGGTTTCTGGTACTCCGCAACCACTCCGTCTCGCCTCGATTCGAGCACTGGGAGCGATTTCAGCCGGACAATCACCCACAGATCTACAGCGGATTTTGGATAGTCTAAAAGCGATTTCAGGCGAATCTTTTTTCTTGACGCAAGTAGCCGTCGTCTCATCACTCGGACAAATGGAAACGCCAAAGGCCATCGGCATTCTGCGAGGTCTTGCGAACCAAACCTCAGATAATCGAGTGGAGCGAATGGCAGAAGAGGCGATCAAAAAAGTACAGAAAAAAGTAGGCTCCGGTCAGGCCATTCAGTCTGTTCAGGAGGAGCTAGAGCAGCTCAAGAAAGATAACCAAACGCTCAAAAGCCGATTGGAGGAACTGGAGGCGAAGGCCAAGAAATAATGTCACGGGTTGTGGAAGTGAGGTTTAGCTAGCGATAGCTCAAATCACGGCCTATACACAAAGACAAATTAAGCACGTTAGGGTGGAACTACAGCTTAAGGTGGAGGTCCATCCCTTTGTCTCCTAACGATCAGTCCCACCCCATCATTTACTTAGAAGAAATCACCAAGGTTTATGGTTCTGGTGAAACGACAGTTAATGCTCTAGGTGGGGTGGATTTAAAGATTTTACCCAGCGAGTACTGCTCAATTATGGGGGCTTCCGGTTCTGGGAAGTCCACCATGATGAATGTGATCGGCTGTCTGGATCGTCCCTCTGCAGGCCGATACGAGTTAGATGGTGTAGACGTTGCGCAGCTTGACGATGATGCGTTAGCCCTAATCCGCAACCGTAAAATTGGTTTTGTCTTCCAGCAGTTTCACTTACTGAGTCAGGTCAGCGCCCTCGACAATGTGATGTTGCCGATGGTCTACGCCAATGTGCCGATACAAGAACGCAAGGAACGCGCCGCCCATGCGCTCAAGCAGGTGGGGCTAGAAGACAGAATGAATAATCGGCCCAATCAGCTTTCGGGGGGACAGCAGCAGAGAGTTGCGATCGCACGTGCAATCGTCAACAATCCGGTCCTATTGCTAGCGGACGAACCCACTGGCGCACTAGATACCAAAACCACCCAAGAAATCCTGGGCATTTTTACAGGCTTGAATGACAGCGGCATGACCGTCGTAATGGTCACTCACGAACCCGAAGTAGCCCAAAGCACCCAAAGAGTCGTTTGGTTCCGAGACGGCAAAGTCATTCACAGCAACATGCGTCCCGAAGACCTACATCAAACCGCTTTTTGAGCATCAAGAACACCAGACTGGAATAGCCACGCAGGCCAGAGAGCAGGCACAATAGCAAAGGAACAGCCGACGTAAAACTTCAAGCAGGATTCCATTGCTCGATGACCACTGCCAACCCCTTTCTCAATCTTGACTATGAACCGGCATTAGAATCTCTAGGAGATGACTATTTTGATCGAGTTGCGGCAGCAGAGTTCCCGCAGCACACTCTACGATTTCGTAACGATGACGTTCTGCAGCAGCTCGGACTCGACCCTCAGCAGATCAGCGAGACCGACTTCATAGAAGCCTTTGGTCAGTTTCAAGCACGAGAACCCTTTCTAGCCCTCCGCTACCACGGCTACCAGTTCGGTGAATACAACCCCTGGCTCGGAGACGGGCGCGGGTTTCTTTACGGGCAGATTCGCGGTACCGATGGCGAACTCTATGATTTTGGCACCAAAGGTTCAGGAACGACGCCTTACTCTAGAACAGCCGATGGCCGCCTAACCCTTAAAGGGGGCATTCGGGAAATTCTAGCGTCTGAGGCCCTGCACCATCTGGGGGTAAAAACCTCCCGCTGCTTCAGTCTGATTGAAACGGGAGAAAAGCTATGGCGAGGCGACGAACCCTCCCCAACGCGATCAAGTGTGATGGTGCGGTTCAGCAAATCTCATATTCGATTTGGCACCTTTGAGCGTCTCTACGCCATTAAACGTCCCGACTTGATCCAAAAGCTGCTTGATCACGTCATCGAGATCTATTACCCACACTTCGATAACCTAACCGATAAATATCTGCAGTTCTACACAGAACTTGTTCAGCGGACGGCTGAGCTGGCAGCCCAGTGGATGTCAGTCGGTTTTTGCCATGCGGTCCTGAACACCGACAATATGTCCATTACTGGCGAAAGTTTCGACTATGGCCCCTATGCATTCATTGAAACCCTAGACCTGAACTTCACACCAGCCTACTTCGACTACTTTCGTCGCTACCGCTACAGCAACCAACCGTCCATGTGTAAGTGGAATCTAGAGATGCTGCAGCGCCCGCTCTCGACGGTCCTGTCCCAAACAGAGATGGCTGTTAGTCTTGATACCTTTGACAAAACCTATCACGGCACCTACCGGCGACGAATGCTGCAAAAGCTTGGACTCGATGACAAACGTTGCGATAGCTTCGATGCCCACGCAACCGACCAACTGCTCACGCTTACCCTAGATTTTCTCCAAAAAACACAGATTGGCTATCACACTTTTTTTGCTGAACTACGGCATCAGTTCAGCAGCCTGTGGTGTACTGATGCAGGCCATATTCTCAGGGAGTCTTCTTTGATAGCTGAATACTCAGCGCAGCTAGAAACCTGGCGACAGCTCTACAACCAACTTTTACAGAAAGATAAGCCCGAGAGCATACAGCAAAGATTAAAAAGCCATAATCCCTGCACTGTAATCACGCGCCCCACCATCGAAGCTGTCTGGGATCCTATCGCCATAGAAAATAACTGGCAGCCCTTCTACGAATTACTGGCTAGCCTGAAAAATCCGTAAGCTAGAACGTCGAGGGATTCGCAGACAGGGTTGACGACGACGCTGTAGACAGTTGTCGAGTCCCGGCCCACTCTTGATAATCAGCAATCAACTGCTGACCAATGCGCTGCTTAAAGGTCATCAAAATGCCCTGGAGTAAGCTATGGCCCGCAGCCTCTAGAATCGGCTTAGGCGTCATCCAGAACAGGGGGGGAAGTTCTACGCCGACCTTCAGATCGCCACCGCCCTCTAGCCATGTTTGACCATTCCGCTGGACAGGATGGAGCTCACCAATCAAGTTGAACTTAAAGCGGTCATTAATATAGTCAATGCCTCGGAGTTCACATCCTTCAGAGCGAACATGAACCTTACCATTGGATTCTGACCAGACTTGCAAGTCAACAACAGGCTGAAACTTCAACGCCATAAATTCTCGAGGGCGCATACTCAAACGAAATAAGCTATCGCTGAGTCGCTCAACTCGCCTACGATCTGCTAGCGCATAGATTAATCGATGCGGCTGACGCAGGTAATGCTGCAGGGGCGCCGATGCAGTCGGGACCTGAACTGAGATGGCTTGGGATCCAGTGAAGTTGACCTGCATACAAGGAGTTGTAAATAGTTATTTAACAATCTTACAGTTATTTTGCAGATCGGCTACGGGTTTCTACTGAGGCCAACAGAAGAAACACTCCATACAGAGGCATATACCCACTTTGATCAGCAGCAAACGACATCTTCAGGTAGCAGACTTGCTATAATTGTTTCGAATTGTAAAGTAGAGTCGGGACAGACTCTTAGGCAATCAGTTCTGCTTTTTTGATGTTCAACTCCCCATTCCAATCATGTTAGACAACTCCACTGTGGCCGTTCAGGTTCCTAGCGCGACAGCATCGCAGGAGCCGACATCAGAGTCTTCAGCCCTAGGCGGATCTGACCCCCATCGATTTGACTGGCATGAAGCATGGCACCCCATTGCTTACATCAGCGACTTAGACGTCGCGCAACCCAATCCCTTTACGCTGCTGGGTCAGGATTTAGTGATCTGGTGGGATCCTCAACAGTCAGCCTGGACGGTTTTTGAAGATCGCTGCCCCCACCGTCTAGCCAGATTTTCAGAAGGCAGAGTGACGGAAGACGGTTTGCTGGAATGTCCCTACCACGGCTGGACATTCTCCGGTGACGGCCAGTGCCAATACATTCCTCAACAGGTCGAGGGGCAAGCAGCTGAAACCTCTTCGCGTGCCTGTGTACAGTCACTTCCTACGGCAATGCGCCAAGGACTGTTATTCGTCTATCTCGGTAACCCTGAATGCGCAGCCCAGGTGAAAGTTCCTATTATTGAGCCGCTGGAGGAAGGTCCAGACGAATGGGTCTGCCTCAATACGTTTCGAGACCTGCCTTACGATGCCTTAACACTGCTTGAGAACGTACTTGATCCGAGCCACTTACCCTATACCCATCATCGTTCGGTGGGGGATCGCGCCAATGCTAGCCCCGTGGAGCTAGAGGTCGTTAAAGCAGGTAAAGCAGGTTTCGATGGTCTCTGGGCAGAAGGACCACGGCGCGGCAAGCTGGGTCCGCAAGATACTCGATTTATTGCACCAGGACTAATGTGGCATGAAATTACATCTGAGCAATATGGTCGCACCGTCACCGCAGTTTATGCTGTCCCAACGAAGAAGGGGCACTGCCGTCTGTTTGCCCGTTTTCCGTTTAAGTTCAAGGCCAAGGCTCCGGGCATTTTTATGAAGCTGACGCCCCAGTGGTATAACCACATCAATCAGAACAACATTTTAGAAGACGATCAGATTTTCCTACACCACCAAGAGCGGTATCTAGAGCAGTCCGGCGGTAGCGGTCGAGCCAGCAAGGCATTTTATTTGCCCACGAAGGCCGATACCTTTGTTAAGGCACTCCACCAATGGGTCAACCAGTTTGAAGCTGATCCGTTTGCAGGAGAGTCTCTGCCACCGGCTCTACCCAAACATGAACTGCTAGACCGCTACTACTCTCATACCGTCAATTGCCCCAGTTGCAGAGGCGCGCTGAAAAATATTAAGCGATTGCGTCTTGGGGTTGGCGTCTTAGGAGTCAGTCTTTGGGGACTCTCGCCGCTCATCCACTCAGGGGTGTTCGTGACCGTACCGGTGGCACTATGCGGTGCAGCTTGGTGGGGACTGAAGCGCCTAGAAAAGCGGTTTTATGAGGGGCGAGCTGTGCCGCTTCGCAACCTACCGGATTCTTAATCACAGGCGGTGCGTGAGGGTGCGATTCGTCTCTACAACGGTAGCTGCTCAATTGCCTCATTGTCACCAATCACAACCATCATGGCGTCCTGCAGCAAACGGAGTTCAGGGGCGGGGTTAATTTCAAACATCTTCTCTCGTCCGACGGCCAAGACATTGAGGCCGTAGCGGTTGCGCAGCTCTAGTTCTGCGAGGGTCTTGCCATGAAACTCTTTAGGAATCAATAGCTCGACAATGCTGTGTTCGGGATCAAGTTCAAATCGCTCTAGGATACCGGGCTTAGTGAGAGATTTCGCTAAAGCACAACCGGCTTCATACTCAGGAAAGACGACGCGATCAGCTCCCACTCGCTTGAGTAGCTTACCGTGGACTTCTGAAGAGGCTTTAGCCACTACGTTGGTGACTCCGGCTTCTTTCATGTTCAGCGTCGTGATGATGCTCTCTTGTAGGTAATTACCGATGGCGATAATGACGGTATCAAACTCATAGAAGCCCGCCTCTTTAAGGGCCAAGGGATCGGTCGAGTCTAGCTGTAAGGCATGGGCCGCGATCTGACAACTCAAGGCTTCTGCTACTAGTTTTTCGTCGACATCAGCCCCTAACACTTCATAGCCAGAATGATGCAGAGACTCGCAAACGGCGCGACCGAAGCGTCCTAAACCAATGACAGCGAATTGCTGATTTTTGGGCTGTAGACCTTGTAAAAAACTGAAGGAGGAAAGATTCACTGCAGATACCTAGATACCGAAGAAACAGAATCAATGCCAATAGCCTCTGATTCCTGCTATTTAGCGTATCAGTACTGAATCCTGAAGGCCACTCAAGTATCGGAATAAACCCGCCCAAACGCATAGCATTCGAGATTGCAGCAGCGCAAACTGCAGTTTATCGTTCTAAAGTCGCGTCTTGTCTTTAACCTGCTGCTGCAGGCTTGACCCTAATCGCTGCGGTCTCAATTCTTAGGGGCTGCAGTGCAGTGTTCTTTGGCAGCCGATTTGCTATCCGTAGAGTCTCTAGAGCCAGCTTCGCTTTGCGATGGTTTTCACAGTTCATCTGCTCAAAGTAAAGATCCGAAGCTTTGGCGAGATCCTGAAGCGCTTCACAAATGTTGCTGCTCTTCAACAGTGAACCACGACTGAAGTAGGCATTGGCATGGGTTGGATCCTGCAGAATCGCAAAGTTATAAGCTTCTATGGCACTCTGAATCAATCCCAGAAATTCATGTCGCAGGCCACGACGATAGTAAAACTCCGCGGCTTGAGAATGAGGAAGCTGATCTTCTGAGGGTAAGTCCAGATGAGTCGGGATTTGATCAAAAATAGAATTCATAATTTTGCTCTACGGTCCCGCTGGCCCAGGCAAACAGTAGATTTGCCAAATTTATACAAAGTAGAGCCAGTGACGTCTACTTGCCTAAGATGGCACGACGGGAGTTGCGATCGCGTTTATCTTCACTCAAAGTCTGTATATCTTACAGAACGCCAAAAGCAAAGGACTGACCAGTCTGTATCCACAGCCAGAAGTACAGGTTTACTACGTCAAAAGACTACATGCCTGAACCGTCTAGGAACTGCTCAATGACGCGATCTTCCAGACGACATCGATTGTGAGGATGGGCAGCACTGACCGGCTCCACGACAGGTTCTGATTGCTTAAAGGCCGCCACTTCTCGTTCTAGAACCTCAATGCGGTCAAGCAAGTAGCGAATCGCCTGCGCCTCAGAGTCAGGGAGTTGAGCATGATCAAGGGGATTGACCTTCGCGCCTTCTCGATACACAATTCGGCCTGGAATGCCGACAACAGTACAGTCAGAAGGAACTTCTCTGAGAACGACAGATCCCGCGCCAATGCGGACGTTATGGCCAATGTTCAAATTACCCAACACCTTTGCACCCGCGCCCACAACCACGTTTTCTCCGAGGGTGGGATGGCGTTTGCCTGTCTCTTTGCCCGTGCCGCCTAGGGTGACACCCTGATAAATCAAACAATAGTCACCCAAGATAGCGGTTTCACCAATAACAACCCCCATCCCGTGATCGATCACCACGCCCTGCCCCAATGTGGCACCGGGGTGAATTTCAATCCCGGTCAAGAAGCGCGAAAGATGGGAAATAATGCGAGGGATCAGCGGCAGACCCAGAACATAAAGCCAGTGGGCTAGTCGATGCATCAAGATAGCCTGCAGACCCGGGTAGCAGAGTAACACTTCTAAACCGCTCCGGGCCGCAGGATCGCGTTCAAAGATACTGCGGAAGTCAGCCCTCAAAGTATTGAGCACAGGCTATCTTCATCCATGCTAGACAAATCACGCTGATCATAGCGTTTTTTCGCGGCGGTAATCCACACCCGATTCTGCAAGAAGAGATCGATACAATAGTGCCTGAGGCAGATTTTCTGTGCTCTCACACGCCCTCAGTTTTGGGTTGCCGATCAGACAGTTAGAGTAATTCATGGACAGCAATAGCTTTTTGAAACAAATGCTGATGATTGGGGTAGGGACAACCTCTGTTGTCGCAGAGAAGCTCCGCGAAGTCAGCGATGAGTGGGTACGAGATGGGCGTCTCAACCCGGAGCAGGCAAAGGCATTCGTTGACGACTTGATGCAGCAGCTGCGAGCAGATCCAGGCAATTGGGAAGCACAAATGCAGCAGCAGGTCCGCAATGTAATGCAAGATCTAGGGGTTGCTCGCCAAACCGAGGTCGATGAGCTTCGCGGTAGAATTGATCGGCTGGAGCGTCAGGTGAGAGACTTAGAAAATAAAAGATGGCGCTAACCTATAAAAACTAAACGGGAGGAGAACCTTGCGCAATATTTTAATTAGTGTCGGAGTCATGGTTGTCTGCGGTTTGGTCTTAGCCTGCGCGCAGCTCGTCAACCCGCCAGCAGACGTGAGCGCAGATCCGCTGCAGAGCAGTGAACCCCAAACAACTATTGCGGCCACCCCCGCAGCACAACAACCTGAGGAACCTAAAACTGACGTGACCGATTCTGACTACACCACCACCGATTCTGGACTGCAGTATAAAGACATTACTGAGGGTACGGGCGAGTCTCCGAAGCGAGGCGATAACGTGACGGTCCACTACACGGGCACGCTCACCGATGGCTCTAAGTTCGACAGTTCGCGCGATCGCGACCAGCCCTTTGTCTTCCCAATCGGTCTAGGCCGGGTAATTAAAGGCTGGGATGAAGGCGTCAGTACTATGCAAGTAGGTGGACGCCGAGAACTCAAGATTCCACCCGATTTAGGCTATGGTGCGCGGGGTGCCGGTGGCGTCATTCCACCCAATGCAACGCTGATTTTTGATGTTGAGCTACTAAAGATCAATTAGAAACGACGTCAACCCATCAATTTACAGCCCCGTGCTGCCAATAACGCTGTTCCATAGGCGGCTTGGCGGTGGCGGGGTTCTTTAATAGATGCTTGCAAATATCGCTGGCGAATCGCTTGCCAAGTCAAATTCTGAGCGCCGCCGCCTGCAGTATAAATCTGAGTGACGGGCGTTGCCCCCTGCTCTTGCAAAAGTCGATAACCCTGGGCTTCGATACGGGCCAGGCTTTCTAAAAGCCCATGCAAAAAAGCAGCTGGCTGATCAGGACGGGGCTGAAGACGAGGCTGTAAATCTGGATCATTAATAGGAAAACGTTCTCCTGGTTTTAGGAGCGGATAATAGTCCAGTGGACTGACCACCTGAGGATCAATCAGGGCACTCAAAGACGCTAGCTCGGCTGTGGAGAAATACTGCTGCAGCACGGCTCCCCCGGTGTTGGAGGCCCCACCGACAAGCCACTGCTGGCCGAAGCGATGGCTATAGATGCCGTACTGTGCCTGATCAATACGGGTTTGACTGAGGAGCTTTAAGACCAGCGTTGAACCGAGTGAGGTAACGGCTTCGCCGGGATAGCTGGCACCGCTGGCGAGAAAAGCGGCGATACTGTCTGTGGTTCCGGCACAGATCTGGCAGTGGGGCGGTAAATCAAAACGCTGAGCGATCGCAGGCTGGACGGGTGCAATGGGCGTTCCGGGCGCAATCACACGAGGGAGCAGCGGCAGCAGGAACCGCAGTTGTTCATCCTGGAACCAGTCTGGATAGGTCTCTATGGCGGGATCGTAGCCAAGCTTTAGACTATTGTGATAATCACTAATGCCCAAACATCCGTGAAGCTGATAGGCGAGCCAGTCGGCCTGGTGCATCAGGGCATGAGCGTCGCTAAAATCAGTCTGGCGGCTGAGGGTTAGAAATTTTGCCAAGCTGGAGCTGGCGCTGAGAACAGTATGACCTAGGGGCACGATCGCATCTAGCAAATCTAGATCTTCAGGATCACAGGTTTCGTTGTAGAGAACCGCCGGGTGCAGGGGTTCTCCTTGAGCATTGCAGAGCAAGATGGTGGAAGAGGTACCGTTGATGGCGATCTGGGTGAGTTGAGCTCGCACGTCTATCGGCAGGTCACCGATCAGCTCGAACAGTGTTGTCTTCCAGACAGAAGCCCGCTCAGCAGGATCAACCTCAGCAAAAGCAGATTTAACCTCGGCCCGAACACAGCAATCTGGGTCAATCACAATGGCCCTGGCCCCTGACGTGCCGAAATCAATACCCAAAGATAGATGGGTTGGAGGCTCTGAGAGCCTTGAAGTCATAGGTGACGCTTCGCTTCTATGCGACCCGCCAGAGAGTAGGGCACTTCAAGACCATGAGCCTCCATCAGGGAACGCTGCTGCATAATCTCTGGTGGGTGGCCGTCTGCAACAATGTGTCCGTGATCAATCAAGAGGATGCGATCGCAAACCTCCAAAATCATCTCCAGATCATGAGAGGCCACCATGATCGTCTCTTCAGAGTCTTGTAAATACTGAATCAGGCGACGGCGGGCGCGTAGGTCTAGGTTGGCGCTGGGTTCGTCGTAGATGATCAGGCGCGGATTCATAGCAACTACAGTTGCGATCGCAACCATCCGCTTCTCTCCCCCTGACAAATGATGGGGCAATCGCTGGGTCAACGACTGGGTTCCCGTCAGCGCCAAAGCCGCCGCCACGCATCGATCCACTTCATCAGGCGGTAAGCCCATATTTTGAGGGCCAAAGGCAATATCTTCCCAAACCGAAGCCGAAAAAAGCTGGTCGTCTGGATTTTGAAACACAAACCCCAAATCGGATCGAAAGCTGCCTGTCTCTACAGGCTGATTAAACAGCTTCACTTCACCCTGAGTCGGACACAACAGCCCACAGATGATTTTGAACAGCGTCGTCTTACCAGCCCCATTAGGCCCCAATACACCAATTCGCTCGTTGGCCTGAAGTTCAAACGAAATCTGCTCTAGAACACTCGTTCTGTCTGGATAAGAAAAGCTAAGATCAGCCACCGTCAGCGCGGGCGCGAACGGCTCTAAAATCGTCGAGTGGTGAGGCGCAGGAAACAATATCGTCATCGGCTATCCCGTTACGTCATTCAAACAGTCCAAAGAAAATCGGAAATCACGAACCCTGCAGCCACCATTAATATAACGACTAAGGCGCTGCTGTTCCAGAACGTAACGGGTTCACGACTGCGGGGTAAATTCGCAGAGGGCTGACCATAGCCTCGCAGCCCCATCGCCTGATAGCTACGCACCGCCTGCTCATAGCTGCGAATCAGTAAAGTGCCCATCAGCGATGCCAGTCGCTGTAGATGCGCCCACTGCCTGCGAACTGCAAATACCGGCGGTGTATGGAAGCCGCGTAATCTCATGGCCTGCTGCATGGTTGTCAACATCTGAGCAAACTCAAACAGATAGCGATAGGACAGCAACATCATATCGGTCAAAACTGAAGACAGGCCGAAAGATCGCATTGCCTTAATCGTTGTCGAGAAGGGACAGGTTCCCAGAATAATTAAGCCCAGCGTCAAAATAGAGAAAAACCGACAGACAATCAGAAGCGTGGTGGATAACCCCTCGGCCCGAATCGCTAGCGTCCCCCACTGCCAAAGAACGGTGTCGCCTGAGACCAGCGGCAGCACTATCACAACGCCCAAAATAAAGAGGCCAGGGTATCGAAGATGATGCAGCAGAAAGGAGAGGGGGAGACGTGAGATCGCATACAGCACCGCCGTCACCGCCAACATCGCAGGCAGCAACCGCAGATCTTCGACCATCGCAAAGGCAAAAATTAGCGTACCTAGCCCCACCAGCTTTGGTCTAGGTTGCCACCGATGCATCCAAGAATCGAGATGAACGTAGCGATCAATTTCATGCAGCACAGGCAAACCTCATTCTGGGATCACCTCTGGCTTCATGCGCGTCAAGAAAGATACTAGCAAAGCCGTAAAAGTCCCCTCCAGCAGCACCAGCGGGATATGAGCCACCAGCAAACCATAGGACACCTGCTGCTCTAACGCCGCATCCACGTCAGCGGGAATCGTCATGATCACCAAGCCATAAAATAGCAGTGCTGACAGACCGATCCCAAACGCCCCGGCCAAGAAGGCGAACAGATTTGTGGACCAAGCGCTTTTGTGCCCTACCCACTGCCGCACTCGAAAAATACGAGCGGCTAAGATGGCCGGAAGGCCCATGATCACCGCATTGATCCCCAACGTCGTCAACCCACCATGCCCAAACACTAGAGCCTGAAAGAACAACCCCACCAACACCGCCGGGAACGCATAGCAGTCTAACACCGCCCCCAATGCGCCATTGAAAACAAAGTGGACGCTGGCGGGAGGCACAGGAAACCGGATCGCTGAAGCGGCGAAAAAAGCAGCCGTCAAAAGCGACGCCTTCGGAATCTCTTCCGTAATCGTTGGACGATGATTGATTTGCCGCAGCGAATACCAAGTCAAGCCGCCCGTGATGGCGTAGCCAATCAGACAGACCTTTGCAGGCAGAAGACCATCCGAGATATGCATTACTGCTTCTTCCTAGAAGAAAATAGGATGGCCGTCAACACAAAGCCTCCAATGACAACAACCCCCAAAAGGCTACGCACCATCGGACTGGCTGGTTCAGACGATACGGTTGCGGTCTCTGCAGCATTTTCGGCCCCAATAGGAATATTGAGAATCTTGCCGTGCCCTGCTTGACGCACTTTCACCTGCCAAGTCCCAGTCTGATCTGCGGGTGGCGTGAATGCAAAATGCCCCTTGCTATCAAACTTCCCAGTTAGCCAAGGCTGAGTGGCTCCATCTGGAGCGTAAACCGTCACCTGAGCATTCGCCATCGGTTCACCCGTATCAAAGGCGGCCTCAATTTCGACCGCCTTTGGCGTAATGCGATAGTTCACGGCGGTCCCGTGTGCCAGGACAGTAGGCATAGTCCATACACTGATTAATAGCCCTAGAACGGGTACCAGCCGTTTGCTCATTATCAACTCCTACGCGGTTGTTTGCTCAGATCGACAGTGACCTTCACCTACGTGTCCGAGTCCGGCCAGAGCCGCGTCTAGCGCTTGAAAATCCTTCGAGTCTAGCTTTTGTTCGAGGGTGGCCCAATCCGCCTTTAGTGATGATCCATCTGCCAATGCAGCCAGAGGAGCAAAGCCCAACGCCTTCACGTTCATCTCATCATCGGCGGGCAGTTCACCATCACCGAATACGTGGTCAAAATGGAAGGTGGCCTCTAGATCAGCGGCCCCACTGGGTTCAACGACGCCCTTGCGCTCATCGCCCACAAACTCTCCGCAGGTGTAGGCAAACTCGCGGTCAACGTTAAGCGTGAAATCAACAGTTTTCCCGTCTTTACTGGCCTGACCCGCCAGCACTAAAGTCTGTCCCGCTGCGGGGCCATCTGTGGCCTTAGCCATCTTCCAGGCGAGAGCATTGTACTGACCTGCTGGTGCTTCTGTTTCACCGACGGTAATCGGAGAGGCGCTTTCATCACCTTCAGCTAAGTCAACCATCTGCGCCGGAATCGTTACCTCAGATTTTGCCTGCAAGGGGTCTTCAGCGTCGGGGTCGAAGGGCGGATCAGTTTGATAAGCCGTTACGTCTTCTAAATTCACATAGACGTGATCAAAGCTGATTTCCCAGCCGTCTTTTGAGGTAAACCCTTGGCGCACAAAGTCTTCACCATTGGCTGCAACCTGGAGCGTCCCAGCCCCTGCCTCGGCCTGCGCCCCCGAATCAGCAGGGCTTGAACTTTGAGACTCGTTTGATGACTGACAGCTCATCAGTAAGCCAGAGCATAGAGCAGTCGTTAAGATCAGCGATCGCGTAGACATTAATTTCATTGAGTGACTTCAATCCATCAAACTTATAAGAGCGAATCGGGTTTTAAAACATCCATCAAAAGTTAGAACAAGCAAGGTCTAAGTTGAGGCTAGAGACAACGCTTGTGCAGCCAGACTTAACATCTACAGTTTGAAAATGTCAGAACTCTAAAAAAATGGTTGCTAAAAATTTTTATCAAACTCGGCCTGTATTTATACTCATGAGCCGAGGTGTATCACAATGTAGCATTAGATTTTAGTGAGCGTAATGCATGGGGGGGGTATCCAGATAGAAAATTAGGGGAAGAAAGCCGTTGTTTACGATCGCTTGACAGCACTTCACAGGGTTGCTAGATAATTGCGGTTAGTTTTGTCGGGGAACTCAAGCATGAGAATCAAATATTGGATAGCCATGCTGTTGACTGTGATGGCAGTGCTGGCGCCCCGCCCAGTCTTGGCCCATCCGGGACATATTCCTGACCTTGATGCTTTGCTGTCTCAGAATCTAACGCCAACCCTCGTGCTGACCAGTATTGGGCTAGCGGCTCTCTTCGGCGCGGGACATGCTTTTTCGCCAGGGCACGGCAAGACAATGGTGGCGGCTTACCTGGTGGGTTCTCACAGCACACCGAAGCACGCCTTGCTGCTGGGTCTAATCACGACACTAACCCATACGCTGAGTGTGTTTGCGTTAGGTTTGGTCGCGCTCCTGCTCTCGCACTACGTTTTGCCAGAACAGCTTTATCCATTCCTGAGCTTGGGCAGCGGCTTAATGGTCACAGGCTTTGGGGTTTGGTTATTTGTTCGGGCCAGGAAGATGCGATGGTCTCCAACCGGCCTTCAAACATCGCACCCTACACCCCATCCGACATTACATACCCACGCAGGCCACAGTCACGGCCACAGTCACGGCCACAGTCATCACGATGATCACGTCCATTCTCATACTGCTTCAGAACACCACACGCACCATCATCATCTACCGCCCAAAATCACCTGGAGATCTCTGATGGTCCTCGGCGTTGCTGGGGGAATGATTCCCTGCCCTTCGGCTTTGATTTTGCTGCTGTCTGCAATCGCGCTGCAGCAGACAGCTTTGGGCTTACTACTGGTGAGTAGCTTTAGCATTGGGTTGGCGATCGTGCTTACGTCTTTGGGGTTAGCAGCGGTTTATGCACGGCGCTGGTTTGAGCAACTGCCGTCCGTTTTCCAGCCCTTACGTCATCGTTTACCGATCTTAAGTGCATTTATCACGCTATGGGTAGGGCTATTACTCAGTGCTAATGCACTGCTAGCATGGCTTTAATGTGCAAAAGGTTCTGAACAATTTCAGCTTTCCTTTATGTCAGCATCAAAAAAGCAAGCTACCATGAGAGATGGTTAAGCCCCTAGGGGGTATGTCCCCAGGAGCATTGCAGGATAACGGTTTAATAGTTATCCCTCAACTTCTTGGTTAGGCCTGCTTGATATTGCGATTCAACCTTGCGCCAATATCTAAGCAACACCATCCTTCTGTTCTATTCGCAATTGAGGTATACAGCGTGGTCGCAATCTCTGAAACTCGTCAACAGCAAGAACACCAACATTCCTCCACATCAGATCGTGTTGCTGTTTTACTGATGGGCTACGGCGAGGTCGAGCGATACGAAGACTTTGCAAATTACAACGAGCAAGCGCTGAACCTGTTGACTGCGAAGTTTGCGCCGGTCCCACTCTGGCTCTATCCACCTTTGGCTAAATTGCTTGCTGTTTTTGACCTGCATGAATGGAGCCACCAACACGATAAGTTTATTTCGCCTCACAACGCCATCTTTGAAAGCCAGCGAGCCGGAATTGAGCAGCACCTCCAGGAAAAGTGGGGTGAAGACGTTCAGGTATTTAAGGCATTCAACTTCTGTGCCCCCCACCTCCCGGAGCAAGTTTTAGCCGAGATTAAAGAACAGGGCTTCACAAAGGTCTTAATCTATCCGCTCCTCGTTGTCGATTCAATCTTCACCAGCGGCATTGCGGTGGAGCAAGTTAACAATGCACTGGCCCAGATGAAGGATCAGGATTCGCACTGGGTGCGGGGAATCCGCTACATTCCTTCGTTCTACAACGAAGATGCCTACATTAATTTGCTCGTGCAGATGGTGGAAGAGAAGGTGGAGCAAGAACTTGCGGCCTCTCATTTGCCATCTCAAACCGGGATCATTTTGATGAATCACGGTTGCCCTCACGAGGCAAAGGGGTTCACGTCAGGCATTGATGAAAGTCAGGCACTGTATGAACTGGTTCGAGAGCGCTTAATCAACCGATTCCCACTGATCTCGGTGGGCTGGCTCAATCACCAAACCCCATTAATTAAGTGGACGCAGCCTAATGCTGACCTAGCGGCAAGAAACCTGATTGATCTCGGGGCCACAGCGCTAGTGATGATGCCAATTGGCTTTGCAACAGAGAACCACGAGACGCTTCTGGATGTAGAACATATCATCGGCAGCATCAGGAAGAAGCACCCAGAGGTGACTTATATTCAGATGCCCTGCGTCAACGACCATCCTACCTTTACAGAGATGTGTGCGGATTGGGCACATGATCATATTGCTAGCCTCCGGGATGCAGAGCCTTTGGCGGTGAATCCCCAGTTGGCGGTTGAGAAAGCGGCGAAGGTTCTTAGCCATAGCCACGACCATGATGGACATAGCCATGACGGGCACCATAGCCACGATCATGACGGGCACCATCATCACTAACTTTTAGTCCGATGAGTTAGTGGCAACACACGTCAATTTTAGGGCGATGCACCATTGAACAGCATCGCTCTAGAGTTTCCAGCACTCATGGGAATGATCCACTCCAACGGCTAAAGTACGTGAGTGTTAGGTGATTTTGATGTGCTCACGCACCCTCCCTAATACCCGCAATACAATAAGCGGAGGAGGCATACAACATGACAATCCAAGAACTATTGAGTGCAGCCCAGCAGCTTAGCTGGACTTGCTCAGCCAAGCTAAGCTGCTGGGCTGATGCAAACTGCTGCTCAACAACTTCAAGTATCGTCTGATACCGCATCTATCCATCCCAAACAAGTGGAAGATCCTCTGATCGGATTATTCGACGGCTCGCCAGAGTTAGCAACGCGCTCTGAAGAAATGCTGGCGCAAAATGTAAGGCCTGCTTCTGGTTTTACACGGAAAGCGTCATTGCAGATAGCGGCTTTATTGTTGCCTTAGCGAACCGATTGGATCAGCGGCACGTTGAAGTTTGCCCCGTTTATCTGCAGTACCCATGGATTTTTCTACCTCAATTAGTTTTGGTCGAAGTTGTTTACCTTATTGGTCGTGACGTAGGGATTCCGACCGTGGTTAAATTCTTGAGAGGCATCTCTGCTAGTCGGTTTGAATTGATAGAAGCGACGGCAAAGAATATCAACCGGGCAGCCGACATCCTAGAGCAATACGCCGATAGCAAGGTAGATTTTGTGGATGCCAGCGTGATGGCAATCGCAGAGCGCCTCAACATCACCACTGTTTTGACGATCGACCGTCAAGATTTTAGCCTCTTTAGACCTCTGCACTGCCAGAATTTTGTAGTGCGACCTTGAACAACGTGAGTTCGACGGATACCCATGGCAGAAATAACACTCATCTGGCGAGTCTTAATTCTCTGTAGCGCTTGTTTCTTAATCGGTGGCCTACCGGTACCGAGCTGGGTTACCCGTATCTTGACCGGGAAGCGACTCTCTAAACTGGGGACTGGCAATGTCAGTGTCTCTGCCGCGTTCTATCACGGCGGCAAACCGGCAGGAATCCTGTCTGCACTTTCAGAGGCAGGGAAAGGGATTGCCGCAGTCTTGTTAGCCCGACAGCTATTTCCAACGATGCCTGCTTGGGAACTTTGGGGCTTGTTAGCGCTGGTTCTCGGTCGCAATTTGATTGGGGGTGGGGCCGGGGCAACGAATACCTTTTGGGGATTTTGGGTTCATGACTGGGTAATGAACCTGATTTTTGTCTCTGGGGGTTGGGTGAGCTTTCACCTAGTGCGAAATCGGAAGAGATCGCAACTCATAATCCTCGCTTTGATGCCTATTGTCGTCGCCCTCCTGAGTAGAGACGGATCTAGAGTAATCGCTATGATGATGCTCAGTGGCTTTCTGGCCTGGACGTTCCTTCGTAAACCGGATGACTTAGAAATGTCAGCAACTCAGGGAAAATCTGACAAGATGCTGCGGTGGATGCAGCGAGATCGCAAACCTCTCTCTCTTAACCAGCAATTGGACACCCCTCAGGTGGGTCAAAAAGCGGCGACACTCGCTCAACTCAAGCAGTGGGGCTATGCGGTGCCGGACGGCTGGGTGCTCCCCGTCAACGGAGATGCGAAAGCTCTGATGGCACAGATTCAGTGCTCACCCGAACAGCCCGTCGTCGTGCGATCCTCAGCGGTCGGTGAAGACTCTGAAGAAGCTTCAGCGGCAGGGCAGTATGAGTCGATTTTGCATGTCATTAGTCAGGGGGCGTTGGGGGATGCGATCTCAACTTGCCTCAGTTCTTACAACAGCGAAGGTGCTCAACAATATCGGCAGGACCGCCAGCTCACGGAAACCGCCATGGCCGTCCTCGTGCAGCAACAGGTGCAGGGCGTTGTCTCCGGCGTTGCCTTCAGTCGAGACCCGATTGCCTGTCAGGGATCAGCAGTCATCATCGAAGCATTACCAGGAGACGCAACTCAGGTCGTATCAGGACAAGTAACCCCAGAACAGTATCGGGTTGAGATCCAGGATCGAGACTGGAGCGACATCGATAGCGATCAGCTTCCGGCTATGACAGAGCAGGTTGTTCTGGGCATGGAAGGGAGTGGTGAAGTTTCGACGCAGATTATTCAACAGGTTGCGGTTCTGGCCCGCCACCTCGAATCTCGCTATCACGGCATTCCTCAGGATTTGGAATGGAGCTTCGATGGTAAAACGCTATGGCTACTGCAGGCGCGACCCATCACCACCCTTTTACCGATTTGGACTCGCAAGATTGCCGCCGAGGTGATTCCTGGGGTGATTCGCCCCCTGACTTGGTCCGTCAATCAACCCCTTACCTGTGGTGTCTGGGGTCAGATTTTCTCCATTGTGTTGGGGGATCGCGCTCAGGATCTAGACTTTGGTCAAACGGCGACGCTACACCACGGCTATGCCTATTTCAATGCCTCTCTCCTGGGTGAAATCTTCCGGCGGATGGGTTTACCTCCTGAAAGCTTAGAATTCCTCACCCGAGGCGCAAAGTTTAGCAAGCCTCCCATCCGGTCAACCCTGATCAATATTCCAGGGTTACTGCGGCTCGTACAGCGGGAACGACAGCTCCTGCAAGACTTTCAGGATGACAACACAGACCGATTCCAACCCGCCCTAAAGAACTTCCAGCAAGAACCCACCGAAATGCTGAGCGCTGAGCAATTGCTATCGCGAGTAGAACAACTGCTGGCGTTGCTGGAGCAAGCAACCTACTACAGCATTTTGGCTCCTTTGGGTTTTGCCGCCCGTCAGGCGCTCTTCAAAGTTCAAGACTCAGATCTCAACAACGACAGTTCACCAGAGGTGACTTCGTTACAGGACATCCGCAGCTTGGCAGCCGTCACCCCAAAGGTCGCAGCAACCGATCAGAACTCACTTTTTGCAGCCTTAGCCACAAGCACAGAAGGGCAAAGCGTTCTAACTCAGCTAGAACAGCTAATTGATCGCTATGGCTATCTCAGCGAAGTGGGGACCGATATCGCCGTCCCCACCTGGAAGGAAGATCCCAGTCCTGTCCGTGAATTATTCACTCAGTTTTGTCTGTCTCCACCGACAGCGCCTCAGAAGACCGTTACCTCAAGCAACTGGAAAACGAAGCAGGTCCAGAAACGCCTGGATCTCAAAGGACAAGTTACATCGGTCTACAGTCAGTTACTGGCCCATCTACGATGGTGCTTTGTGGCCCTAGAAGATCAGTGGCGGCAGTCTGGAGTATTAACAGATACCGGCGATATTTTTTACTTAGAACTTAACGAGGTTCAACAGTGCGTGGCTCAAACAATAGCGCCAGAGAGAGTTGCAGAAAGGATTCACCAACGCAAGCAGAATTTTCATCAGATCTCCCCCCAAGCGCCCTTCTTGCTTTACGGGAAAAATCCTCCGATGCCATTGACGCCCACCAAAATCTCAGCGGCGAAAATGATGCAGGGGATTGGCGTTAGCGCTGGGCAGGTTGAAGGCCCTGTTAAGGTGCTACTAAATTTCAAGGCTGGGGTTACTAACCTTGATCCCGCCACAATTTTAGTGGTTCCCTACACTGATTCTGGCTGGGCTCCCCTCTTGGCCAGAGCCGCAGGACTGATTGCAGATGTGGGTGGCCGACTGTCCCACGGTGCGATTGTGGCCCGCGAGTACGGCATCCCTGCCGTGATGGATATTAATCAGGCGACGCAACAACTGCAGGATGGTCAGATTGTGCGCATAGATGGGCAACGGGGCACTGTTGAGCTGGTGGATGGCCCTTGAATGAACAAGAGGGGATGCGATGGTCTCCGACCGGCCTTCGGCCATCGCAACGAAAACCGCTGGTCACCCCAAAAGCTGCCAACGCCGCTCTCACAGAAACTCTGAGCACGATCGTATACACCGTTAGCTCTAGCCAAAACTTTAAAGCTGGGCGGATGTAGAACTCTCAAGTCCTCAAGCAAAGTGCTGGACTTTTCTCCAGGCAAGCATTTTCTGCAGCAAATGCATCACTAATTATCCCAGAGAGATAAAAAGAGTTAGGGTTTTGTATCCTTACTTTCAGAACTGCAGTGCTTCCAGGTCATTAAGGGAACCTAAGTATGTGGTGATCCTTATCGTTTTAGTGAAACAATTAGGGCTGAAACCATTCACTTTGCATTCTGGAACTGGTGTGGGTACAGCCTCAAGGTATTGGCAACTGGTAAGAATTGATGCCTCTGGTCAGAGAAGGGTTGATAGGATTCAAACAGCCTATGATTTCTTTCAGGAAGTCTTTGGCTCACAGGTCCAGGTGGATCAAGTCGCAGATGCGACGGTACAAAGCAAACTGATTCAATTTTGGAAGACGACCCAAAATTCTTCTCCGGCAGAGTGGTGTCTGCGTTGTTTTATTTCTAACGTGATTGACCAAGCCTGCGGGCAGTTAGAAACGCAGTTTGGTCGTCATCATGGCTTTAGTCGCTATGACCTGTTCCCCTTTGTCCTCAACGACAGTTACCCACCCCCAAGGCAGTTTCAGGGAAACTATCAATCCCTGGCCAGCCAGATCTTACAGACTTTTAAGCCTGAGAACGGTAGCCTAGTGACCTGGACCGTGCGGCGGGTACGTTGCGATCGCAACCTCAACAAATTTCTGCTAGAACACGGCATTTATCTGGTCAGTGACTGGGCAATCCTAAACGACACCTCACTTCAGCAGGTGGAGCGAATCCTATCAGAATTCCACAGCGCCACGGCCAGCGAAATCAAGCAGGCAATGGATCTTTTAAGCCGATATCACGCAGTCTACAGACGCGATCGCATCCAAAGGCGGCAGGCAGGGTTGAAGGGGCGTTGCTCAGAACCCACCGCAAACCAACTATCTCAAATAGCGGGTTCGGCAACTGAAGCAGGCGTGATTCTAGCCCAGCTTCAGAGCCTTGCCGGACAGCTGCGTCGGTATCGAATCCATGCCCGAGGGGGACCAGCTCCGACAACGTCTCTAGATCAGCCCACGAATGAAAAGGGGCAGCTCCCGCAGCTTGCGGCTCCGGTCCCCGATCAGGCTGAAGATGAGCAGAACGCTTTTTTGACCCGCTACCGAGAGCAGTTCCGCCTCAGCTTAGATGAGGCGATCGGACAAATTCTCCGAAAGCAGCTTGAGTCTCGCAAGCCCCGTACAGCCGAGCAATTCCTTCAAGCTCTGTATCTGTTTCACTGTCGCGGACAGTCGATGACAGAGATTGCCCCCCAGGTGAATCTAAAGGCTCAGTATCAGGTCTCACGGCTGTTGAAGCTCAAAGACCTCCGGGCCGATATTCGCCGTCAGGTGCTGCTAGATTTGCGCGATCGCGTGCTTCAACAAGCGAAGGTCTACGCAGATCCAAATCGTCTGCAGCAGCTCAATGGTCAACTGGATACAGTCTTAGAAGAACAGGTTGAAGAGGTGATTCAAGAAGCTGCAGCCGAAGCCAGTGTTCCCCGAAACCGCCCTATTCGGAGTCTGTATGCCCGCAGGCTGTGTCAGGACCTAGACCAGAGGATAGAGAAATGACTGATATCTTCTCTGAATTAGTGTCAGATTTTGCGGTGGTGCAACCGCAGGCCATTGAACTCAAAGAGTCGCAGATTGAGCAGGCACTGCAGTGGAGTCAGGTTGCGACGAGTGAAGAGCAACAGTGGCAGCTTTATTTGCAGGGGCTGGCCTTGCAAAACTTTGAGCAGTGGCTTCAGACCCGAGACTCAGCGCTATCGGTACAGCGGATTCGGGGTTCCTTGCCTTCAGACGTTCCGTTTTTGCCCGCCGTCATGCTGGAGGTTGATCACTTCCGGCTCTGTTTGCTGATCAACGGTAGCTTGAGCGATACCCAAGTGACTGTTCCGCAGGCGGTAGTGGACCTGCCAGCATTTACGGCTCATATTTATGCACTAGTAGAGGTTCAGGAGGAACTCGATCAGAGCGTCGTAACGGCTTGTATGCGCCACGATCAGTTAGCACAGCAAATAGCGACCCTCAAACCGCAATTGGACTGGTCTTATACAGTGCCGAGGAACTGGTTCAATTCGAGTCCCGATGATCTATTACTGTGGCTGCGTTGTCTTGCTCCAGAAGCTATTCCACTAGCTTCAACAATAGAGAGTAGCTCAAGACAAGTTGATTTGGAGCCACTACTGTCTCAACTGAAAACCAGCAAGCATCTATGGCAGGTGCTCAATTGGGAACAGGCGGCTGCCGTTCTGCAGAATAGTGAGCAAACTAATTGGCTACAGCGGGCGCTCCAGTCTCGTGATTTTGTCATGCAGGCATCAGAAGCGATGGAGAATTTGGCATCAAGCCTCAACCCCATCAATACAGCCTTATGGTTACAGCAGACTGTAGAGAACTGGACAAGAGCCTGGGTCTTAGTGCCGTCTCTGGCCCTGCGGTCCAAGACTTCAGAGATGGAGCAGCCGGAGGAAATTTCAGTTCTGATCAGTGAACTGCAGCATCAGGGCGTTGAGATCCCAGCGACAGCGGCGGGGGCCTATCGAGATTTATCGCTAGGCTCAGCACAATTGCGTCTCTCCATTGTGGTGTGGTCTTCTGAAGCTGAATGGACTCTGCTGCTGCTTTTGGGACCGCAGCCCAAGACAGAACTCAGCAATACAGTGCGGCTACAGATCTGTGATGCAGACAAAATGCTGACGGACCTCACGCTGAGTCCAGAGAACCAGGAAACGTGTCTCTATTCAATGGTGAGTGGTGCTTTGGATGAGCAATTCTGGGCGACATTGATCCTAGAGCCTCCAGATCCGCAAACGATAATGAAGCTGGCTCCCTTTAGGTTTGAGCCACCGCAGTCATGAGTGTGCGCCAGACCTATCGACTGAAGGTACAGCAGGTTGAGCAAGCTTGCCTTTTCGATTTGTCTTGGGGCAAGGGGCAGCAGTTGTCGGCCCAGGTTAGCTATCCTGAGGCATTGGAGGCGGCTTATGCAACCTGGGTTCGCTGCTATCTTTTCTTTTATAAGAACCTCTCTCTTGATGCAGCAACGGAACTAAGGGGAAAGCTGAAGGCAACGGGACGGATTACGCCTGTGGGTGTGGACTGGCAAGCTGAGCTGGTGCAGGCGGAGGCGGAGCTACTGCAGCAACTCCATCACTGGCTGCGGAGTGCGGAGCTGTATGAAATTCGGTCGGCTATTCGACAACCGGCTGATCTGTTATTGGTCTGTGAGCCATTATCACTCGCACGGCTCCCCTGGGAAATGTGGGATTTAGGCAACGTCAGGATTGCTCGCTGTCCGGCAAATGTAAGGGCTACAAGTAATAGGTCACCTCACCAACGGCGGCGAGTGAGGGTGCTAGCGATTTTGGGGGATGAGAAAGGGCTCGATTTTGCTGCAGATCGCGCTGCGGTAAAGGCTCTAGCACCGAAGGCAGAGGTACAGTTTGTGGGCTGGCAGCCAGGGCTATCGATTCCTGAATTAAAGCGGCAAATTTGTGATGCGATTTCAGACCCTCTAGGCTGGGATATCTTGTTTTTTGCGGGCCACAGCAATGAAACAAACTTGACGGGAGGGGAACTTGCGATCGCACCCAACACCCTGATCACGATTAAGGAAATTGCCCCCCACTTAAAGCAACTGCAGGAAAAAGGGCTGCAGCTTGCTATTTTCAATTCATGCAGTGGTTTGAGCATTGCGATCTCGCTGATTGACTTAGGCCTTAGTCAGGTTGCTGTGATGCGAGAGCCGATTCACAATCGGGTGGCACAGGTTTTTCTAGGCCGGTTCCTTAAGCATCTGAACAGTTATCAAGATGCCCATGATGCGCTATGTTCTGCGGTGGTGGGTCTGCAGCACGAAGAGAACCTTTCTTATCCATCGGCACACTTAATTCCTTCGTTCTTTCGCCACCCAGAGTCCAAGCCTTTTCGGCTACAGCCGATGGGGATAAGACAGTACATTCGACCTTGGCTACCCACGCGTCGAGAAGCTGTTACCTTGGCCATCCTCATTGTGTTGAGCTTATGGCCTTCACTGCAACGAACCTTGTTAGACCAGCGCATTCTGGCCCAGTCCGTTTATCGGATGCTCACAGATCAGATACCGGCTCAAACGACGCCACCGCTGACACTTGTACAAATTGATGATGCTTCTATTCAAAAGGCAGGCATCCGGGATCCAAAGCCGATGGATCGGGCTTATCTAGCTAAGCTGGTGGATCGATTGGTCGCGCATAAAAGCCAGGTTATTGGAATTGATTATCTATTGGATCGTCAGCAGCCTCAATCGGATCCACTTTTAGCGTCTGCAGTTCGGTCTGCGGTTGCCCAACAAAATACTTGGCTCGTTTTTGCCTCAACAATACAACCCAATGGTTTAGAAATCGGGGTTAATCCGAAGACCGAGATTGCATCACCGACTTGGAGCCTGCAAGCACACATACATGGTCAACCCACTCATATCGAGTTGCCTAGGGATGATTGCCGTCAAGCCTGTCCGTTCGCATATCTCATTGCGATGTTGACGGCATATCAAGAGAATGGAACGGGTCTAGTGGGGCCTAGTCTAGAGAATAAGAAAAAGTTAAAATCGCATTTTCTCAATGATGCTCAGCAACTCTCAGAGCCAAAGCTTGACTTTATTCAGAAGCAACAACAAGCTTGGCTTTCACTTGGTTCTTACTATTTAAAACAGCAGTGGCTGGACCCAATTCTAGATTTTTCGATACCACCAGAGCAGGCCTACCAGAGTATTCCAGCTTGGCAACTGCTAGCGACGAAGCAGGAAGAGAACTTGTCTTCAGTAGTAATCGTGGCTCCTGGCGGGTATAAAGAGGCTGGAGTCAATCAGTCTGATAACTTTGCAATACCTTTGGCTCTGCAGTTTTGGAGAGCATCTTTATCTGAGAATGATGGGAATTTGGACAGAGCGGTTTTTACGGGCGGGGAGGCACATGCCTATATGGTGCATCATCTTCTGCAGAAACGCTTGGTGATTCCGATTCCAAATTTATGGATGGTTTTGCTGATGTCGTTTTTGGGAAAGGTAATCAGCTTAAGATGGGGTTATTCGCGACCTATTAAGTGGTGGCAAATACTTGGGGTGGGAACGGGTACAACAGGTATTTATAGCCTGATTAGTTTACAGGGATATCTTTCAGCATCGGTTTTGTTTCCGGTTTTACTGCCGTCAATGACGGTTTTACTTTATCTTTTACCGCTTAGGGGTAGGCGTAATCATGGATAAGAATCGTGGGCTTTTGCTGGCTTTATTATTAGTCGTAGGGGGTGCTGAGCTTGGAGCTGCTCAACCAAAGAAAGAGGACTCTAACTCGAAGCCAAGACCAGTTAAGGTCCAGAATCAGAAGTCTTCCAGCAAGTCTCGCTCATTAATTAAGGGCATTATTCACGTTATTTTTGGGCCTTTGAAGAAAAAACCCAAGTTGGGTTCGCGAAGCAATCTCTGCGCTATCACACCTGGCCGGTTAGGGGAAACTGACACGATTTGGAGCGATCGACCTATCTTTTCATGGCGTGGCAAAGCTAAAAAACTCCAGCTTTTGGATGAAGAGACAGGAGAACTGCTATGGCAGCGAACTTTATCCGGTGAGGAGCAAAGTGTTGCCTATGATGGTCCAGCGTTGAATCCAGGACAGGTTTATGAGTGGCGGATTTCTAATGGGGGAACTCAGAGATCGACGTTTGAAGTGATGTCGGCAGAAAAACGAGCGAAGGTTATTGCAGACCTAAGAAATCTAAATAATCCTGAAGAGGTTGCAAGCCTAACGCCTGAGGTGAGATTGGCGGTGTCGCAATCGCAATATTTTGGAGAGCAGAGATTGTGGTCAGATGCTTTACAGTCTCTGTATGGGGTACAGGAATCTACAGATGAATTGCAGGCAACATTGGATAGAGTATTGGGTAAGGTTTGTGGGGTTGCAGGTAATGAGAGACTGGCAGAGGACGAGACAATTGCAATGCCTTGAGGTGACACAACTAAGTACTTTCACTCATTAGTCTCTGCAGGCAGAGGGAAATATCACAAACTAACTCTCCCTTCGTTCACGTTGCGAAGAGATAAGTAAGGTCAAGATGGCTGACAGTTAGCAGGCAAACCTACGATCGCAGTTGGGGGTGTTTTGGATTCGGCAGTGAGCATAAGTTGGCCTTCAGAGTTGGTCTTCCAGCCTTGAGCCTCAATAATTTGAGGGGATGTTGGAGCTGAAGCTATTGAAATAGTCGGAGATTCCAAGGCAGATGATTGGATAATTGAGGTTGCCTGCGGGTTATGAACAACCCAGTTTGTCAGCACAGATTCGTTGTTGAGATCTTGGGCAGGATTTGTTGGTAAACCACCACGCCCTGTAATGATCAATTCACTGAGTTCACTAGCTACAACACCACCATTGGGTGCACAGCCTTGGGCAACAAGTTGCGAAGCATCAACAACATTGACGGGCAAGTCGATTAATCCATCACTAGGATCCGTCTCAGGGGTCTGAAATATGACTGTGCCACTGAGAGTTGGTCCACCAAGTTGAGAGAAGGCTGTCACGTCGCTGGTTGATAGTAAAGCTGGATCAGCAGGAATATTCGCGTTCTCAAAGTCGGCCAAGGTGCGTGGTGTTAAGCCAAAGATACCTTGAGCTGTCAGTTCGACCAGTCCTCCCGCCCCCTCCGTAGCATTGGCAGTGATGTCGCTATTATTCTGGGCAAAGATCACATCACTGTTAAGTATGATATTTCCACCAGTGGCCGCTTCTGCAGCATTCGTTGTAATTGCACTGTTGTCGAGCAAGAAAATACTGCTCGCTTTAAGCTTAATATTACCTTCAGCAGAATTTGTAGTCGCACTTAAAGATCCAAGATCGGCAAGACGAATAGTCTCAGCAGTTACGACCAGTGAACCCGCCGGGCCGCTACCAGTTGAACTACTACTAACTTGGGCACCTTGCTCCAAACTAAAATCACTCGTGCTTATTGATAAATTTCCAGCCCCAAGAAGACTCCCACTTTCAGCACTTAAAGTACTTTCAGGATCTTGCAGCGCTACAGACTCAGAAGCAGCAATATCAATACTTCCAGCACGCCCTTGACTACCATAAGTAGATGCAACTGAAATATTCCCTCCGCCCTGAATAGAGAGCCTTTTCGTACTCACATTTATATCACCACCGTTTCCAGTAGTCCCTAGTCCAGTAGTTGCAGAAAATAAAGTACTAGAAACTGCTTGGCCATTAGCGGCAACACCCTGACCAATAATATTTATAGACTCAGAAGCATTGATAGTCAATTCTCCCGCATTCCCTATCGCTCCATCCGTAACCGTACTATTTACTTGTGCTCCGTCAAGTAACACTAGCCTTCTCGTACTTAGTTTAATATCACCAGCTTTTTTACCTCTTGAGAATGATGTCAATGAACTAAAAGCACCATCTCCACGAATTTCTATGAGTTCTGAAGCCTTGACATTTAAATCCCCTGAAGATCCTAGACCATTACTACTACTATCAATAAAAGAAGCATTACTAAGAATCAATCTTTTCGTGTCAATATTAATATCTCCAGCTATACCATTTTCACCTAGATTAATAGAATTAATTGAACTAAAATTCCTAACGACAAGAGACTCAGTAGCTACTATATCTAAATCTTCTCCAGGCATATCGCCAAAGTTTAGTGCAGCCAGTGCAGAGTTATTATCAAAAGAAATCCTCCTTCCATACAACCGAATAGGGCCATTAATAAACCCAGAAGTATTAATAGCAGAACCATTCGAGAAAGAAATATCTTCAAGTAAATTATTATCAGAAAAGTCCAGTGACGGACTATCTCCCGAAAGATCCAAGCCAACCACAGTTGGACCTGAAACACTTCCTATCTCAACGCTACGTGATGGAACAGAAAGAACAGCATTTTGAAAATGCACTCCGTTCCCTAAGACAAGGAAAGAATCACCCACCTGAAAGTCAAAAAAAGGATTACCAGAATCTTTCAAGATTTGAATATTTTTTGAACTCCTGCCAATATACAAACCGACAGGGAGTCTCATAGTCAACGTTAGCGGCTTTGAAATATCAGTATCAAAGAAACTTCCATCTTCAAAGTCAAGCCGATTAGCAGTAGATAGAAGCAAGGAACCAGAAACATCTATCTGAGCACCGTCTCCAAGTACAATTCCATTGGGATTGAGCAAGAAAAAATTCGCTCTTACATTAACTAGACCCTCAATTATAGATGGCGAAGAGCCCGTTACTCTTCCAATGATATTTTCAACATTCCTATTTCTAAACACGACAGATTTACCTGGAGGTACAGAAAATTTTTTAAAACTATGAAAAAGATTTTGACCACCGATTAGAGTGCCGCCGGTAATAGTAAAATCATCCGATCCCGTGTCGGAAACAACTGTTCGAACAGGCAATGTTGTATCACCAAAGACTTGTGCACAAGTCATTTCGGCCAAAGATACATCGAACAAAATAACAAGGTACAATGCAAAAAAAGCTTTCCAAAAATCAAACATATACAACAATATTCAACCTATAGAGAAAGCCAAAGACAAAGTCTACAGAGAAAGTACAGATCAAAGCGATCATACTTCAGATAGAAAATAAATTCATCCGTGATGTCACAGACCAGATTAAGTAGGCAGTAAATTTTCGATAGATGTAAATCAGAACTAGTTCTTTAAAAGCATGCCACTAAAATCCCTCATAAATTCTTATAGAATATTTCAGTCTGGAAAAACATAAAATATTTTTTCAAGAGACAGAAATATATATTGTCACAAACAACAATTAGAAGTCCAAAATCTCACCTCATCAATTTATTGGAGGACAATAAGCACACAATACTCCCCGAATAATCCAACGGCCATCTTTTATACCTGGAACAGAAGAATTACAGTTTACAAATCCTGGATCTGGCTCTTTTTCCTCACCAGGCAACTTGCATCTACTCGAGTCCTTATCAAATAAAGCCTTTCTACTCTCTTTTTCTTTTTCTTCTCTCTCTTCTCTCTCTGGCCAATCTGTCAGACAGTACGAAAAATATATTGCATCTAGCTCAAACCTTGCTTGTTCATCATTCAATTCTCCATTTTTGACCTTAAAAAATACCAAGTGAGATTCTGCTGTAGCTAACACAGCAGAATCATTATCTTTAGCCGCTACCTGCACTGCTTTCTCTAGATATTTTTTGGCAGTTTTGAGTTCATTACACTGCAAATAATGCTCACCATACCTTAAATATATAGAGGGCTTAACACTTATTTTTGCAACTAGTTTACTATTTACATCTAAGAGATTCTTCAGCTCTGTTTTTTTTCTGCAAGAATCCAAAAGCTGATCATCACCGACTGAGGTGCTTTCAGATATTTGCGCCTTAGATTCTGACATATAGATAAGTGAGGAACTCACTGAGACTAACAATGAAAGACAAGCAAATCTTGACAAAAAACTTTTTTTAGTCATTTGATTTAATTTTCCTTTAGGATAGAACACAAGAATATCTACTCTCTTTATGCTATTGCAAATCCAAGTTTTTTTTAAGCAGGACAAGAAAATATTGGATTTAAATACCTAGAGAAATACATATGATAGCCTGAGAAACAAGACAAGAATTTATCGCAAAAATACAAAAATCATCATTCATTTCCCCAGTGAAACTTACTAATAAAGGCCATTCACCCTTATCAATAATACTAAAAAGAATATAGTGAATTAAATTCACTATCCTAATATTCAATTCATTGCCAACTCCCTAACAAAATAAAGGGACTCCAATAATATGGATTTCCATTATCTTCTCCTTGTTTTAATATCGAAATCTTCGCTTGTCTAAGTGCCTCTGCAGTTGTAGTAAAGTCCTGTGCTAAATTTTGATAAAATCCACGCATCAAGACAGTTGTAGCCTGATCATTTACCTGCCACAAGGTAGCTATCGTACTTCGCGTTCCTGATCTCATAGCAATTCCAGCCAAGCCTAACGCAGCCATTTCATCTCCCACAGCTGTTTCACAGGCACTCAAAACGAGAAGCTCAACCCCCCCCCTCTGCAATTCATTTGTTTGCAGTATTCCTCTTAACTGATTCGCATTAATTCGCCCCTCCCAAGTCAACAAAAATGTCTCATCTAACCGAGAACTAAACTGCCCATGAGTTGCCAAGTGAACTACGGGGAAAAACTCTTTATCTAAAGTTGATTGCAGTCTCAACTGAGTAAAAGTCTCATTTAGCAACGAACGGCCTTTAGACTGCCGTTCAACACTTTCTATCTCTGATGGCACATGCACTAATGCACTAAACCCATCCTGAGGCTCAGAAAGCCCCGCAATCAAAACCTTCGGGCGACTCGACAACAAAGACTTCGGCTCAATCAACTGCAGCCCTGGCGTTAAAGCAGTCGCATACTTCTCAACCAAGTACTCCAACCCATCATGCAACGCCGCCATCGGAATATTCCGCAAAACCCCATCCTGCACAAACACCAGCGTCTCCACATCACTCACAGCCAAATCCTTAGCCACCGGACGCAACAACCAGTCATAAATCTGCTGCGCCAACGGTATCACCCTCGGACTATTCGGCTGTCCCAACGCCAACCGAAACCGATCCACCGTACGCTCCACCAAAGCCTGCGGCACATCAGTCGAGAAAAGCTTCAACCCCTCCCCCGGCAAACTCACAATCACCGCCAACCGATCCGGCAAAATAATCGGATACACCACCGCCGCCTGCGGATCAATCTCATCAATCAACACCGGGTTCGCATCCAAACAAGCTTCCCGAAAGAAATTATCCAGCTCCGCCAACTGCAGCGACTCAATCGTTAACCGCGCCACCTCCAGATTCTTTGTACTCGGCTGCTCCGTCTCCGCATCTAACAGCAGCGAAACCAACTGCCGATGGATCGGTTCCACACTATCCCGAAACGTAAACTGAACCTCAGGGTTGATCGCCACCAAATCTCGGCGCAAAGACTGCAGCGTTTCCACCGCCCCAGAATAAGACGCGATTGCCCCTTGCCGATCACCCTTGACCTTCAGTAAGCGCCCCAACTGCCACTGCCAACGAAACGCACCCTCTGGAATATTTTTTGACAGCACTAACGCCCGCCGCGTCAGCTTCTCCGCCGTTGCCCACTGCTGCTCCTGCTCATAAAGCGACCCCAAAGCCCCCACCACATAGGATTCCGTCTGCGAATCTCCTAACCTCTGCGCCTGCTGTCGAGCCCTAACCAAAAGCTCAGCAATGTGCCACGCATTAGGAGCAGTCACAGGACTCAACCGCCGCAGCTTCATCAGACTGTCAGTCAAATTGAGATAGGCATAAACTGTAGAACGGCTACTGGGCTGTTGAGACAGCCCTTGCTCAATCTGCGGCCAGCCATCTTGAGCGGCAGACCACTGTTGCTCATCAATCTGCAAACTCAACTGATTAAGCTGCACCTGAATCGGCACCAAACCCGCCCCTGACGCTGCAGATTGATACTGCTCTTGAGCCTGTTCAGAATTTCCCAATGCCCTCAGCGTATTGCCAAGGCTCAGCTGAGCAGCCTGACTTTCTTGCAATAGCTGAAGCTGACGCGCCATTTCTAGACTCTTTTGCAGAACCTCTTTTGACTGCTCAAGCTCTCCTCCAATTCGCAGCGCATCACCAAAGCTCCGCAAAGCCACAACCTGATCCCGCGAAGGTGCAGCCTCTGATAACGTCGCCGTAATCTCAGCCAGACTTGCGATAGCTCTCCGGTATAGCCCCAAAGACTGCAGCGCCTGCGCTTGATTAATCAGACTTCGGGTCACGCCTCCAGCATTCTTTATCTGAGCAAAAGCTGACTCAGCCTGCTTCCAAGTGGCCAGTGCCTCCTGCGCTTTGCCCTGCGAGAGCTGCAACCGCCCTTGAATGTTCAGTGCCTGCGCAAGAGTCGGCAATAAAGACGTATCGGGTTCAAGCCCATCCGCCTTCAGCAAATTGACACTCATCGCAATAGCATGATTCGCCTGAGGCCACTGCCCCAACTGCTCATAGACCAGCGATAAATTACTGAGCGTCACAGCCTGAGAGACGTGATCGCCTTTTGCCTTATGCGAGTCGACAGCCTGCTCCAAGACAGAAGCAGCCTCAGCAAATTTTTTACGTTCAAACAGGTCTTTCCCCTGCTGATCCAAGTCATTAAACTGAACCACTAAATTAGATAGCTTTAGTTCAGTCTTAGCCAAAACGGGAACGGCTAAACAGACTGGAACAGCACCCCACAAACCAGCCACAGCAAAGCCAAAACATAGAGATGTACGCGACAGACAAAATCGCCGTCCCTGATTATAAAAGTAAATATTACTCACCCCACAAGCAACTGACTTAATCAGCTATCAATATGGTCTTTATCATGCAACTAATTTGCATCATGGAGCAAAGGAGTCAAAGAATCTTCATCAATCAATAATATTTCTACACTGTAAATCAAGACTTCATTCTTAACCCAGCATCCAGCAAAGGTTTATCAAATTGTTTTAGCCTCTCCACTATATAAGGATAGATATTGAGCACCATCTTTTATTTGCCGAGAGAAATACTTTAGGCACCCGACACCTTCTGCACAAGCTTTTCTAGTGAACGTGCACTCAGTCATGGCGTACTAGGGAAAAGTCTTGCACCTGAGTTGTCTTTTGCGTCAACGACAGGCGTTACTTGACTTCGCCCCCAGACAGTTGCAACAACATTTCCAAGTGCAACTAGAACAGCACCGATGAGACCGATCTGCTCCTTTGTCAGTGGGAGACCAAAAGTAGCTGCCAGCATGAGAGCGACTTCAACGAGTGCAATCAAAAAATTGATAACCGCTAATGGTTCACGACTTCCATTCATGTTCAATACCCTTTTAACAACAAGAAACTGAAGGCAAGAAAGTATTCCTATACCTCACTCAGCACATTGACCAAGCTGATAGATAAAGTGAGCCTTTTCCTGAGTTATGGTGCTATATATCTTGCTATTTTCTACCTATGCGATTATGTATTCAGGCACTATTAGTATTAGCTGATAAAAGCTATCTAGAATTCGGTGAAAGACTCTATACAGAGAGATTCCATAGAGCACGAGTAATGTCACCTCCGTGTTCACACTTAGCGTATCTGCAGTCTATGGAAGCACATCAATCGAATTCTCCGAGAGCACGTGCGATCGCAAGCAGAACAATGCATGGCTCCCAGTTCAATCATTATTGAACGCATTTTCAGCAACCGTACTGGTGCTTAAGATTGAAGACTAAGTATGGTTAGAGATACTGCTCAGAAATCCTCTCAGAGAAAGCTGCCTTAATGACAGCCGTAGCGGCTTCGCTATCTACTGGCTTAGAAAAGAAATAGCCTTGCCCTGACTCGCAACCCAAAGTTCGAAGTTTTTCAAGTTGTGCCTCGGTTTCAATGCCTTCTGCCACGACATTCATATCTAAGCTATGAGCTAGGGCCAAAATAGTCTGGACCACGGCCACACCATCAGCAGCTTGTCCCTCAATACGGTTGACGAAGGCACGGTCAATTTTCAAAGTATCTATCGGGAATTCATGAAGTCGGCTCAAAGACGAATACCCTGTCCCAAAGTCATCAATACAGAGCCGAACACCCTGGTCTCGCAGCTCAAAAAGCTGTGCCGATGGACTAGAAGTGGCTGACAACAGACAGCTTTCCGTGACCTCTAGCTTGAGGGTTGCAGGGTCAATGTGATACTCAGTCAGCAGCTTCAGCAACTGCTCCGTGAAGTCTGGCTGCTGAAGCTGCAAAGCAGACAGATTGACATTCATAACAAGGGACGCAGCCTGAGGGAACTGATGCTGCCACTGCTGGATTTGTCGGCAAGCTGTCTCCAATACCCACCAGCCTAAAAGACCAATTAATCCTGTTTCTTCAGCAATGGGAATAAACTTGACGGGTGAGATCCAGCCACGCTGGGGATGATGCCATCGCAGCAGCGCTTCAAATCCAAGGAGTTGCCCCGTTTGCAGGGCAATAATCGGCTGGTAGTTGAGCTGAAAATCGACGGGAGAAGGCGATTCACCCAGCCAACTAGCCACGTCAATAGCGTGTCGCAATTCGTTCTCAAGCTGCAGACGCTCCGTCGCACTGCTTTGCATGATCGGGTCGAACATCGCGTAACACCCCCGTCCCTCAGCCTTGGCACGATAAAGAGCGGTATCGGCATCCCGCAGCATATCCTCAGGGCTTTGATAGTGACTGCCAGTACTTCGAGCAATGCCGATCGAGGTTCCGGTAAACACTTCGTATTGGTGAAGCTGAAAGGGCTGAATAAATTGGCGCAGAATTCGATCAGCCAAACCAATGATCTCCTTTGCAGAGGCATCTTCGATGAGTACCGCAAATTCGTCACCCCCCAGGCGCATAATACTGTCGGGATGGGGTAAACAGGCCTGCAGCCGCTCCGCAACCCGCTGGAGGAGTTGATCTCCGACAATATGCCCCAAGCTGTCATTAACCACCTTAAACTGATCGAGATCTAGAAAGAGAATTGCATACTGATAGTCTGGCACTTGTTGACTGAGCAGCAGATTTTCAGAAAGCCGCTCCATGAGGCAGGCTCGGTTTTTCAGCCCGGTGAGTAAGTCATGAAAGGCATCGTGAAGAAGCTGCTCGTGTACCTCCAGCAGATCGGCCTGAGATTGTTCGAGCTGTTTAGCATAATCTTGCGAAGCTTGATAAAGACTGGCATTCTTTAGCGAAATGGCTGCTTGAGCACACAGCAACTTGAGCATTTCGAGCCGGTCCCCTCTGAAGGCGTGGGCTGCTAGATTATTCTCAAGGTAAAAAATTCCCACTAGCTTCCCCTGGGTCTGAATCGGTAGGCTCAGGACGGATGGGGGGCAGTGCTCAGCGATATAGGGATCGAGCGTAAAGCTGGTCAGTGCCGTGACGTTATCTAGAATTAACGGCTCTAAGGTCCGTTCAACATGGCGAATCACGGTTTCAGGGACGTCTGCACCAGAGATGGGCCGAGGGCGATGGTTGAGCAGCTTGCCGTCCCGGCAGCGCACGGCGAGGATCCACTGCTCGTGTTGCTCTGGTAGCAATAAGGCCCCCGCATCAGCCCCAGAGTTTTCGATCACAATCTGCATCAACGTCGAGAGCAGGTGATCGAGATGCATCTCTTTTGAAACAGTCTGAGAAGCTTTGATCAGCGTACTTAAGTCAATGAGCGATGAAGTGGAGGTGCTGCTAGTGGTCAGAGTGCCAATCGATAAAGCAGTGATGGTTTCAGTGCTGTGCGAGCGTTCATGGGTTTGCTCCAGAATTGAGGCCAGCAGAGGGCGATATCGCTTTTCTAGATCTTCAACTTTAGCTGCAGCCCCCCAGTGCGCATAGGCGTAATAGGCATCAATCAGATAGGTCTTACCAATTTTCTCTTTGCCCCAGGCTAGATAGAAGCGGGCGGCCAGCTCATTGGCTAGGGCAACATCCTGAAGATAGCCGTGTTCGACTGCAGTTGCGATCGCAACATCATACCCCTCCATTGCCGCCATAGGTGCCCCTAGAACACGATGGCGCTCAGCACAGATTAGTTCGAGTCGATGCTGGTGGTTCTGGGGGGCAGAGTTAGCCCAGTGCTGCAGTTGCGTCTGACTGGCATCCACCTGAGCGAGCAAATCAGTCTGGTCAGCCTCAGAAGCCTGCGGATAAACCGCCAACCGCACCAGCGCACTGTAGAAGTGAAAAATAGGCACATCGGGCATTCCCGTCACGCAACCCACAGACGGCTCTGCAGCTATGACCGAGCGGAGCGCCTCATCCTGCTGTTCAAAGAGGTAAGCCAGCAACAGCTTCTTGAAGTTGAGATAGAACAACGCCAGCACATCATTAGCAGCCAGATGCTGCGGCTGCATCACTTGTTCGCTATAGACCGCGCCCACCAAAACCCAAGGCTCTTCAGTAGGCTCCGTCAGGTGCAGCACCATCTGCCACAGCATGTCGCAGTAACAAAGAATAGTTCGCTGCTGTAAGTAGCCGACCGTCTCGCTGCTCGCTCGAATTTCCGGCTCTAGCTGACTCAGCTCTTGACCAGCGAAAAAAGCATTCTCGACATAGTGATGGATGGTATAGGCAGCATATTCTACATCCCCAGCCTCCAGGGATAGCTGATGAGCCTGATGCATCGGGACCAGCGTATCCCTTAGTGGATCACGAAAGTGGCGAATAAACAGATTAAGTAGCGCTAAGATCTTAGGCTGCAGTTCTTGGTTGGGATATCGCGCCAGCAGGTCCTGGGATAACTGTCCAAATCGATAGCCAGCCTCTATTTCCCCCGTCAACCCACAGAGGATAACGCCGTAGGTCACGTACCCAAAGGCAGAGAGAGATGAGTTGCCGTGACGGAGCGTCAGCGCCACCAACCGAAAAACAATCAGCGGCACTAGGGGCGAACCTGCCAAGTAAGAAATCGGCCAGATTCTAGCCAGAATCAACATCTTGGCAAACTGTACCGGATCCTTCATTGGCGGCAGATCCAGCAGTTCTTCACGGCTCTGATTAGCCAGTAACATCGCCGTTTCCTGCAGGCCCTGCTGCACGGCCGCAGCATCAAGCGGCTCCGGAAAGTGGACGTCTAGCTGAGCAAGATAGTCCAAGGCAATCTCAATGGCCTCCACCAGCTGGCTTTGGGCCGCGCGACTGAGGATCCGACTTTCTTGAACTTTGAGGGTATCGAGGTGGGTAACCGCATGACTTAACACCTGTTCAGCAAAGGTATCCATGTCGTCATAGCGACCGCAAAGATAGGCAGTCTCTACGGCCTCGGTATAGAGGGCCAGCGTCAGCTGATACTGCTGCTGCCAGCCTCGATCTGGCAGTAGGTTGATGCCGGCTTGAAAATAATCTAATGCTGCAGTGTGGGCCGTTGAATGTTTGGCTTTGCGTCCTGCAGCTAAATTAAGCTGAGCGAGCTGGAGCTGTTCGTAGGTCTCAATGATCAGCGTGTGGCCCTGGTTAAGCTGGTTTGCGATCGCAAATAAAGCCTCGTCTGTTCCCTCGCGATCTCGATAGGCTAGCAGAAGCCGCCCAATGGAGAGATGGGTACTGGCCCGCTGCAGTCGAGGGATCAGAGTATAGGCAGCCTGCTGTACGCGGTCATGCAAAAACCGGTAGTGAGGGGCTTCCTGTTCAGATAAAAACTCCGTTTCTGCCCGCAGATCGTTGGCCCCTTGTTCAGGCTGATAAAACTTGTAGGTTTCACGCTGGGGCAAAATTAGCCCCTCCTGTAGCGCAGGCCACAAAGCGGCCGCCGTTTCAGCCTGCGATTGCTCACACACCGTCGCCAGCGTCGCCAAATCAAATTGACCTCCAATACAGGCTGCTAGCTGCAGGGTTCCGCGCGTCATTTCAGGTAACTTCTGTATTTGTTGGGCCACGAAGGTGACCACATCATCCGTGAGCGCCAGCGCCCTCACCTGCGTTAAATCACATTGCCAGGATCTAGCCGCCTGACTATAGGCCACCAACCCTTCTTTGTGCAGCATCTTCAGAAACTGCGTACTAAAGAACGGATTGCCCTGCGTCTTTTGAAAAATCAGCTGCGTTAGCGGACGCGCCACATCCCCTGGGCACTTCAACGTGTCTGCCACCAACTGATTGAGATCGTAGAGCATCAGAGGCGTCAGCGTCACCACCTGAGACCGAACCCCCACTTGCTCTAGCATGCGCAGCGTCGCCAGCAGCGGATGGGCCGGAGACACCTCATTATCTCTGTAGGCACCCATCAGCAGTAAATGCCCTTGATGTTCGGTAGACATCAATACCTGAATCAGATTTAGAGAGGCCAGATCGGCCCACTGTAGATCATCCAAAAACAGCACCAGAGGATGCTCCTCAGTGGCAAAGATCTGCACAAAGTGCTGAAATAGCCGGTTGAATCGGTTTTGGGCTGCGGTCCCAGATAACTCTGAGACCGGGGGCTGAGCGCCCAGAATCTGCTCCAGCTCAGGAATTACGTCAATGATTACCTGGGCATCTTGCCCCAAAACGTCCAGAATATCGGTCCGCCAACGCTGCACGGCATCAGGGCTGAGGGTCAGAATCTGCCCCATCAAATCCCGCAGCGCATCCACAAAAGCAGAGAAGGGGACGCTGCGCTGAAACTGATCAAATTTACCCTTCACAAAGTAGCCCTGACAGCGCACAATCGGCTTGTGAACTTCAGAGATAACAGCGGTTTTGCCAATCCCAGAAAAGCCCGAGATCAGGACCAGCTCTTGGCCGCCATGCGCGACGCGCTCAAAGGCATCTAGCAGCATTCTCACTTCATGGTCTCGACCATAGAGTCGCTCAGGAATCACAAAGCGATCGCATAAATCGCCTTGCCCTAAGGGGAACATCACCCTCGCTCCCATCGCGACCTGGTCCACACAGCGCTGCAGATCCTGCTTCAATCCCAAGGCACTCTGGTAACGATCTTCAGGATTTTTTGCCATCAGCTTGGCCACAATCGCCGACAGCATCGGCGGCACATCAGCATTGCGCTCCAGCACCGCCGGAACAGATTGGGCAATGTGGCGATGAATCCATTCAATCGGCTGTTCGGCCTCAAACGGCAGTTGGCCGGTCAACAGCTCAAAAAACGTGACCCCAAGGGAATAGAAGTCAGTACGGTAGTCAATCCCGCGATTCATTCGCCCCGTCTGCTCTGGGGAAATATAGGCTAGCGTTCCTTCTAGAACCCCTAAGTTTTGAATCTCCTGCGTTTCTCGAGGCAGCACCGAGGCCATGCTGAAGTCCGTCAGCTTTACCTCGAGGGTCTCAGGGTGAATCAGAATATTGTGGGGCTTGAGGTCTTTATGAATAATGCGTTGCGCGTGTAACCCCTCTAGGCTTTGGGTAATACTCAGGGCGATGTCTAAAAATTGGGTCAGGGGCAGGATGGGGCAGGTCTCTAAATCCTGTACATATTGCTTCAGCGAAAGACCACCAAAGTCTTCCATCACTAGCGCAAAGCCGTTATCACAGGGTTCCAAGCCATAGAACTGCACAATTCCAGGCAGTGAGAGTGGCCGTGTAATCGCGTACTGATTGCGAAATTGAACCAGCTCAGCACCACTGGGATAGACTTTTTTCAATTTTTTGATGACCACAGGGGTCTGATCGAGCTGACGCTGCCCCCGAAAGACAAGGGTTCTCGACCCATCATAGAGGGTCTCCAGGATCCGATAGCCTTTGAGCACAAAGGTAGTGGATGACGAGTTTTGTTGAGTATTGAGAGCGTTCAAGCGATCCCCTTGCTCTGCTACGCAGCAATGACTTCTATGAGCAGTACCCGGCTGAGTTAGGTCAGCCCGTCCTTAGCGTAGATGGACATCAGCATGGCTGAAGTCCCAATCAATACGTGTACCGCTATGAGCTAGGGTTCCCCGTCCCCTTTTGCTTATGACATCAGGATGGAGAGCTAGAGAGCATAGACAGATTTTTTACGCTTCTTCTGCGGCAAAAACGTCCCTCGCAGAAATTGAGGATAACGAGGAAATCTTGATCCTTGGGTTTGGAAGTACAGAAGCCAGCAGCCAAAACAGCTCAAGGGCTTGGGATGGCTCGCATTATTCAATCTTTGATGTATCTCAGCTAGGTGCAAGCGATGGGCTCAACACCTGCTCGATCGAGAATTTGGGGAATCAGCTCTTCTCGCTTGACCGCCATCATATGAACACCCTGGCAGATCTGGCGGGCCTGCTGGACCTGTTCAGATGCGATCGCAATTCCTTCCTGCAGCGGCTCTTTTGATCGCTCTAGTCGCTCAATAATCCAGTCCGGGATATTGACGCCGGGAACACAGCGATTGATAAACCGAGCATTTTTTGCCGACTTGAGTAGAAAGATACCAGCCAACACGGGCTTGCCGTGCGGTTCAGCAATCTGAGACATAAACTTATCGAGGCGATCAAAATCAACGATTAGCTGACTCTGAAAGAACTCGGCTCCGGCCTCTACTTTGCGCTCAAACCGTTTCTGCAGCCCCGACCAGCTAGCAAGCTGCGGGTCAACTGCAGCCCCAGCAAAAATCTCAGTCGACCCATCCGGCAGCGGTTTATCGTTGGCATCTATTCCCGCATTGAGCTGGGTAATCGTCTTCAACAGACGAACGGATTCTAAATCAAAGACTGAGCGAGCTTTGGGATAATCTCCAGCTTTGACCGGATCACCCGTGAGCGCCAGAATATTGCGAATGCCTAAGGCGTGGGCACCCATGAGATCGGCCTGGAGGGCAATGCGGTTGCGATCGCGACAGGCCATCTGACAGATTGGCTCTAGACCATGCTGACGTAGAATCACAGCCGAAGCCAGCGAACTCATGCGCAACACCGCCCGGCTACCATCGGTAATATTGATCCCGTGGACCCATCCCTTAAGCGTTAGGGCCTGCTGCACCATGTGGTCAACCTGACCACCCTTGGGCGGCGTGACTTCTGCGGTCACTAAGAACTCGCCTGCCTTAATTGCAGATTTCAACAATGCTTTTACTCATTTCTTCTGTCCTGGTATCATGCCGCCATCTTCAGCTGGCGTCAACCAGAGCAGAAAGGCAGAGATAGACTTAGAATAGCTGATTCATTTAGGGGGTTGCCTGGGCCTCTAGGTCTTTGACCGCCACCGAGTCTCCCACCTGAAGCCCCAACTCGTTAGCACGACCTGCGCGCAGCTCAATCACCTGATCAACGGGTACCTGGGGACCATACACTGGGCAGGGCCGATTTGTGCAGGGTGGTGCGCTGTTTTGAATCCCCACAACCTGACCCTGATGCAGAAACACCATATCAAGGGGCACCGGGACATTTTTCATCCAGAAGCCCACCTTTCTCGCTGACGGAAAGGGAAACAGCATTCCTCGATTATCAGGCAGTGGTTCACGATGCATGAGTCCGGTGGCCTGCTGTTGTCCGGTACGAGCCACCTCCAGTTCAATCATCTGGTCAGCCATCACGGCCTGGGCGGTAATGGGAAGAAACTGTCCTGCCGACTCTGCAGGAACATCAGGCAGTGCATTACTCAAGGACTGACATCCCAGCAGCAGCAGCCCCGAGACGGCCACAGACACAGGCCAGAGGCGCTTAAGCTTCACGTAGAACATATCCCACTCCTCGAACGGTATGAATTAGGCGTTGATCTGCGCTCGCTTCAATTTTGAGGCGCAGATATCGAATATAGACCTCAATGACGTTGGACTCCCCCATGAAGTCATATCCCCACACCTGATCTAAAATTTGCTCCCGCGTCAGCACTTCACCGGGATGCTCCATAAATAGCTTAAGCAGTTCAAATTCTTTCATGGTCAAGTCAATCGTGCGTTGTTTGCGCATGGCGGTTCGCGTCGGTAGATGCAGCACCAAATCGATAAATCTTAGATGCTGTCCCACCTCGACATCCTGGCTTGGCTGCAGGTAAAGACGCAGGCGATCTTGCAACGCCTCACGCTGATAGGGTTGCAGCACATAGTCATCAGCACCCGCATCTAAGCAGGCGGTCCGATCTGCAACGGTTTCGGTGGGCATCAGCATCAACATCGGCACCTGCACCCCGACAGCCCGTAACTGACGACAGAGCTGAAAACCGCAGTCCTTACCCAACTCAGAATCGATCATAATGAGAGCCGGTGATAAGTCAGCCTGCATCAGAGCACCTTTGGCATCTGAGGCAGTCGCGAGCTGATATCCCAGCGCCTGCAGGTCTGCTCCCAAGGCATCAATCGGGCCGGTGGGGAGCTGCACCAACAAAACTTGGGCATCAGACAATGAATCATTCATGGGCATCAATAATAGATCACACCTGAGAACGCGGCTCAAAGACCAGACATCGGGACGTCGAGCAGCACAGCTTTTCTTGGCTCCTGTTCTAGCATGCCCTATTGATGGCGGAACGGGGGCGTCCGCTTTCATGAAGCAAAACGGGAGGACAGAGTTCCGCACCCCTCGAACTAAATATCAGGCGATTGAAGTCGCTGCAATAGCAATAACCTAGGCTTTCCGCACCCTAATTTGAACTCGGTTTTGAGCGGTACGACGAATGACGCCCCGCAGGTCACCGGTATTAAAGGTGGCGTCTACAGCCTCTCCACGACGGGCCTTTTCAAGCTGAGAAATGATAGAAGGTGTAGACTGCCCAGCCAGCATCTGATCGAGCTGCGTTTTCATTAGATCTAGGGACAGAGAGGGATCAAGCTGCACCTCAGTTTGAATAATGACGTTGGTGGTGCAGCCGTAAAGCACGTTTACTGCCATTTTATCGGAGGCAAAGGCATAGGATTCGCGCCAGGGATCGCCCCATGACTTCGGATCAGATTTAAGATCGGCTGAGGTGGGCTGATCATCTTGGGGCCAATTTTTCGTCCAGGTCTTGATGGGAGAGGAACCCAACTGCGTTTGGATGGGCTTAGCAGCGGTTTTAGGTTCTACATCAGCACGGCGGCGAGCATCGAGGTTTGCCAGCTTCCGCTTGGCGTTGGGGACGTTGAGGGGCTTGAGGACTTGGTCCATGCTGCTGCCCAGATCCACCGCGGACCACTGGGCAACTTTTTCCCAGGCGGGTTCGGCGTTGGCGGCATTGGCAGGAATGTCTTTGAGGAGGGTTGCGATCGCATCTCCCTTTTTACCTTCTCCTGCCAGCTTCTCAGCAGTCTGCAAAGCTTCCCACACCTCAATCGACTGCTCAGCCTTAGCGTGCAGCTTTTGATCATCGCTGGGCACCTGAGCCGCTGCATCAATAGCCGCCTGATACTTGCCGTTCATCGCTAAAGACCGCGCATCTTTGAGCAAAGCTGTAGACTCTTCTTTACCCTGATCTTTACCCCTATCTTCCTGAGCCATGATCACCACGGAAGCCCCCAGCGCACTGGCGGCAAACAGCGCCACAAGACCCGCCGCAATCGCTGCAGCATTTAACGGACGCCGGGGCCTTATAGAAGAAGTCACCGAAGAAATAGAGGCCTCACTAGGGGATCCACCAAAGGGCTGGTGAGAGGAGCCGGAGAAAGCATCAAACACCGTCACAGCAGCCTGCGGCGCAGCAGGAGAAATTAAGGTGGGCGACACTGGCGTTAGACCTTGCAAAGCCTGCAGCATTTCATGGGCGGTGCTGTAGCGATCTCGGGGATCAAGCTGAGTCACCCGCGTGAGCACAGCAGCCATCGCCGGACTGACCTGAGGCGCATACTGCTGCCAGAGCAGTTCACTCGTCCGGGAATCTTTTTCAAGATCACCCAACAGCCTACCGGTAAGAGCGAAGATAGCCGTAACCCCAAGACTGTAGAGATCGCTGGAGTAAACCACCCGTTGAGCTGCCTGTTCAGGCGGCATAAACCCACCAGAACCAATGACCACCGAGCAAGTTACATTTCCAGAGGAACTCACTACCGTTTTTAGAAGCTGCTTCACCGCACCAAAATCAATCAGCACTGGCTTCTGGTCTGACTGTCGCAGAATAATATTCTCGGGCTTCACATCTCGATGAATCACTTCACGGGGTGCGTGATGATGCAGATAGTCCAGAACCGGCAGCAGCTGCGTCATCATCTGCAGAACATCAGCCTCCGGCAAAGGACCCGCTTGTCGCACCCTTACCCCCAAGGTTTGCCCCTGGATCCACTCCTGAACCAGATAGAACAGCCCATCTTGCTCAAAGTAAGCATAAAGCTTCGGAATTTGGTCGTGATTGAGCTGCTCCAGCGTAGCCGCTTCTTCTTGAAACTTCTGCAGCGCCATCTGATAGGACTGCTGATTGGGCGTCTCCGGCCGGAGCTGCTTGACCACACAGCGACGCTGGGACGGCATATGGGTATCTGCAGCCAGAAACGTAGTGCCAAACCCACCTTGTCCGAGCTGCTCTAGTATCTCAAAGCGGTTGTTCAAAAGCATCGCTACAAATTCTCCTCGGTGGTTCAACGACGGCCAAAGGCAAAGAAACGAACAAAGGCCGGAGGTATTGAAACTGTATACCTTCAGGATAGTTGCCACCCCTCTGTCTGTCAGTCCTGCAGCAGCAAACAACTAAGGGAAAATTAAGCTAAATGACTCAGCCACAAAGGGAAATAAAGAGAAATAGACGCCTTACAAGCACGAGCGCGACTCGCCAGCCCAGTGAATCTGATTTCGCTCAGTCCTCTGCAGGCAACTCCCGTCGGGGCGGAAACTGACCGCGCTCCTTGCGAGCCGCCATCGCTCTTTCCAGCAGCGCCAGCAACCCCGGCGCTTCTTCTTCCATCGTCAGCAGCAACCGCTCACCCAAAGCCATATCGCCGGGATCGGTCCCAGTCGCCAAAACTTCCTGGAGCCGAGGGATAGCCCAGACATCCACCATCTCAACAAGACCATTAAAGCACCGGTCGAACTGACGCTCCGTCAAAGTCGCATCTTCCAAAGGGAACTCAATGATTGCTCGAATCTCGCCATACATTGGGTCATATTCCCACTGCAGCATCTTGGTTTCCCAAGAGATCACCAGCATCGTCTGTAGAATTTGGGCCTTATGCGGATGATCCTGCACCCCCGTGATCACCTCTGGCATAAACAGCTTGAAGAACCCTCCTTCTTCATCTAACTGCACCACAGTCAGTAAGTTATCCTTGTTCTCACCCGCAATGTAGGTCAGAATACGGAATTTATCCGACTGGACTTGGTAGTCTAAGCCTCGGCTTTCTAAATAACCTGCAATTTGCTGTAGCGTTGCACCCATTTAGGGATCCTCACCTGACGCCCAAGTTCATGGAACCAGTGTGACAGATTTCTGGCATTTGAAAAAGCCTAAACTCAATCAGAGCTAGAGGATCCGTCCAGAGCAGCAGCCGTTTTCTTGCGGTCGAGCTTAAACACGAGACAAGCCAACGGAGGCAAACACAGGTCAAGGGAATAGGGCCGGTTATGCAAGGACCACTCTTCAGCCCACTTACCGCCTAAATTCCCCATATTGCTGCCGCCATACTCGCGGGCATCGCTATTGAGTAGTTCTGTATAGAACCCAGCCTCAGGAACCCCAACGCGATAATGGCTGTGGGGCTGAGGTGTGAAGTTACAGATAGTCAAAATACATTCATCAGAGTCCTTCGCCTTTCTCAAGAACGAAATGACGCTGTGGCGATTGTCATTACAGTCAACCCACTCAAACCCATCATAGGAAAAGTCTTGGGTATACAGTGCCGGCTCAGATTTATAGAGCCGATTCAGCACCGAAAGGAACTGCTTAAGCTGCTGATGCGAGTCATATTCAAGCAAATCCCAATCCAGATCTCCCCACGCATTCCACTCGCTCCACTGCCCAAACTCCATACTCATAAACAGCGTTTTTTTGCCTGGATGGGTAAACATATAGGAATAGAGACAGCGGATATTTGCAAACTTTTGCCATTCATCCCCCGGCATCTTACCGAGCATGTTGCTCTTCCCGTGCACCACTTCATCATGGGACAGCGCCAACATAAAGTTCTCGCTGAAGGCATACATGATGCTGAAGGTTAGATTGTTTTGATGAAACTGGCGAAACCACGGATCCATGTTGAAATAGTCCAGCATGTCGTGCATCCAGCCCATATTCCACTTGAGATTGAATCCCAGGCCCCCGACGTAAGTAGGCCAAGAGACCATCGGCCAGGACGTGGATTCTTCAGCAACAGAAAGAACGCCAGGGAAATAGCTGAAAATCACGTGATTAAGCTGACGCAGAAACTCCGCCGCCTCAATATTTTCCCGACCGCCATACTCATTCGTCACCCATTCCCCCGGCTCTCTGCAGTAGTCGAGGTAGAGCATTGAGGCCACCGCGTCTACGCGAATGCCGTCAATATGGTACTTGTCGAACCAAAATAGCGCGTTCGCCATCAAGAAGTTACAGACTTCATTACGGCTGTAGTTAAAAACGAGAGTCCCCCACTCCTTATGCTCACCTTTGCGGGGATCGGCATGCTCATAGAGATGTGTCCCATCGAAAAATGCCAATCCGTGACCATCTTTGGGGAAGTGGCCTGGCACCCAATCCACCAAAACACCAATATCGTTCTGGTGACACTGGTCAATGAAGTACATCAAGTCTTGGGGCGTACCAAAGCGAGAGGTACTGGCGTAGTAGCCTGTCACCTGATAGCCCCAAGAACCATCGAAAGGATGTTCAGCCACGGGCAGCAGCTCAACATGCGTAAAACCCAGTTCCTTAACGTAGGGAATCAGCTTATCGGCAAGCTCTCGATAGGTCAGAAAGCGCGCACCTGGCTTCAGATCTGAAACCAGGATAGGAGGAAGGGGCTTCCCATCTGCGCTCAGAGCCGGTTCATCCGAAGCACCATGCATCCATGACCCCAGATGAACCTCGTAGACAGAAACTGGCTGATCCAAAGGCTCAGTTTGCCGACGACTTTCTAACCAGTCTTGGTCGCTCCAGGTGTAGCTATCGAGATCCGTGACGATGGAAGCCGTCTTAGGTCTAACCTCTTGCTGGAAACCGTAGGGATCTGACTTCTCGTAAATATGTCCATCGTTATTTTTAACTTCGTACTTGTACGCAGTATCGACCATCAGCTCTGGAATAAACAGTTCCCAAATGCCTGTATCTCCCTTACGCATTTGATGCTTGCGGCCATCCCAGACATTAAAATCACCCAGAACAGAAACGTTGCGAGCATTAGGTGCCCAGAGCGCAAAATAAACGCCGCTGATGCCGTCCAGAGCCGTTAAGTGAGCCCCTAGCTTTTCATAGATACGATGATGGTTGCCTTCAGCAAAGAGGTGTCGGTCATACTCAGTGATGCGGGGTGATTTAAAAGCATAGGGATCATAAATAACCCGCTCATGCACCCCTTCTTTAATCCGTAGCTGATAGTTCAAAGGCTCAGAGCTAGGAATCTCGCACTCGAAGAAATGGGGGTCATGCTGAGAAGCCATTGGATAGTCTGGCTGATCACCTGGGCACACAACAGTGACCGCATCTGCATTCGGCAGATATGTTCGAATCACCCATCCAGGCTTGCCGTCTAAATCAACTGCGTGAGGCCCCAAAATCTCAAAGGGATCGTGGTATTGATTGTTGGCTATCTTGCTGACGTGATCGGCGGTGATGGAGATGGACATGAAGCTACCTATGGAGTGTGCGATGGCCTGTGATCAGCCGGTCTCTCAAAAAGGAGCTGTGCTAACGGCTATCACAGAATCTTCAAAGCGGGTAAAAGTGGCAGTAACAAGCTTAAACGCCAGTGTTAATACCTTAATTGAAGTCTGTCGCTTCTGAACGCAAGAGCACGCGATCCACAAACTTGTGCAGGAGCAAATTCGCCTCTGGCGTGGGATAGAGATGCGACAGAATTTCCTGCAGATGCCCATCTGTTTTAAGGTAGCGATCTTGATAGCGAGAAATTCGCGATTCAAGATCGTGGTGATCCACCTCTGGATGAAACTGAAATCCGTAGAACGGCTTGCCTTCAAGCTTGATCGCGTGATAAGGACACCGTTCGGTAAAAGCTAAGAGCGTCACACCCGGAGGCAACTCCACCGCCCGCTCTTTATGCCCAGAAACGGCTAAAAACCCGTCAGGGGAGTCATGGAAAAGCAAATCTGTTTGAGCAGCCGGGGTAAGCCGAATCGGGTAAATCCCCATTTCCATGTGGTCGTGATCGAGAATGACCTTACCACCCAAAGCCTCAACCACCAGTTGAAAACCAAAGCAAGAAGCAAAAACCGGAAGACTCTGATCGACACAGTGGCTCAGCAAGGCTTTGGCCGGCTCCACGAAAGGATAGGTTTTAGGCTCAAGCACTGAAGCATCGCTTGAGCCACCAACAAAAAGAGCGTCATAGGCATCAGCACAGCCTGGAGGGAAGGTCAGCTGCTCGAACACGTTAAGTGTCGTAAATTGAGAGGCCTGGAGGCCACTGTGGCGAACAAATTCCTGCAGCTCTTCAGCACAGGTAAGGGCATCGCTACGAATTTGCATATAGAGAATCCGCAACTGTGAGCGAGGCTTAATATTCACTGGCTAAAGCATGCATACGCTAATTACAGCTCAATCATGACAGATTGAGGGCCTGCAACAGAGCAAATGCGATCGGCGGATGGAGCACTTGCAGTTTGTTTAGTAATCTTTAATAATCAGTATAATAATGAAGCAAATCTTAAGTTTTTAATGTATTGTCATCTTTAAAATCTAGTTTGAATTCAGTTTCACAGTCTTTTTTAACCATATATACCTGTGTCGGTTCATCGGCACTGGCCGATCAGCTTGAGAAATTACTGAAGGGCGATCGCTATCAGACCACCCATCAACTCAACACAGAGGAGTTTGTCGGTACGGTCGAGAATCAAAAGCATTTAATTGACTGCTTAATACTGGAGCAGACGCCTGAGTTACCCAACATCCTCAAGTATTTACATCAGGGAGCCATCCTGCTGCCAGCGATTATTTTGATGCCCATAAGCATCACAAAAGCAGCAGCAGAGAGCCAGCAAACAAGCGCAGACTGCAGCTATCACACAGCAGAAGTCTGGCTTCAGCAGTCACAGTTAGGTCATATTTCGCAGCAGATAGAGCGAGCCGTTAGTCAATTTCTACATCTAACAGCGGCATGTCGACTCCCTGATCAGGTGGAGCAAGAGGAGATGGCACAGGCAGAGGATCCTGAGTGGCAGAGCAACTTGGGAGTCCAGCAGCGACGGCTGTCGGACAAACTGCAGGAGCGATTAGGGTACCTTGGCGTTTACTACAAACGCAATTCGCAAGATTTCCTGCGCAACTTGTCTGCGCCTGCGAAGCAAAGTCTGTTAGGAGATCTGAAGTCTGAGTATCGAGACATCGTATTAGAGTATTTTCGTAAAGAGAGTAGGGTCAACCAAAAGATTGATGCCTTTGTCACGAGAGTCTTTCTTGCTGATGTCTCAATATCACAGATTCTAGAAATACATATGGAGTTAATGGATGCCTTTGCCAAAAAACTTAAGCTAGAAGGGCGTAATGAAGATATTTTGCTCGACTATCGGTTGACCCTCATTGATACGGTTGCCCATCTAGGTGAGATGTATCGACGGTCTATTCCTCGTGATGCTTAATAGACCTACCACCTGCGATTACGTGAACTTATGAGCCCTCCTAGAAAAACCTACGTTCTTAAGCTCTACGTTGCGGGCAATACCCCCAACTCTATTCGAGCACTACGAACACTCAACAATATTTTAGAACAAGAGTTTCAGGGTGTTTATGCCTTGAAAGTGATTGACGTTCTGAAAAATCCTCAACTGGCTGAGGAAGATAAGATTTTGGCAACCCCGACTTTATCAAAGGTTTTACCGCCCCCTGTCCGCAAGATAATCGGGGATCTATCTGATAGAGAACGAGTACTCATTGGCTTGGACTTGCTGTATGAAGAGCTCTCAGACAATGGCTTTGCCTAGTTTTTAACAATATTTTCCTATTAATTTAATGCGTCGATATCAATAAAAAATGCTAGATAATCCGAGTGCTGAACAAGAACCAAACACCCAGCGAGTTGAAGTCAAAAAAATCCAGACCCGCATTGAAGGTTTTGATGACATTAGCCATGGCGGCATCCCCAAGGGGCGAACAACGCTGATCAGCGGTACTTCTGGCACAGGTAAAACGTTACTTGCGATTCAGTTTCTCTATTACGGCATTATCCACTTCGACGAACCGGCTGTTTTCATCACCTTTGAAGAATCCCCCACAGACATTATTCAAAATGCCTTGAGCTTTGGCTGGGATTTGCAGCAAAAGATGGACAGCCGCAAGCTATTTATTTTAGATGCGTCACCCGATCCTGAAGGCCATGACATTGCGGGTGAGTTCGATTTGTCAGCGCTCATTGAGCGCATTCAGTACGCGATCCGAAAATATCAGGCGAAACGGGTGGCGGTTGACTCAGTGACAGCTATTTTTCAGCAGTATGATGCGGCGGGCGTTGTACGGCGGGAAATTTTTCGGTTAACGGCGCGTCTGAAACTGATTGGAGTCACTACGGTGATGACGACGGAGCGGATCGAAGAATACGGTCCAGTGGCCCGCTTTGGGGTAGAGGAATTTGTCTCTGATAATGTGGTGATTCTTCGGAATGTTTTGGAGGGTGAGCGTCGCCGCCGAACGCTGGAAATTTTGAAGCTGCGGGGCACGAGCCACATGAAGGGGGAATATCCGTTCACGATGACCCATGATGGCATCAGTATCTTTCCGTTGGGGGCAATGCAGCTCACGCAGCGCTCTTCTAATGTACGGGTCTCGTCTGGTGTCAAAACGTTAGATGAGATGTGTGGCGGTGGTTTCTTTAAAGATTCGATCATTCTGGTGACGGGGGCCACAGGTACGGGCAAGACGCTGTTGGTCAGTAAGTTTATTGAGGATGCCTGTAAAAATGGAGATCGTGCGATCCTCTTTGCCTATGAAGAATCACGGGCGCAGCTATCACGAAACGCTTTCTCTTGGGGAATTGACCTTGAGGAGATGGAGAAGCAAGGTTTACTGAAAATTTTGTGCGCTTACCCAGAGTCATCGGGCCTTGAGGACCATCTGCAGATTATTAAGTCTGAGATTGCCGAGTTTAAGCCCTCTCGAATCTCAATTGATTCGCTGTCGGCGTTGGCCCGGGGAGTGAGTAACAATGCCTTCCGACAGTTTGTGATTGGGGTGACGGGTTTCGCGAAGCAGGAAGAAATTACTGGGTTCTTTACCAATACGACGGATCACTTTCTAGGGTCTCATTCGATTACGGAATCCCATATCTCGACGATTACCGATACGATTTTGATGCTCCAGTATGTGGAGTTTCGGGGCGAGATGTCACGGGCGATCAACGTCTTCAAGATGCGCGGTTCTTGGCACGATAAGGGAATCCGAGAGTACACCATCAGTGAGAAGGGACCGAATATTCAAAGCTCGTTCCAGAATTTACAGGGAATCATCAGCGGAACACCCACGCGAGTGGCGGTGGATGAGAAGTCAGAACTGTCTCGGATTGTCCAGGATGTCAAAGGGCTTGAGTAACTCCAGAGGCTTTTGACTAAGCCATTAGGCCCAGTCCTTCAAGGGTCTGACGCAGTCGATTGGCTTCAGTAAAGTTTTGGGCATCTTCATGGAGTTTGATGGCCTGCTGAAAGGCTCTTTGGCTGGCGTCAATTTGACCTATTTTGAGCAATGCAACGCCCAGATTTTGGTGGGCTTCTGCATAGCTTGGCTGGTGACAGATGGCCTGTTGATAGGATGCGATCGCATCTCCAAAGTACCCCATCGCCCGCAGCGTCAGCCCTAGATTGTTATGGGCGATTGCCAGAGTCGGCTGCGCCACAATCATCGATGTATAGAGCTGTCGCGCCCCTTCTAAATCACCCTGAATCTGAAGCAAATTTGCCAGATTATTACAGGCTCCGATTTTCAGCAGGAGCGGTAAATCGATAGCGAGCGCCTGCTGATACTGCTCCTGTGCTTTACTTCTCTCACCCAGCGACTCATAGACGTGGCCTAAATGGTAATGCAGCTCATAGATCACAGCAGGCTCCGGCGGCTGGAGATTCAAACCGCACCGGAGTAGGGCCATTCCCTTGTCTAGCTGGTGGTTTTCAACGTATAGGGCACCTAACTTACTGCAAAGATAGGCATCATCTGGCTCGTTGGCAAGCGCTTGTTCCATAATCCGCTGCGCCCGCTGGGTTTTCTGCTGCTGATCAATGCGTTCAGCCGTGTAGCCTTCATGGAGGATCGCAACAGGTTCTAAACAGCCAATTTTCCAGTGCTGCTCTTGGGCCTGCAGGGCAACGACGCTGTCGTCAATCAGCTCATGGTAGGGGCAGTGAAACTTGATTTTAGGGTGATTGCGAAACAGCCGTGACATTAGGGTGTAGGGGGACTGCTTGGCACCGACTTCCTGACGGAGAAGATTTATCACCAGCACATCGGGCTGCTGAATCGCTTGTTTAAGCTGGGAAATAATATCAGGGACTAGGGTTTCGTCGGCATCTAAGACTAAGACCCAGTCTCCAGTGACGTACTGAAGGGCAGCGTTGCGAGCGGCGGCGAAATCATCGCACCAGGCAAAGGTGTATACTTCTGCGCCGTGGGATTGGGCGATTTGGGGGGTGCGATCGCAAGACCCGGTATCAACGACCACCATCTGATCGACCACGCCCTGTACACTCTGCAAGCAGCGAGACAGAGTCCGCTCCTCATCTTTGACAATCATGCAAAGGCTAAGGGTCATCGCAAATCTGAAACAACGTCAACAGACCGACGGCTTTATCTTGGCACAAGAATTGCGCGTTAGAGTCTTGATGTCCATGATCGCTAAGACATCAAGAGTAAATACTGTACGCTTCAACCAGTTGAATGGAGAAGCTTAGATGGAATTCTCTTCGTAGGTTTCAGAACCTATAAATAAGCAGCAGGCAATCGCAACAATACCTAGCAGGAAAAAGAAAAACTCTTCCGATTTACCCCAATTCACCACAAGATTCTCTCTGTAAAATGTCAAAGTCTTACCGTTCAAGACGCCAATATCGGTTGATTGATCGTGAGAACCAGCACTTTTAGTCTTCCCCGATACACAGGAAAAAAGACAATCTGTTTCGGGCTGTTTATTCAGCGGGTGAGGAATACGGCATGATGGATTCAGGCGCTTGAGAAATTTGTACACAATAAGGCAACTGAGCGGTAATGACTTCAATTCGGATTGGCAACGGCTACGACATCCATCAGCTTGGACCGGACCGACCGCTGATTTTAGGCGGGGTTCAAATTGACCATGAGCTAGGACTGATCGGCCACAGCGACGCCGATGTTTTAACCCACGCGATCATGGATGCTCTTTTAGGTGCCCTCAGCCTCGGCGACATTGGTCACTATTTCCCGCCCACCGACCCGCAATGGAAGGGGGCCGATAGTCTGAAGCTGCTGGCCCAGGTCAATCAGCTCATTCAAGAAAAAGGCTGGCAGGTGGGCAATATTGATTCAGTAATTGTGGCCGAGCAACCGAAGATGAAGCCTCATATTAGTGAGATGCGCGATCGCCTTTCTACAACCCTCAAGGTGCAGCCCGACCAGGTGGGCATCAAGGCCACCACCAACGAAAGGCTGGGGCCGACCGGGCGCGAAGAAGGGATTGTCGCCTACACCGTTGCTCTGTTAGTCCCCCTGACTTGATAGGGCGTACCTTAAATCTTGGTGGTCTATGTCTGCAATTCCAATCTTCAGGCAACGTGTAAATCATGACTTCTTCGCAATCAAAACCGTGGCCCTTTTCTCAGCAAGACGGCTACCGCATCTATCAGTCGGGTCACCACAAATCTGGTACTTTCCAGCGCATCTATGTGCCTGAGACTGCAACTCAGCCAGAGGCAAAATTGCGGCCCATACTCTACCTACACGGCTTCGCTCTATGTATGCCCTCCTTCTACGAGACACACTTGATTGAACTCGTCAAAGAGGGTTATATCGTCTTCTTCCCAGACTTTCAGCGCAGTGACTATCCCGACACGCTTCCGACAGATTTATTGGTAACACGCGCAGAAGATATCCAGCACTTTCGGCACTGGCTTTCTATTGCGACGCAACTGCCTTCTCAGGGAGATGACCGTCTCTCAGCCAGTGAAACACCGTCACTATATGGAAACGCGCCCCAACAAAAAGAGATGCCTTTGGGACCTGGACTGCAAAAGCCAAAAGTTAGTGATGTACGACGAGTTGCGTGGGCCTTGGTCATCATTATTGGAATCCTGAAGCTACTGAGCTGGTTCCGCCGCGATTACGGGAAAAATCTCATTCACCTGCTGTCAACAGTGGGCATCAGTTTGTTTCACTTCCCCACTGAATGGTTAGCCAATGCGATCAGCTTGCCAGAAGCAGCCTGGGAGAGATTGAGTCAAGATTTTCCCCATTGGGCCACGGAAAAAATGGAGGTCCATGCCTTCGGCCATTCTCTCGGTGGGTTAATGGCTCTCAGCCTTCCTGATGGTTTTAAAGGCAGGCAGGACCAGCGATTTTTCCCGCAGCAGATTGTCACAGCAGATCCAGCGCCCAGTACTGAGATGGGCATTCCTGGCCCTGCAATCTGGCTCCTTAAGTTATTTAATTCGCCCTTTACCCAAAAACCGGTCCTGATTAGCGAGACAGGAAAAAGTCTGAACATTCCTGTCGTGATTTTGCACGGTGGGGCGGATAACATCGTCAAACCGCAGCAGTGGGTAGGACAGACAGGAGACACCCCCTCTAATTACGATGCGATCGCAAGTCAAGAGAAAGCCATTTACTTTTCTTACTCCAACCCAGAACCTCAGCCACCTCTGGTAGCCTTTCATAATCAGGCTGTAACCAGTACTCAATATTATGGAGATGGTCTGTTCAAAAACTTCGGCGGTGTCAAGGATGGACCCAATGCCTATAACTATGAATATGTATGGCCCGGATTAAACTTTATTTTTACGGGACAAGCGACGCCAAGAACTCTTCTGGCAAAGCTTTTAGAACTGAGACCAAGGAAGTTTGACATCAAGCCAGTGCCCCCCGAGGCTCCAAGGAGTAGCTGGGGTTGGATCATCGGACTGTTACTTTTAGCTGGCATCGTTTACTGGGGCTGGCCCCTTGTTCATTAATCGATATCTGTGGCAAAAATGACTCACACGACCGGTATCATCACCAACGGAGATTTAGAGCCAACTAACGGCAAAGCAAGTCCGATAATATCCACGCTGACTCTACTCGTGGCGCTCATCTGAGATGGTTGACATCCCTCAAGTGCTGGGTATCGATGTCGGTGGCACAGCAATCAAGCTGGGGCGTTTTTCTGCTGAGGGGGATTGCCTTCAGTCATTCTCTGTTGAGACGCCCCAACCTGCAACGCCAGAGGCCGTGGTCCCGGCTATCGTGGCGGCCATCAAAGAGGTGGATCGGGACAGAGTTGCGATCGCAACCGGTATGGGCACCCCTGGCCCCGCAAATGCAGCAGGCAGAGTCGCAAGAATCGCCTTCAATCTCCCTGGCTGGGTTGAAGTCCCCATCGCAGATCAAATCGAAGCCCTCGATGGGCGACCCGTCACCATTGCCAACGACGCCAACTGCGCCGGATTAGGTGAAGCATGGCTAGGCGCTGGCAGCGATTATCAAGACTTTATTTTGCTCACCCTGGGTACAGGCGTCGGGGGAGCCATCATTCAAAACGGCGATCTATTTTTGGGTCGCGGAGGCGCGGCCGGAGAACTAGGGGTCGTCACCCTCAACCCCGATGGACCGCCCTGCAACAGCGGTAATCAAGGCTCATTAGAGCAGTATGTTTCCGCCACTGCTATTCGGCGGCGGACAGGAATGGAACCCCATGAACTGGCTAAACGAGCTAGAGAGGGAGAGGGAGATGCGATCTCATTTTGGCACCAGTACGGTCGAGATCTTGGGGCCGGTCTCACCAGCCTCATCTACGTTCTGACCCCAGAGGCGATCGTGATCGGCGGCGGCGTCTCCGCCAGCGCGGATCTGTTCTTACCCACGACAGAACGAGAAATTGAGCGGCGCGTACAGCCCGCCTCCCGCGAGGGGCTGGTCCTCAAAAAAGCAGAACTAGGAAACCGGGCTGGGATGGTGGGAGCCGCCCGCCTCGCTTGGCAGCGGCTCGGAGGTCAACGGCTCGGAGACAGCATAAGCTGAACCATTCAGATTCTGAGCCGCCTCTACAAAACCACGGAATAGAGGATGTGGGCCGTTGGGGCGCGAGTGGAATTCAGGGTGGAACTGAGTTGCGATGAAAAACGGGTGGGCCGGGAACTCAATCATCTCCACCAGGCGACCATCAGGGGACGTTCCGCTAATCAGGTAGCCAGATTCTAGAAACAAACCCCGATAGGCATTATTAAATTCATAACGATGGCGGTGACGTTCGTACACCACCGTTTCTTGACCATAGAGTCGAGCGGCTAAAGACTCGGGCTGTAGGCGACAGGGACATAGCCCCAGACGCATCGTTCCGCCCAGATCAACCACATCCTGCTGCTCAGGCAATAGGTTAATGACCGGGTGGATTGTTTCTTGATCAAACTCAGCACTATTAGCCTTATCAAGGTGGGCAATATTCCGCGCCCACTCAATCACAGAACACTGCATTCCTAAGCACAGACCTAAAAATGGGATCTGCCGCTCCCGAGCATAGTTAATCGCGGCAATCTTACCGTCAACGCCACGATTGCCAAACCCTCCTGGAACGACAATTCCGGCGACGCCATCTAAATGTCGTTCAGCCCCCTCGGCCTCCACCGCCTCGGAATTTACCCAGCGGACATTGACCTCAATCCCCATTGCCACCGCCGCGTGGCCCAGAGATTCCACCACCGACAGGTAGGCATCATTGAGGCGAACATATTTACCCACAATCGCAACTTCAATCGAACGGGTTGGATTTTCTAAGCGATTGACTAAACTTTGCCACTCTGTCAGGTCGGGCTCTCGCTGCTCCATATTTAAGAGATTCAAGACTTGTCCGGCCAAGCCCTCATTTTCAAGCACCAGAGGCACCGCATAAATGCTGCTAGCATCGGGAGCCGTAATCACCGCCTCCACTGGCACATCGCAGAACTCAGAGAGTTTTTCTTTGATGCCCACCGTGAGCGGGCGATCGCATCGACACACCAAAATATCCGGCTGAATCCCGATGGAGCGTAGTTCTTTGACCGAGTGCTGCGTGGGCTTCGTCTTCATTTCACCCGCTGACGGAATCCAGGGCAACAATGTCACGTGGGTATATAGGAGATTTTGGCGACCGACATCTTTACGGAACTGGCGAATCGCCTCTAAAAAGGGCAGCGACTCAATATCGCCCACCGTGCCCCCAATTTCGATAATCAGCACGTCGGGCGTGGTCTGCTGCGCCACCCGCAAAATGCGCTCTTTGATCTCGTTGGTAATGTGGGGAATCACCTGCACGGTGCCGCCGTTGTAGTCTCCTCGCCGCTCTTTGTTTAAAACCGACTGATAAATCGACCCTGTGGTGACGCTGTTGAGGCGAGACATGGGCGTGTCGGTAAACCGCTCATAGTGACCCAGATCTAGATCAGTCTCGGCGCCGTCATCGGTGACAAAGACTTCGCCATGCTGAAACGGGCTCATGGTGCCAGGGTCGACATTGATGTAGGGATCCAGCTTCAGAATTGAGACCGAATAATTCCGAGATTTCAGTAAGCGTCCCAAGCTAGAAGCAACGATGCCCTTACCAATGCTAGAGACAACGCCGCCGGTGACGAAAACAAACTTAGTCATGATTGATTCCAATTCTGAAGGCCCGACCGACCTATTGTGACATAGGTTTCTCAGGCAAAGGATGGATTTTAAGATCCCAACAGCTTTGGATTCACCCCCAGCCAGCGTTCTCCCAGATCCTGCTGCGCTTGAGTTAGATTGTCGAGGGGCTGGATTTTATAGGCCGTAGGACGCGACTCTGTCAGGGTGACAGAGTAGGTCCGTAACTCCTCGTCATGGAAAACCGTGACTTGAATTTGCTCGTTGGGCTGATAGTTGAGCAAGCGATCGTTAAGCTGATTGGCCCGGACCCGAAACCCGTCAATCGCCAAAATCTGATCGTCAGGAGCAATACCGGCATCGTGCGCTGGGGAGTCACAGAAAACGGTCTTGACCATCGCGGTTCCAGTTTCTGACTTCAGTTCAATGCCCAGATAGGGTGGTGCATCTTCAGCCGTTTCAACCTTCACGCCCAAACCAAAGGGGTTGAGAAATTCGTCGTAGGGTAGCTCAACGGTGCCTTCGATATATTTTTCCCAGAAGTCAGTGAGGTCGATACCAGCAACAGATTCCACGACGGATTTGAGCTGGGCGTGGGTGTAGCCTGTTTCAGACTGGCCGAACTGCTGCCACATTTGTTGCATGACCTGATCTTGCGATCGCATATTCCCGCTCTCTCTCCGAATCAGCAGATCCAGCAGCAGCGATACCAGTTCACCCTTCAGATAATAAGAAACCTGAGCATTCTTGCTGTTGGCGTCCGGTCGATACAATTTAATCCAGGTATCAAAACTCGACTCGCTGAGTGACTGCACTCGCCGTCCCGGAATCGCCTGCAAACGCGTAATAGAATCAGAAATCAGCTTCAGATAGTTCTGGGCATCATAGATTCCTGCCCGCATGGGAATGGCAAGATCATAAAAGCTCGTCACCCCTTCGCAAAACCAGAGACAGTCGGTGTAGTTCTCTTGGTCATAGTCAAAGGTTTCGAGCGCCTTGGGCCGAATCCGCTTCACGTTCCACAGGTGGAAAAACTCATGGGCCACCAAACACATAAATTTGTTGTAGTTCTCGGTGGTACGGAAATTAAAACGCGGAAAAAGTAATGTCGTGCAGAATTTATGTTCTAGACCGCCATAACCCCCAGCAGATAAGTGCAGCAGAAAAAAGTAGCGATCGTAGGGCAATCCACCAAAGATTTTGGCTTCGACTTCAACAATTTTTTGCGTATCGACAATGATGCGATCAATATCGAAGTTGCCTTTACCCCAAATCACCCATTGATGGGGTTTACCCAGCACGTCAAAGTCATACAGCGAGTGGGCACCAATCTCAACGGGGCTATCAACAAGGGTATCGAAGGTATCCGCAACAAACGTATTCGGCTTACCTTCTACAGGGGGTAGAGCTGTTGTCACAGTCCAGCCCGCCGGAGGCGTGACCGCCAAAGTCGTCTCAGCCTCTTCAAATCCGGGAATATACATCAGTACTGCCCCCGGATTGAAAAACCCGTGGCTTGCATCCAGATGATTGGTGCGGACCGTCAACTCATGGGCAAAGACTTGATAGCAGACCTTGAGCTGAGTCACGTCGCCCGATTCAATCTGCCAGTGATTCTTACTCACCTTGCGCCAGGATAGCGCTTGTCCTTGATCATCTTCAGCTCGAAACGTCTGAAGATGCTTCGCATATTCCCGGACCAAGTAAGAGCCAGGGGTCCATACCGGAAGCTTCAGATCTAAAATCGCAGAATTCTGATTCTGTATCGTTAGCATCACATCAAATAGATGTGATGCAGGGTTTGGCATCTCCACTTGATAGTGGATCGATGGCTTAACGGCAGATGATGCGATGTTAGGGATGCGAACAGCTTCAGTCATACGGGCCTAAGAACTCAGAGCAGAACCTTAAGCCACACTAGCAAATAGTTCATGGAAAGATTGCTCAGGCGCATCGGGTTGAGCCACAATTTCAACAATCTTGTTGGCAGCTTCAGGATCAGACAACGCTTCAACGCAAACTTGCGCCACCTTTGTTCGAGGCAAGCTCCCCTCAAATAAGGTATCCGCACCAGACATGACGATTCGATCATTATTGTCTTCGTTCTTAAGACCACCGGGTCTAACGATGGTGTACTTCAAGCCACTGGACTGCAGATAGGCTTCTGCTTGTTTTTTCCAGACCAGAATCAAAAAGAACAAATTGAGGGGATGCAACAGCTTCGATGTACACAGTGATGAGACCATCACAAACTGTTCGAGCTGCTTTTCTTTGGCAACATTGACGAGGTTCTTCGTGCCCACATAGTCAACGGAATAGGGACCCAGTGGATTAAAGCTAGGCGCGGCACCCGTTGCGCTCAGCAAAACCGTGCTGTCGCCGATCGCATCCAGTAGCGACTGGGTGTTGAGGACATCGCCGATCACCAGCTCCGCTTCGGGGGGAAGAATTTCTTGCGCTTGGTTGCGATCGCGAACTAACGCCCGTACGTCAACACCCCGTTCAACCAACTGTGCGACAATTCTTCGTCCCGTATTGCCCGCCGCTCCCGCAACAAATGCTTTTACCATCTCAATTCACGCTTTCGCTTTCTGACCGATTCTGCATCTCTACTACAATCATCACACAATGACGGTCGTATTCCTGAGCTGCTTCAAACTAGGACTAGCTTAAACAAATGTCCCCGTGGATCAAGATTCATGCCGTTAGTCGGCCATCACAATCCGATCTACCGCTTGCGATATAAACCAATCAGTTGCCCAGAAAGCGGTCTAGACATTTTATTTGGAAGCAGATCAAAAGCGGCTTCAACCAACAATCTAGCTCCAAACAAGAAACTCTGATCATTGCTTTTTCGAAAATGACCATGCGTAATGGCACCTCGGCGAAAGTCAACCAACTCAAATCCGGTGTTTTTTAATATCTCTTCCCATGCCTGAATCGTTTTACAGGACACATGACCATATACGTCTATTTCTTTACCCTCACAGGTGAACTTGCGAGGTGTTTCTCTAAGTTGTTCAACCTGCTTCAGCATTTTCTTCCGTCTTTTAGACGACCAAAAGCTCCGCTGAAAAACATTTGGCTCATTGGGAGTTGTTAAAATCAGATAGCCACCGGGTGCAATAAATTCATGAATTTTGGACAGGAATTTTTCTGGCTCTGGAATATGCTCAATAACCTCAGAGCAGTATAAAAAATCAGCCTGTCCGTAATGGGATGGGAATTTGAGTTCAGCAAAGTCCATCCAAGAAAAGCTAATATTATCTGACTCTGAACAGTTCTCTAGATGAAATCTTCTTCTTAGATTACACAGCTCTAAATGCTTGGGCGCACCTTCGAATCCAACATATTTAAAGCTATCTTTTTTCTGCTCTAGGATGCTCCTGATTGCAAATATTTCGACACCATGACCACAGCCAAGCTCGACAAAGAGCTTCTGTGATTCCCTGTCTTTTGGCGAGAACAAATCGATATTATCTCTAACAAGTTCAACAACCTTGTTTGTTTTTCGATGCCAAAAATAAAGTACTGACGGAGATTTATTCTGCAGATCATCCTCTACTCCGAAAGAAAATTCTCTTTTCCAGTAGGAATATTCTTCCTTAAGGTCTAATTGCACTATTTCTTTAGACATTTAATTTCCTTGCTCCGACTCCTGTGTTTATGAGTTCAAAGACTGTAGCAATGCATCAACAGACTGTTGACAACTGTAGGATTTCAATAATCTGTTGTACGAAATATGATGGAGATCTTACATTGTATGGTCAAAAAAGTTATATGAAAGATATAAAAAAACTGTATTACGATTGTCCTGCTCAACGATCTTTGAGGGGCTTGCATTTCTGCATACTCTACAAAGGCTGGTCGGCCGTAGACCGAGCCTCAACTGCCGCAAACCTAAAATATCAGCTGCCAGAGCTGACGCTAGCCTACATACTTCAAACATGAATACCATACTATAAAGTACCAAGAAAGTCGTACAGCCTAGAGAAGCTCAGTTGAAGAGCTCACAGGGTTCAAATTCCCAAGCCTTCTGTTCGACAGCAAGCCGATGTTCTTCGTTTCGAGCCACAGAACCCTTTACCATATCGATAGATTTGAACTTCACCTCAAATACCTCCATGACTACGACTCCCTTAAGCTGGCCGGAACTGGAAGCACTAGCGGCGGCTCCCATCGATACAACCCACGGCCCCACTAACGCCCAAGCCAGCCTCCGTCTCTTTGGTCACGCTGAATCTGAGATTCAAGTCACGCTATACCGAGACAACCATGCCTGGTGCCCGTACTGCCAAAAGGTGTGGCTGTGGCTAGAGGAAAAAGAGATTCCCTATCGGATCGAGAAGGTGACGATGTTTTGCTATGGGGAGAAGGAACGCTGGTTTAAACGCATTGTGCCGTCAGGAATGCTGCCCGCCGTGGAGCTGAACGGTCGACTAATTACTGAAAGTGATGATATTCTCATTGCTCTAGAGCAGGTCTTTGGGCCTCTGAGCCGCAGCCTCAAAGATCGGAAAGTTATTCCCTTACGGCAGCTAGAGCGGCTTCTGTTTAGGGCTTGGTGTTCATGGCTGTGTTACCCCACCCGATCAGCGCGAGAAGAGCAGCGCAATCGAGAACAGTTTGTCGGGGTAGTCGCGAAGGTGGAGAAGGCGCTGGCAGCAACGCCGGGTCCATACTTCTTAGAGGAATTTGGAGCCGCCGACGTGATTTTTACGCCCTACGTCGAACGGATGAATGCCAGTCTGTACTATTACAAAGGCTATTCCTTGCGCGAAGAAAACCCTGGTTTCTCGGACTGGTTTGATGCAATGGAAAGCCGCCCCACCTATCGTGGAACACAGAGTGATTTTCACACCCATGTCCATGATTTACCGCCCCAAATGGGTGGGTGCTACGAGAATGGCGAACCTCAAGCACAGCTCAATCAAACACGCGTTGATCACGGGCCGTGGGCCGAATTGCCAGACGCTACCTATCCAGAGCCTGAGACGTCTCAAACCGAAGCACTCCATCGTGTTGCGAAGCACCGCGACAATATTATCCAGATCAATCCGGCCCAGAATGAGCTGTTTGATGAAGCGCTGCGCTGCGCATTGACGTATATGGTGACTGATGAACGGTGTACACCTCCGGCGAAAACGGATATGGGGCTGCGATATTTGCGCGATCGCATCAGCGTCCCCAGAGATATGTCGATCTACGCCGCCAAACGCCTGCGGAAAGCCCTAGAGGAAACCGCAGCTTTAGTGGGAGATCATCAGGGCCCACCCATTCCCGTTAGGCATCGACGAGACCAAGACCCGGCCAACTTTGCAAAGCCTTAGCTGCGCTGCATTGTTTGCCGACTGTAGTAAAACCAGAACACCAGCAGCGGGGTTGCTAAACAAGCCAAGATAAACAGCGTCACAACCCCAGACAGACCTGCAGGCCCATGAGCGAGACGGACAAAATCGTGATCTAAGACGCCGCCTTTACCTTGTATATAAATCTGCCGTATCTCTGGGTCAAACAACAGGTTATGGGCAAACTTTAGATCGTAGAGAAAGATGTAGGAGGCCAACATTCCATAAACAGGTCGCTCTGCCGCCATCCGACAGGCGGCACCGCTGAGGGCGCGATAGAGGAATAGCCCCGCGAACCCCAGTTCAAAGCCGTGGCCCATGCTCACCATCAAAGTTTCCTGGAGGCCAGTGAACGCAAACAGGGTGTACACAACACCAATGCTCAGCAGAATTTGCGAGAGACGGACTTCGGAACGAAAGCGGTACAGTCCATATCCCCAGGCTGAATACAGCAAAAACAGGATAGGGGTAAAGCGCTCATTGGCCTGCAGCGTAATACCGCCCCCATGCACAAAATCAAAGCTGGGGATAGCTGGATAGCCAAACAGCCACGAGATCGCAGCATGCCCAAACTCATGCACCAAAGTCACCAGTGGACTGAGGATAAAGGTGAGTTGCGGCGAAGCCAGAATAATCAGCGCGAGTACAAAGCCGATCGCTAGAGTACGTCCCGCTTCAGCATCCAGCAGAGGCGGATCCGGCCGTCGAGGGCGTCTTGAGGGTGGGATGCGACGAGGTGACATATCCTTAGACTGCCCGACTTTTAAGGCTCCCTATACACAGTCCCTATACATAGAGTTAGCGGCTAGAAGGTCTGGGTTAAGGATTAGTAGCGAGAGGCAGAGTTTGCCGATCAACCCAATAGAGATCCCATGCCCGATTGAGCATGACTGTCTTCATTGCAGCGAGTGCATCAGCCGTGGCTTCCGACCAATGCATCCCTTTATTTTTCTGGCGTTTAGCGACAATCAGATCACAGGCTTTCTCTGCATGAGCACTACCCATATATTGTCGGTTTAGACGACGCTCATTGTAATTAACTATGTAAGGTTTACGAGCCTTGAGATAGTCAATTAATTCTTGGAGCTTCTGCTCATTTTTGGTATGCGGGCGGCAAGCTTCTAGCGCTTTAATAGCTGGACCTATCCGTCCTATCCATAGAGAGGAATTGAGCTTACTCTTGAGTGCCTTCTTTTCTTGCTGAGTCGAACAAATCATCCCGGCAAAATCAGCACATTTTCGATGAAGGTGATACCAGTCAAGGAGTAGCTCCTTCTGGGTAAACTCACTCAGGTCCCTGTCGAAATAATTGCGAATCCACTTGGCCCCATCTCCCAGCAGTGTCACCCAACCATTGAATCCAGCACAGAACACTAACAGCAGAGACATTTGTCTGAGCACCAGTGAGCCGGTCCCACTCAAATACCGATATCCCGTAGCAGTGGCAATCCGAGCCACCCGAATGGTTAACCATTTACTCGCCTGTGGCCGACGAACCAAAATGTCATCGGTTGCCGCGATGGTCTGGTCTGGCTGAATTTCAGGCCCCAAGCGTCGTAGTTTTTCAACTGGCCAGCAAGCCGCTTCACCAGCGCGGGCTTCTAGAACCCGTTGCCAATCTTGTTGAGTGACACCCTCAGGGGCTTTGGGATTAGGGTTGGCTAGGGCTTGCTCCACTGCAGCCGTTAATTCCACCGGCCATGCAGCACGGTGTCGAGGAGCCTCTGCATCAATGAGATTGACCTCAAACTTGCTCAGGTCACTTTGGTCTTCCAGTTGCTTTGCTTCTTCGGCTTCAGCCGCTCGGATCATCTCACCATGTCGTTGCACCAAGCGACTGACTTCCCCTCTAGAAATCACTTTGGGCTGCTGGGTTTGCCAGCCCAGTAATCGTTCAACTGTTCGGAAGGGTAAATCTTGCGGGAATAAGCAGGCCCACTCTTGGAGCGCTCGGGTAATAATCGTTCCATTATGCTCGGGCAATAGGTCATTTCCAGGCATGAGATGTTTGCCGGTCTGCGAGTTAAAACACACTTGTCGTTGGAAATGCAAAATGCCCAAACGACACGCTATCTTTTGGCTAGCGTAGCCATCGCGCTCCACGACATCCGGGTCAAATTGAGCACTGTAGTCATCGACTTGCTGTTGGTCGAGTTGATCCCAATGAAGGCACAACAGATGACGCATCACCTCTTGACCAATGGTGATAGTCTGGTGCTCTAAAGCATCCAAAGTCTGGCTGAGTGCTTGAGCATTTAATTCCAGATTAGGAACAGGTATCCGATTGAATTCACTCACGGGCGATGAAGGTGAATCGTCTTCAACCCAACCTATTGAAATACACAAGTGACCCATCAGATGTCCTACCAGTAAGGAACGGAATAACCTTCTTCCCTACCCTATCAGGCATTAGCGATTTTATTTGCTTAACCCAGACCTTCTAGCCGCTAACAAGAGGAATCAGATCGCCAGTGGCGGACTTGCCGATTTCGCTCAGAATCGCGGTGGTGACTGCGCTAGAGATAGCCTCTAGTAGCTTGCTCTCTGCGTTATAAGTATCTAAATTCGTGACCTCAATATCCTCGATTTCTAGGGTGCGGGTTAGACCTAAGTTTGCGATCGCAGATACTTTAACTTGGGCATCAACTCCTCGAATCGTCAGTCGCTCAATTTCAATCTGCTTCCCTGAGCCAGACCCAGAACTGCCACCGCTGTTGCTACTCCCTTTAGATGCCTGCAGCTGATCAACAATGGTAGCGATATTATTGCGAGCCAGCTTTTGCTCTAGCTGAATCTGTACTCCCTCCACGGCAATGGACTGGATCTGAACGGTATCCTGCCAGAGCGTATCAGGATCGAGCTTAATGTCTAAACGGTCTACCTTGAGAACATAGGGTGTCTTGAAGCCATCAGGATTACTGAGCAGGAGTGTATCAATGCTAAATTCACCTTGAAAAGGCTGAGAATCGACATCTCTGAGTTGGGCCTCAACACCCGTCACGGAGCGCAGCGTCCGCTCCAACATAGAATCTAGAATCGCATCTCGCTGCAGCCAACCAATCCCAGCAAACACAACACCGAGCGTCAGCCCTCCCCCTAAAACACCGAGAATTAGCGTTCCTTTACCCATGCCTGCACCTCACCTACTATTGTTCTGACCGAGCCACCGTATCGCTTAGTTCCCGCCAGCGCTTCCCTCAGCAGAGGTTTGACAATTTCAATGGAGCATAAAAACAGGGGCATGGCTAACCATACCCCTATCTGATTGATTCAAGGTGAAGAGAAAGTGAAAACCTTAGACAACGGGTGCTAATAGGTTTGTCGCCACAAACTCACCAATGTCGGCCCCCACAATCGCAGCATCTTGGGTTGACTCTAGAACGTGAACACCCGCAAAGACACGGCTAACAGCATCCTCAGCCCCCACCTCGGCATAGCTTTCAAAGGTGCGTACCGGATTGAAATCATCGATATCGAACAGAGCGTCATTGGTGGTCTCGAAGATGCCATTGCCTGGAACAATATCTTGAGACACAACTTGAATATCCGTTGCTTCTGGAAACAGTGCATCCAGGACGCCCCCAAAGGCTCCGCCAAAGGTAGAGTGACCCGACAGGTAATCTGGGAAGGGCGGATCGAGCAGTAGGGGCTGCCAATCAGAATCTGCGATTGTTTCAGCCAGTCCATCTATCTCAGCAATCGCTGTCCCCTGACCATCGCCTGAGATAACATCCTCTGGGCGAGGTTGCGTCTCAGCGTACTTCTGGTTCCAGGCAGTAATACCCGCGTCGGCCAATGCAATACCCGTTAAGCCCAAAATTCGTGCACTATCAGCGAGATCAGCGCCTTGCCGGAAAGCCGCTTCTTGGGCAATTTGATGCAAATGACCATAGGGACGGAAGGTATCTGAACGGTCGAAGGACCAGAAGATAGCAACCTCTGTCTGGTCTTGAGAGCGGGTCACCTCCGTTAGATCGGTACTTTCTAGAGCACCTAACTCTCTCACCTGTTCAATTTCGGTTGCATACAGATTCTTCTGAAAGTTACCCACCACTGGGTCAATTCCGTTGGCAAAAGGACGACCATCTAAGTTCAAACCATCACCGTTGGCATCAATACCGGCATTGTTGAGAAAATCTTCAACCGTATTCCCCGAGAATGTTCTAATCTGCCCCCAACCAGGGCTACGAGCAAAGGGCGTATCGCCAAATACGGACTCTCCAGTAACGGTGTCAAAGGTAGGCTCAGGCGTCCAAGCATAATCTTCGAAGTCTCCGCTAGGCTGGTAGCCGGTGGGATCGTCTGGACCTTGGAAGAAACCCACATAGCCATCATCAGCACGGGCATCGATCACTTGACTGGCCGCATTGACACCGAGCAGAAAACCATCCAAGACATCACTCGGAACGTCTGCCACCGCGTCTGCCACAACATCGGGGCTTCCTGGCAAAAAGGGAGCGGCGAAAGAGGGAACAACTTCACCTGGGGTTGGGTCGCCCAAAATGCTCTCTAAGCCACCCGCCGTCAGTAAACCTTCAACCTGGCTTCTATCTAGACCCAAACTATTCTCTAGCTGAGCCACAAGTGCATCACCAAAAAACTCAGTCCCAGGAAAGACGTGAGCTAGAGATGCGACTGCGGCACCTGCCACAGCAGCATCTTCTGATGCGCCCTCGACAGGAGCGCCTGGATCCAAACCGAGGTAGGACTCATACTCTCCGCCGAAGGCATTTACCGCGTTGAAGACAGAGGTCTGCACAATACCCAATGCCCTAGAACCAGTGGTTGGCTGAATTCCAATCGCTGAGGTATCGTTTTCACCAAATTCTTGAATGGCATTGAGGGCGGTTGCATGCCAGGACAAAACTGAATTTGAGCCGGTTGCTGAGACCAGTTCACTGGTCAATTCACCGCCTTCAACACCGGCCAGCAGGTGATAGGCACCCGGTGCAACCACTGATGAGAGATTCTCATAGTCGATCTCTACCGTTGTTGAGTCCCCTGCCGCTAGGTCCACATCAACCGAGAGATTACGAAGCAGGCCATCATTGCGTTCATCGCTAACGGAGTCCTGATCGTCATCGGTGGAGATGAACAGGTCGAGGCTAACGGGACCAGAAAAGCTGCGTCCTAGAGTATTGGTTAGCTCTAGAGTCACGGAGCCTGTATCACCAAAGTTAATGGTCTCCGGTAGGCTGATGTCGTCAAAGCTAACTGAGATGGCTCCTGCTGCTGCAGTTGTAAAAAGAGTGTCAGCATTCTCAGTTAAGACATCTGCAGAAATGCCGGTGACAAATGCGATCGCATCCCCAGTTTCGCTCACCTCAACGCTCGTTCCACCAGCCGTATCGGTGAAGGATAGATCGCCCTGCGTCAGATCGCTATCTAAGGCTAACCGATCGCCCTGTTCGAGGTTGAAAGCGTTGATCGTGTTGAAGCTGCCTTCAGTGCCAATGATCAAAGTATCAGCACCACCATTCCCACGATAGGTGTTGCTGCCAATACCACCATCAAGCAGGTCAGCCCCTCGACCGCCGAAAATAATATCGTCTCCGAGACCGCCACTGAGCGTATCATCTCCACGGCCACCGGCAAGGGTGTCATTTCCGCGACCCGCAATCAGCAGATCGCTGCCCCCTTCTCCCAAGAGAGAGTCGTCTCCCGCACCACCTTCAAGGCTATCGCTTCCACGACCACCATTTAAAGTGTCTGAACCAAGACCCGCTCTCAGCAAATCATTGCCAGTTCCGCCGAAGAGAGAATCATCTCCTTCACCACCGTCAACAGTATCGCTACCGCTGCCACCACGAAGCGTATCGTTCCCCATCTGGCCGTTGAGGAAATCGTTGCCGAGCGCGCCAAACAGCAAATCATTACCGCCAAGGCCGCTAAGAGCGTCGTTTCCGTCACTTCCAACGATGGTATCGTCGCCAGCAGTTGCTTCACCTGTAACAAGACTGGTCTCTTCTGGAGGCTCAAGACCCATCACCGGAGCAGCGGCGCGCACGCTAAATAGCCCCTCTTCTGTCTCGATCAAGTTATCAACAATTTGATCATTCATGAACCACAACACCTAGTAACAACAAAAATCTGATCACTATTCATTTACCCCAAGCGCAAATGGCCCCTTTGCATAAGGTCCATAGATATGGCCGGGGCTTTACCACAATCAATCGACATCGATTGCGCCCAAATAAGGAGGGGGGCTTACACGCTGCTATCTATCGCAGTTGCTTAAGAAGAAAGAACGTAGAGGCTCAAGGCTGCACGAAATTGAACACCTATCAAAGACAAGGTGATCAAGAAGAAAGCACTAAACATCGACCCGTACAGTACGGGTTAACGCCCTTAGCTTCTAAAGATCGGCACCATAGCAAGAACTTGGCAGCTCCAACCTTCTTGCAGATTCAAGCATTAGAACCTATTGCGTACAATTACCTATGAGCGAGAATAAGCGTCTCCGTGAGACTAAGACAAAACGAAGCGGAGTAATATACTCCCTCCCCCCATATTTGATAGATAAGATCAAATAAACCCCGAATATCAAGCTTTTTGTCTCTTAGTAGGATACTGCCACAGCTCCTGTGAAGTTTTCGTGAAAGACTGATTAGAAAAGCAAACACTTCCAGAGGCAAACAAGTAGGCGTTTTACACGACGATACGTCCATTACCCTGTAACTTTCGCCAACGATTGATGGCTGCAGCCAACTCAAACACTCGAAAGGTGGTGGTCAAGTCACCCTGCAGAATCGTGCTGGGCTGATCAAAGCTTTGGGCTTCAATGAAGGCGATACGCTACTGAATCGTTGAGGCTTTCACCATATTTGCCAATGGCTTTAGGCTCAATATGCTTTGACCAACGAGGCATATGATTCAACTTGAGGTGTGATTGACCTAAACCGCTTCATCCAAAACCCGAATATGTAGAACCTCATTACTGACTAAAGGTTCGATCTGTGACTCTGCAACAACAAGTACTGAGATCGTTTCTCCCACTGCGTTGAAGACTTCTAAACTATAGCCATCCTCTGCATCTAATACGGGATGGTGCTCTACGACTGTTGCGACATCACCTTTACAAAGTTTGTAGCGTGGAAAATCTTCGCGCAGTGCCACCCGTGTAAACAGCTCAAACGACATTACTGAGTCCTCTTGTCTGGATATTAAGGTGATGAACTTGGTTTGTTGGGTTTCATACTCGGTCATCCAAATGTGATGACCGCTAGTTCAATACCATTCGGCCCTGCCAAAGTGCCTCGGATTTCATAGACATCGCCAAATCGATTTTCTTCGTCGCTTGGTACTGCATCTTGTGACAGAATCTGGGTTCTCAAATCAGATTCCAGTTGCTGCCAGTTATTTTGACCCTAACCTGCCTGAGCCAAAAATTGTGACTTGTCATTTGCTTCGCGCCAGATCAGCAAATATCTTGTCAACTTAGGGGTTGCAATAATCGCTTTAGGCGAAAGCTTCATTTCATTGCGTCCGCTCGTTGAGCATACTTCAAACGCGGGCCAAGTTTAGAGGTAGCAAGGCTATCAAGATTATCTGAATCGAGATATCGGCTCGTACATCAGTACATCTCTATTACTCCTACCCTAGAATAGCGATGGCAGGATGGTGGAGCGAATTACAGTAATGTTGCCAGAAGTAGGGCTAGGAAAGGCTGTTGTAGGTGTTATTGCACGCAAGGTCATAGAGGCAGGCACTCAAAGCATCACCAATCAGCTAACCGCCACTGAAGTCGAAAAGGCCCTGGTAAATGCCATTGATGAGGCGCAAGCGCTGGGAGAATTGGTGCCGTCATTGAATCTACAGAACCCACTGTAGATTCAATGACGGCATAAACAAAATTTTCTTTATAAGGAATGGAAAATGTCAGCCTAAAAGCAAACTTTCAGCCAGTTATGCAAATCTGAAGCTTCAGAAAAATCAAGCAACGCCTCGCCCAACGCATCCAACCGAGCCAAGGGCAGCGAGCGCACCTATGCTTCTAACTCCGGCGAAAGCACACCCAACTGTCGAGTCAATTAACGCAGAATCAACGCTAACTGACCACCCAATGCAAACTCTGGTATTCAATCAGAAAAAATTTCTTCCAAATTCTGCCGACCGCCAAGCACCCGCAGGATTTCAACCCCATCATCGACAACCTGATAAAAAATGATGTATCCCTCCAACGGGAGACCGCGCATTCCTGATCGAATAGCATCGTAACTTCGTCCTAACTTTGGAAAGCGCATGAGTTTTTCACATTTTTGAGTGAATTCCAGACAGATTCTTTCTCCAGCCTCAATATTCCGTGCTAGGAAATAATCTGAGATCGCATCTAAATCCTGACTCGCTTGCCGTGAAAGAAAGCAGTTGTTCACCCTTGTTGTTCACGAGCCTGACGAAACTTGGCCTGAAGCCGATCTGTGACAACTTCTAGCGGAATTCTCTCACCTCGCTCTAATGACTGCGCCGCTTCCTCAACTTTTTCTCGAACCTCTTCGACCCAAGCCTGCTGTCCTTGCTGTTGGCGTTCTAGTACTCTCAATGCAGTAATAACAACTTCGTCAGCAGACTGATACTTGCCCTGAGCCAATTGTTCACGGATGAATTGTTCTTGTTCCGAGGCTAAAGAAATGTTCATGAGCGCACTGCATTACAAAAGCACTCTTTTATCCTAACCTCAACAACAATGGCCCAACGTATCAAAATTTTGGAGAAGCCAGAGTGTGACAACACAAAACAGGGCAATCACCCTACCTGCAGTCTGCGCCAATGATTGATGGCTGCAGCCAACTCAAACACACGCACCTTCGTCAAGTCTCCCTGCGGGATAGTGGTGAGAGTATCAAACCCCTCGGCTTCAACAAACGCGATCGCATCTCGCAAAACATCAGCAAAAGGCTGGTTCTGAGGCTGCAGCCAAAGCATCGTAGTGGCAATTGCCCTCAGCTGCCCCACCTCCACCAACGACTCCACCGCGCTCAGATCAATCGCCTCTTTATCCAACGAGATCGCATCCAATCCCCGCACCTGAAACTTAATCCGCCGCTCCTGGCGTTCTAGCCCCAAACTTTCTGAAGTAAGCCTCCGCGTCGCAATCTCTCCAAACACTTCCCCGCCCTCGTGAGAGCGCACTGTCGGATACTGCTGCACCAGAGCTTTTGCCCGCTCTGTCACATCGTAGGGCTGAAAATTATCAAGTGCGATCGCAACGTCAGCCACATCAAAATAGTCACCGCTGCCCCCCATCACCAGAACAGTGGATACACCGTATTGTGTATAAAGCTGCTGAATTTTATCCATCAATGGGGTGATGGGTTCTTTATCATTGGTTATTAGGGCCTGCATTCTGCGATCGCGAATCATCAAATTTGTCGCCGAAGTATCCTCATCGATCAGCAGCACCTTGGCCCCCAGCTCTAACGCCTCCACAATATTTGCCGCCTGAGAAGTACTGCCGCTAGCATTCTGCGTCGAGAAATGAGTCGTTGAACGTCCCTGAGGCAGATGATTAATGAAGGGCGAGATATCAACCCCCGCCACACTCCGACCATCTTCAGCTCGAATCTTAACCGCAGCCGGATCAGTCACCACTCGCTCGCGACCATCGCCTGGGATATGGTTGTAGATACCCCGCTCGATCGCCTTGAGCAGCGTAGACTTTCCATGAAAGCCACCCCCCACAATCACCGTCACCCCAGCAGGAATGCCCATTCCCGTCACTCGCCCCTGATGCAGACAGTCAAATTCGACCCTCAAGCTCTCGGGGCTTTGAAAAGGAACTGCTTCCTGTAGCGGGCGATCATCAACACCGCTGCGACGGGGAAGAATTGCTCCATCGGCAATAAAGGCAACGAGGTTCCGCTCTGGCAACTGCTGACGTAGCCAATCTGCATCTTCAGCCGTTTCAATATGGTTCAGTAAAGCCGCCGCATCAAGTTGGTCATAGTGGAGATTCTCTGCCACCAGCCTCGGGATTTGTTCACACAGCATCTCTGCAGCCTGCTCTCCGGCAATGCGGCGACCGAAGGCCGGGAGTCCCACCACGAAACGAACCTCTATACATTGATCGTCAATGAAGGCAGTCGTGCGTTCTAGAATTTGTTGGGGAGGGGATGCGATCGCAACTAGCCCACTTTTTCCACTCCCTTTGCAACCGGGCAACGCCTGCATTGCTCGCTCAACCTGCCGCGTCAGATAATCTCGCAGCGCAATTTCTCGGCTGCGGTTGTTATACAAATCAGCCGGAAACTCCGCAAAATTTTGCGGCACCTGCACTCGGCACGGACTCGGGGCCGCAAAAGGATCGCCCTGCACCCGATCGATCCAAAGCGTAAAATCTGGAAAATCATAGCTGCCGCGAATAGATTGATAGGTTCTGTACCCTCGTCCATCTATCTGTAATAGAGCTTGGCGCAAAGCTTGATCGGTTGCCATAGAGAAAATTGTTGCTCAAGCCGTCGCATCCGTACCTCATAATTAATAGACGAAGTGCAGTCCGCTGTCAGTTTTTGAGCCCACAGCCTGACACCATGATCGCCAAAGACACACGCTGGGACATCACTACAAAGAAAGAGGTAGCGTATTATTTTGTCTTCATAAGTTTTGTTCAAGCCAGCATCATATCCAAGGATTCTCTATGGTGAAAAACAACAAACCCTCCGAGGAAGGTGGAAAGTTTGCCAAGGACCGTGCAGGGGGTTCAGGTCTAACGGCAGCCGTCAATCGATTAACGGACTGGCACTATGAGCAGACCAAAGCGTTGACGCTCCTAAACTGGGTCGGCTATGGCCTTTTGATCTTTTTCTTGTTTGACCTTATCGAAATTTTCTACGCCCCTCAATTTATGAATCCCGCCTGGGAACTCGAAACCCTCGGGAAGCTAACCGAGCGCGTTGCCGTACCGCTGATCGGCTTCGGCCTCGTTTTCATCGGTGGCCTTGAAAAGCGTGGCGAGATAGAACGATCGTGGGTCAAATTCTTATCTTGGGTGACGCTCCTGGCCGCCATCGTTTTTTTGCTGTGGGTTCCCCTAGGCATCTTCGACACCATCCGCATCAATCAGGCAATGCAAACGCAAATCAACACGCAATTAGAGCAGCAAACCGAGCAGGCCCAAACTCAGGTCAAGGCCGTTAAAGAACAGCTAGACCAAGTCTCCAGTCCCGAGGAACTCAAAGAATTTCTGAGCCGCCTCAAGCTCGACGAGCAGGCCCAAACCGTTGAAGATCCTCAGCAAGTGGCTCCCATCAAAACCCAAATTTCAACGATGTTGGACAACCGCGTTAGCAACCTTGACGTTCAGGCCCAGAATGCGCTCACAACCCAGCGCACCACCCTAATCAAGCGCTCTCTCAAATGGAATCTCAATAGCCTCGTCTCAGGCGCACTTTTCTTTAGCTTTTGGCGGGGCACCCGCTGGGTGAGACAGTATCGATAGCTGGATATCTCTCATGCGGCTCTCCCCTTTACTCGCAGTAACGGTGCTGCTCCTGTCTAGTTGCAACCTTCTGCCTTCGCAGCCCCCTTCCCTCAGCCAGCCCCAGGCCAAACGCCTGCCGATTGAATTTGAGGGCGGACATATTTATCTCAAAGCCAGCCTCAATCGCGCTCCTCCAGAGTGGTTTATTCTCGATAGCGGCTCGACCCATACCCTGATTGGCCAATCTCAGGCCCAATCTTTAGGTCTCAAGCCTCAAGGTAGCGTGCAGATTAAAGGTGTTGGTGACCGTAAAGTTCCGGCAACCTTTAGTTCGGGCACTGCCTTTGATCTGTCAGGGGTCCACTGGAACAGCTCAGAATTGCTCGTCGTACCGCCTTCTTTTTTTGCGCCACTGCAGCAGTATTTTGGCCGTGAATTTAGCGGCATCATCGGGGCCGATCTTTTTGAACAGTTCGTGGTTGAAGTGGACTATGCAGAGCAAACTCTGCGTCTATCGGATTCCAAAACCTATCGCTATCAAGGGAATGGCTATAAAATCCCGCTGAAGCTGCGCAAAGGAAAGCCATATATTAAGGGCATTCTTCAGCCAGCGTCGGAACAACCGCTCAAAGGTCAACTGCTTATCGATCTCGGCAGCGGGGCAGCGTTAGATATCAATGAACCCGTCCCCGAAAAGGTGCATCAATGGCTGAGTCAAACCCCTTCCTTGCCGCGATTAACCCTGGGGGTGGGGGGAGAGAAGGCTGTTCAAATTGGTCGCATTCAGCAGTTACAGATGGGCGATCTGAAGATTGAGCAACCGATTACAGAATTTAGCCTGGAACGCCCCCCTCGGCCTCAGCAAAAACTATCAGGACGAATCGGCAGCCAGATCTTAAGCCCGTTTCGGGTCACGCTAGACTATGGGCGTAAGCGTATGATTCTAGAACCTCAAGCCCAACAGCCGCCAATTGATTACGACATGAGCGGTCTGTGGCTCAAAACCCAGGGCAGGCCATTTGATCAGGTTTGGGTAGAGCGGGTCTTTGAGAACTCTCCAGCGGCTGAGGCAAACATTAGGGCAGGAGATCGCATCCTCTCTATTGATCGTAAACCCATCTCGGAACTCTCGCTCAATCTAGTGCGACAGCGGCTGAAAATCCCAGGCCAAACGGTGCAGCTTCAGATCCAGCGGCAGCAGAAAACTCTACCCGTTCAGTTAACTCTCAAGTCGCTTATCTAGCTCACGCCGCACTCTGGGCAGCAGGCAGCGGCAAGGTCCAGTAGAAAGTTGCGCCTTGGCCAGTGGCAGTATTGCACCAAATTTGGCCGCCGTGACGAGCGACAATACACCGGGCCATCGCTAGGCCAATGCCTTGGCCCTCATCTTCGGGAGTGAGCTGCTGAAAAGGCGTGAAGACCTGTTCACTGTGCTGCATGTTGAAGCCAATGCCGTTGTCTTTGACAAAGTAAACGCGCTGTTCTGCAAGACATGGCATCGTCTCTGGCAAATCCGACGACTGGCAGAGGCCCACTTCAATGTTGGCGGGCTGGCAGCCATGCGTAAATTTCCAGGCATTGCTTACTAGGTGATCAAGCAGCATCCACAGAAGCCGAGAATCTCCTCGTACTAGAATTTGAGGTGCGATCGCAACCTTCACCTGTCGCTTCGGGTGCTGTATCTTCAGCTGAGAGACAATCATTTGAGCCGTTGCGCTCAGATCAACCGACTGCACCTGCAGCGGACTGTGGCTGAGCTGTGCAAGCTGCAGCAAGCCTTCAAAAACGTCCCCCATTTGATGGCTGTAGTCTTGAATCATCCCTAGATAGCGGGTGACCTTACCATCCTGTTCGCCGAGGCTCGCGTTAAGCAAAGCACAGGCGGTCTTGATACCCGCTAGCGGGTTCCGCAAATCGTGGGCAACCGTATGATTGAATGCAGCCAAATCGGCATTGGCGTCAGCGAGCTGCTGAGCCTGCCGCTTGAGTTCTTGATTGGTTTCCTCTAGCTCTAGGGTCCGCAGGCGAAGCACTTCATCTGTGCGCTGTCGCTCAATGGCATAGCGAATAGAGCGCACCAGTACTTCTTGGGTAATCTGCCCCTTCACAAGGTAATCCTGAGCACCTTGATTAACGGCCTGAGTAGCCAGGGTTTCGTCGTTGGTCCCCGTCAAAATCACTACGGGTACAGAGGGAACGACTTGCTCCAGTTGCTCAAGGCTTTGTAAGCCTCGGCTATCCGGCAGGGAAAGGTCCAGCAGAATCACTTGGTAGGGGTGCTGCTTAAGGGTTGCGATCGCATCTCCCAGGCGCTCAACGTGCTGGAGCTGAAATTCTTTGGCTTCAGAGGCTCCCACCACTCCTAGCATCCCTTGAATCAGGAAAGCATCTCCCAGGTTATCTTCCACTAGCAGTACAGAGAGAGCCTCCTGTGCTGCGGAAGATTGCAAGACTGGCTGAACGGTCGCAGAGTTATTTACCATAGCAAATCGCAGAAATTCTCACACATCAACATTGAGTCTTCGATCCTGAGGTTCCAGGCAAACGAGGTAATGCAGCCCCCACCAACCAGAACTGCTCTAGAGCCAGCATTAGAGTCGCCGAATCCTGAAGATTTAGAGGCTTCGTCAGATAGCAATTCGCCTGCAGGCGGTAGCAGCGTAGAATATCTTGCTCAGCGCCAGAAGTCGACAGCACAATCACCGGGATATGCATCAGGTCTGGGTCAGCTTTAACCTGCCGCAGAACCTCGTAGCCATCTATCTGAGGCAAATTAAGATCTAACAGCATCAAGTCAGGGAGTTGAGCCGCCTGCTTCAAAAAATCCAGCGCCTCTCTACCATGAGAGACCTGATGCAGAACCGTTGCCGGGCGCTGCTCAAGGGCGTGACTCACCAGGAAAGCATCTCCCGGATTATCCTCCACCAGTAAAATCTGAATCGGCTGCTCGCTCATCACTTCACTTGACGTTGGCCTTAGGTTAGACAATATGACCCGCAATTCTGACAATAAGCCACAAAATATCTGTAAAAGAACCTCCCTCAAGCCTCTCTTCTGACAGAGAGTTAGGGGATAAAGACAGCTACTTCGGGAGCGTAAAGTAGAAAGTCGATCCCTTACCCAGCTCTGACTCCACCCAAATCTTCCCCCCCAGTTGCTCGACAATTTTGCAGCAGATTGCCAAACCAATGCCCGTCCCCGGATATTCCTGCTTCGTATGCAGCCGCTGGAAAATCATGAAGATCCGCTCAGCATGAACCGGATCCATACCGATGCCGTTGTCGCGCACGAAAAATTGCCACTGATGGGTCTGCTCCTTGGCTCCAATCTCAATCTCAGGCGGGCAGTCACGGCGATACTTAATTGCGTTCCCTAAAAGATTTTGCCAGAGCTGCTGGAGCTGCAGGCGATCGCTCACCAACGTCGGCAATGGTCCCTGATCAATTACAGCCTGACTTTCGGCAATCGCTATCTGCAGGTTGGCCTTAGCAGCTTCCAACACTGCACCACAGTCTAGAGACACTAGGGTATTTCTTTGGGTACCAACCCGTGAGTAGGTCAGCAAATCGTCGATCAGCTGCTGCATGCGAGCTGCGCCATCCACCGCAAACGCAATCATCTTATCGGCCTTATCATCCAACTGTCCGGTGTAGGTTTGAGCCAAAAGCTCAGTAAAGCTGGTCACCATCCGCAGTGGCTCTTTCAGGTCATGGGACGCTACATAGGCAAACTGCTCTAGCTCTCGATTGGAGCGAATCAGTTCAGCATTTGCCTTTTGCAACTGCTGCTCCACCTGCTTTAACCCTGTCACATCAATGATCACCGCCAACGATCGCTCAATTTGGCCTCGGGAATCCCGCTCGGCAATCGCAGAGAGCAGTACGTCCATCACCGCTCCAGTCTGGGTCACAAACTGATAGGTCGCGTTTTGCACAAATCCCTGCTGACGGAACTGGGGCATATAGAGGTCTCGGGCCTGCTGTTGTGAGGCTGGAGTGAGGAATTCAGTTGATTTTCGGCCTAAGACTTCATGCCGCTGATACCCCATCTTTGCTAGCCAGTAATTACTGACGCTAATTAAGTTCCCTTGAGCGTCAATGGAGTGCAGCATGACGGGCGTATTGTCATAAATCGCTCGATAGCGAGCTTCACTCCGCCCCAGTGCAGTTTCAAACTGTTTGCGATCGCTAATGTCGCGGGCCACCCAAAGCACCGCCTGCTCAGACATGGGGGAGACGCTGGCGGTGAACCAATGCTCATGGTTATCAACGGCAAGACAATACTCAAATTCAATCGATTGCCCCGTTGCTAGCGCCTGCTGAACCTGAATCCCCCAGTCATTGTCGCCACCGTTCCACAGATGCTGGACCGTTTGATTCACGCAGTCACTCTCAAAGTCTTCATAGATTGAGGGATCGGTGGGAGCAATTTCAATGTCTGTAATTTCACCTTCCTGTACATGACACATCAATACAACATCGTTCATGGCTGCAAAAATGGCGCGCATCTGCTGCTCTGAACTTCGGAGTCTGGTTTCTAAGAGTTTGCGATCGCTAATATCTCTCTGCAGCACCAGCACATAGGGATCAACTTCCCCGTAGCGAATCACGCGCCAGGAACAGTCCATGCTGCGCGCCTGTCCCTCCGGCATCATCCACTGCACCTCTTGCCGCCCAATCTCTTCCTCAAACAGATCGATAAAGACCTGCGGATCGCTCTGCTGATCAGTCGGTGCCAAAAAGTCTGCAAACGCATGGTTAAGCAGTTCTGCTTCTCGATAACCCGACCGCTGCAGCACCGTTGGATTGACCTGTTGAATCATCCCTCGAAGGTCTAAGACAAAAATAAAGTCTGGGGCAGCCTCAAAGAGAGATCTCCAGCGCTGTTCACTCGCCTGCAAACGAGCCTCAGCCTGCCGTCGTTCCGTGGTATCTCGCGCAACCGCATAGATTGCACCCAGCGGATCAGGGGAAGCCGTCCAGGCCAGCCATCGATAGGTTCCATCAGCACACAGGCAGCGTTTTTCAAACTCTGGGGTGGCCTTACCCTGCTGCAGCTGCTGCAGCTCCATGCGAGTAGCGGCATGATCATCAGGATGAATAAAATCAAAAATAGACTGGCCAAAGAGCTGATCATTCGTATGACCCAGCGTTTTGAGAAAGGATGGATTCACGCGCCGAAAATGACCGCCCGTATCGGCAATACACAGCAGATCCATTGAGAGAGAGAAGAACTGCTCAAGCTCAAGCTCGGCCTGTTGGCGCTCAACCACTTCTTGCTCCAGTCTCATGTTGGCATTCTGTAAATCTACCGTCCGTGCTTGAATCCGCCCCTCTAGCTCTGCATTAAGCTGCTGCACCCTCATCTCTGCCAGTCTTCGATCTTCAATTTCAGCTTCTAAACGTCGATTGATGGCCTCTAGCGCCTGCGGATTTGGGAGTGCCAGCGCCTGTGGCAGCACCGGTACCAATGCAACAGCGGTGTAGCAAGACACAAGGGCTGTCAATGCCTTGACACCCCCTGACAGCCAGTAAACCGGCTGCCAAAGGGTCCAGATCTCTATGAGGTGAGTTGTCCCACAGGTCAAGATAAATGCGCTGAACAGCACAAAAATCCGTCGGAAGGGCACATCTTCTCGCTGACGCACAAAGTACACCAGCAAAATGGGAATGGAATAGTAGGCCAGAGCCGTCAATAGATCAGAGACGACATGCAGTCCCACCAGCCCTGGCTGCCATAAATAGCAGTGCCCGTGGGGAATATAGCGCCGAGAGAACAGAACGCTCTGCACAAAATTCAGCATGGTGATCCCTCAAACGCTTTGCGGTCTGGGTGTAGGGTACACCGATAGGGCAAAGACCTTTCGTCTTGGAAGACTTCAACTGCAAACGTTTTGGGCAAACCTGTTCCTTCGCTAAGATGGGGATAAATTCAGAACGTCCATCCGCATTAGAAATCTTGGAGCAGTATGACTCAATCACACCCTCTCAACTCAGCGCTTGTTCTAGTCGCGGGTGCGACGGGTGGGGTGGGGCAGCTCGCGGTCGGGCAGCTCGTGGCTCAAGGGATTCCGGTCCGGGCCTTAACGCGCAATCCTGAGAAAGCGGAGCAACTGTTTGCGGGGCCTACGTCTGACCCACAGGCAACGCCACTACAGATTACCCAGGGCGACATCCTCAATCCAGCAACGCTTCCGGCAGCCGTCGAGGGCGTCACCCACATCATCTGCTGTACGGGCACTACGGCCTTTCCGTCTCAGCGATGGCAGTTTCCAGAGCCAAAGGAGTCCAGCAATCCCTTGGCTTGGCTAGAGATTTATGGCAGTCCGCAGAACTACGGCGAGATTGCACGCAATAGCCCTCAAAAAGTTGATGCCGAGGGAGTGGGAAATCTAGTGCAGGCGGCCCCTAAGGATCTACAGCAGTTTGTTCTCATCTCATCCTGCGGCATCCTGCGCCGCCAACAGCTACCGTTTAGCATTCTGAACGCGTTTGGGGTGCTGGATGCCAAACTGCAGGGTGAGACAACCCTGATCCAGTCAGGCTTGCCCTACACAGTCATTCGCCCCGGTCGGCTCATTGACGGCCCCTACACCTCCTATGATCTGAATACGCTGATCAAGGCGAAGACAAAGGGTCAGTACGATGTGGTGCTCGGGCAGGGTGACACGCTCTCAGGGGAAGCCAGTCGGATTGACGTGGCAAGGGCTGCGGTGGAGTGCCTGAAAGCACCGGTCACGGTTGGCAAAACGTTCGATCTGATCAATGAAGGTGCTAGACCCACGGCGATTGATTGGTCTAGTTTGTTTAGCACGTTGGCTTAGAGCGTGTTCAGATAGCTCAGCAGATCGGCCATTTCTGCTGGGCTAACCTGGAATTTTGGCATCGGTGGGGTCTCGCCGCTGGTGATTTGATGCATGAGGCTGAGTTGCGATCGCTTCCCTGAAATATTGCGCAAACTCGGTCCCACTTTACCGTTGGCTTTAGTTCCATGACAGCCCGCACAGTTGAGCTGAAAGATGGCTTTACCCTGTGTAACCTGTCCCTCTAGAGTCAGCACGTCTCGAACGTAGGGATCTGAGAGCCGGATTTGATAGATCGCTGTCGCTGTAATTGCGATCGCAACCACAACCCCCAGCAACACAGCTATAGTTCTCCAAACCCTAGGTTCAGAAGTGGACAGTACCTCAGAAGTCGCTTGCTTATCCAAAAGAATTGGCCTGTGCTGAAGTCAGGTTCATCTTTCGTTATATAACATATCTTTACGTAATTCTTAAAGGTATCCAGCATTACTAAAGATTTCTCCCCCTTATGATTTTCTGGGTAGAGGGCTAATTCACAATCTTCCGCATGTACTGCCCCCAGAGCGTTGCAGCCTGACCACTACTGCCCGATGTTGGCTGATTATCATCATTCCCCAGCCAAATGCCCGTGAGCAGACTGCGACGGGGCACATAGCCAATAAACCAGAGATCGCGCCCCTTATCAGTGGTGCCGGTTTTGCCCGCTTCACCCAGTCCCAAGCTGGCCGAGCGCCCTGTCCCCGAACTAATCACGCCCTGCATCATTCGAGTCATTGTCCGGGCAATCCGGGGCTCTAACACTTGCTCTGCCGATTCCTGACCGCGATTGAAGATCACCCGACAGGTTTGAATATCCTGAGCATCCTCACAATCCCCAGCATCGAGCACCTTACGAATCGCTAGGGGCGTCGCCTTCAGGCCACCATTGGCAACCACCGCATAGGCGCGGCTCATTTCTAAAACAGTGGACTCATTTTGCCCCAGCACCACAGCAGGCACAGGATCTAACTTTGATTCAACACCCAAATCACGCGCCGTCTGGATGACACGATTGAGGCCCGCATCTTGAGCCACCCGCAGCGCCACCACATTCTCCGATAGCGCCATACCGGTATACATATTGACGCTGGCCCCGCCCGAGCGACAGCCCTTATAGGTGAAGCCCTGATAGGTCAGAGGACTGCAGGCATAGGCCTTGCTGGGTGAAATGCCCCGATCAAGGGCGGCGGCATAGCCAAACAGCTTGAAAGTAGAACCGGGCTGGCGCTTTGCCTGAGTTGCCCGATTAAACTGGCTTTTTGCATAATCCACTCCGCCGACCAAGGCCAAAATTTCGCCGGTTCGATAGTCTAGGGTCACAATTGCCCCTTGACTGAACCGAAATTGCGACCCCGCAGTACTGACGGCCTGCTGCAGAGAAAGCATTGCCTCTTCTTGGATCTTGGGATCTAGACCCGTTTCAACGATGAAGTTACCTTCTTGAGCCAAGTCTGGACCCAGAAGCGTTTTGAGTTCATCAAAGACGTAGCTGTAGTAGTAGGGCGCTCGATTACTCTGCAGTGCCTTTTTCGCCTTGGGGCTAATTTCAATGCGCGATCGTCTGGCCCGATTGCCTTCTTCTTGCGTAATGCGACCTTGAGCCGCCATCCGGGTAATCACCCGATTGCGATAGAACAGCGCCGCATCGTAATCTTGCACCGGATTGAAGGCGTTGGGCGCAGGCAAAATTCCAACTAAGGTTGCCGCCTCTGAGATCGATACATCGCCAGCAGACTTATCAAAGTAGAAACGGGCCGCATCTTCAAACCCATTAGCGTTGACGCCCAGATAGACCTTATTGAGGTAAGTCAACAGAACAAGGTCTTTACTGTAGAAGGTTTCCAACTTGAGGGCCACCATAGCCTCACGATATTTGCGGGCAATGGAATTTTCTGCCCCCACATAGCCACGAAACAGACTTCGGGCGACCTGCTGGGTAATACCGCTGCCCCCCTGCTGGCTACCGCCACTAACGTTAGTAAGAAACGCCCGCAGTGTTCCGATGGGGTCAACACCCAAGTGCCAGTAATAGCGACTGTCTTCAGAGGCCAAGAGGGCGTCAACGACGTAGGGAGAAAACTCAGATAGAGACTTAAGCTCACCGTGGGCAGATGTGCGCTGCGGCGTCAGGGGGGTTTGGTCACGAGCCAGCACGACAATCGGCCCCTGATTGACAACAGGTAGAGGCGTCACCTCAAATTTTTGCCACTCAAATGCAACAACGGCGGTGACAAGCGCAATCATGCCCGTCACACCGTAGAGCGCATAACGAAGCCCCCGAATGTACCAAGGGGGCGGATCAATGAATGTGATCTGCACCGCTTCTGCTAAAGCAGGCGGACCAAGGGTTAACTGGTCTTTGTGATGAAGCCAGTACTGTTTAACCCGCTGCTTGCGATGAAAGGTACCGTTCGTAGAGCTTTCATCTAAAAAAACAAAGCGATTCGAACGCTTTTGATCTCGCTGCAGTGAGGCATGCACCTGACTGACGATGGGGTTGCGAATCACGATGTCACAGCCCTGAGAACTCCGCCCAATCACATACCGATCCCCAATCAGCTTATGTTCCTTGGGCTGGTCTTCACCTACGCGGATCAAGAGCTTTGGCACCCTGGCATTACTCTTGAGGACAAGCTTCGTCACATTAGCTGGGGCAAAGATAGTCTTCACGACCTGCGTGACGTTGCCCAGGATAGTACGAGAGGGAGGGGGATCGGGAGTCATTTAATCTGTCACAAGGTCAGCAAGAAGCATGCTTAAACAGAGAGACGAAAACCTTGAGAATAAAGTTCTAGTTCAAGGGTTATCGACCTTACGTACAACATACTGAATCTTGATCATACAAGCAGACGTTGTAACAGTGGTCCAAGAGGCCTCCATATGGTAATCACGGAATCTGGAACAGGAGGTCAGATACGATTGACTATGCCTTATCATTTGCAAAATTTCTTGCACAGATCGGGTGAGAAGGTCCAGGTTTTTGGGCTACGGCTTCTGATATTTCAAGAGGTTGAGTTGTTAACGCAACATCACCGTCTGCAGTGATATGCCATCCGTGTGCCTCAACAATGCGAGTTTGTAACTTCGCAACTGTTATTTTTGAAGACTGCCTATTTCTACGAGCATCCTCCTTAGCAGCACTTATATTTTTTGACTGTCTTAAGGCCCAATTTGCAACAACAGCATCTTGGCTAAGATTTCCATTAGGATCAGGAGATAAACCACCACGACCAGAAACAAAAAATCGACTCAACCGCGACTCTTTTCCCGTTTTGTCAGTACAAACAGCAGCAAAATCTTCCGAGAATATCTTGCTCCTAAATCTTCGTAAATTCATTGGATTCACTGCATTCTCTCGTGAATTTATTTGAATTATTTCATTCTCTCGTGAATTTGCTTGATTTTTTTCATTCGGTTGAAGTCTTAGAGTCCGTTGATCTTGAACAATCAAATCGATACGACCAGTACTAATCATTACATTCCCTCCCATTAGGAATAAAGACAGGTCTGGACTTACTCCCAAGCCTGTTCGATCTAACAGAGAATTCATTATTGAGGATTGGCTGCTAATCGAAGCTGGATTCTCACCCAACTGCAGACCCACTGGCGTACTTATTGTCAGCAGAGAAGATGTTTGTGGCTCTACAGCACTAAACGATGAGCCATCAGAGAAATCAAGCGAAGCAGCATTACTAGCAATAAATGAGCCACCAATATCAAGAGAGGAATTTGGTCCAAATATAATCCCATTAGGATTCAAGAAGAAAAAATTAGCATTCCCATTAGCTTTAATTAAGCCATCGACATTAGAAATACTTCCACCCGTTACGCGACTAATAATATTTTCAACTGAAGCAGAATTATTAAACCGAGCTTCGCCTCCACTCGGTACAGAGAACCTTTCAAAACTGTGAAACAGATTTCTGCCACGTGTTGTCCCCTGATCGATTTGATACAGCAAACCATCCTGAGTTGAAACAGCAGAATTAGCAGGTAAGGTTTGATCTCCAACAACCTGCCCCCTCAGAACCGCCTGGTTTGAGAAGAATATAAATACAGCCCAGAATATTAGTCGCTGGGGTCGAGGCCATCTTTTAAGCAGAAAAATAGCGCGTTGCCCCCATCGCTGCCGACTTACTATGCGTTCAGCCATATACGTTCCAATCACGAAAGCTAATCCCACAGACATATCTCTGGAGGCGGGTGCATTTATGCAAAACTTGGCAAACGCAAAATTAAAACAGGCTCAGCGTCATAGGCATTTTGTTAGAGGTACGACAATCACTTGATTGTTCCTCACGATGGCACAATAGTCCCTACCCTACTCAAACTCTTGAGGACGATAAAAATGTGGAAAGTGATCATCCACTGCTCTGCCGACGGTTGGCGTAACTATGCCACTGCCTTTCGGGAGATTGCAGACAAATACCCTGCTGGCACACTCTTATCCTCACGCAAACTAAAAGGAGATGAGCGCCGAATCATGGAATATGAATTTGAAGATGCCAATGATGCAGAAGCTCTAATGCAAGAATGTATGACCCTCGAAGGCTTTGTGGCCGCCTTTGAGTCAACATAAAGCTCAGTCAACGAAGTATGCCAGTCCAGTCTCTACTTTCTTCAAATTAATTTCATTGTTGAGAAAGATCTGAAGAAATTGAGTTCGCACCAAATCTTGCGCTACGATCCAAAGCTGTTCGTTTAATCGCAAGGGGGTGTCTATGGGCACGCAGCACAGTCTCGAAACAAAATGTCTACACGCCGGTCAAGTCCCTGACCCCACGACTCTATCGCGGGCCGTCCCGATCCATCGCACTAGTTCGTACACCTTCCGCGATACCGAACATGCAGCGAATCTATTCGCCCTCAAAGAACTCGGGAATATCTATACTCGCCTCGGCAACCCCACCCAAGATGTTCTCGAACAGCGCGTGGCTGCAATGGAAGGCGGAGCCGCCGCTCTAGCCGTGGCTTCCGGCACCAGCGGTATTTTCTACAGCATTATCAACATTTGTCAGACCGGTGATGAGATTGTCTCAGCCAATAATCTCTACGGCGGTAGCTACACGATGTTTAACGACATCCTGCCGCAATTCGGAATCAAGACACACTTTGTAGACCCCAGCGACCCAGCCAATTTTGGTAAGGCTATTACAGACAAAACCAAGCTAGTGTTCTGCGAGACAGTGGGTAACCCTGCGCTTGAAGTATCAGACCTTAAAGCTATTTCTGCCATTGCCCATGAAAATGGCCTACCGCTGATTGTGGATAGCACCTTCACAACCCCCTATCTTTTGCGCCCCATTGAGCACGGCGCTGATATCGTCGTTCACTCACTCACAAAGTGGCTGGGCGGTCACGGGACCGGCATCGGCGGTATTGTTGTTGACGCCGGTAAGTTTGACTGGACTTCAGGCAAATTCCCGCTCATGAGTGAGCCAGACCCCAGCTACCATGGTCTCCGCTATGCCCATGACTTAGGGGATTTATCTGCGATCGCATATATCCTACGCATGAGAGTGGTCCCCTTGAGAAACCTGGGTGCCTGCATCGCCCCGGACAACGCTTGGTTGTTCCTTCAGGGCATCGAGACCCTCCATCTGCGTATGCAGCGCCACTCTGAGAATGCATTAGAAGTCGCAAAGTTCCTTTCGAAGCACAAAGCTGTAGACTGGGTTCGCTATCCCGGCCTGGAATCCGATCCGGGTCACGCGACGGCTAAGAAATATCTCAAAAATGGCTTTGGAGCGATGGTAATTTTCGGTATTTCTGGCGGACAGGCAGCGGGACAAAAGTTCATCGAAAAATTGAACTTGTTCTCTCACCTGGCAAACGTCGGCGATGCAAAAAGTCTAGCCATTCATCCCGCTACCACCACTCATTCACAGCTTACAGAAGAGCAGCAGCGTTCTGGCGGTATTTCCCCTGAACTAGTGCGGCTTTCGATTGGGATTGAGAACGTGAGCGATATAATCAGCGACCTCAAACAGGCGCTGTCCTAGATGAGCGTAGGGCCTGTCTCAACTCAGTTTTATACCTTTGAGCGGCCCTTTGAGCTGGAGTCGGGGGATCGGCTTGATGGGGTTGCGATCGCATATGAAACCTACGGCACCCTCAATCCAGAGGCCAATAATGCAATCTTAGTCTTTCATGCCTTAACGGGCAGCCAACATGCCGCTGGCGTCAACCCTCACGTCCCTGGCGTAGAACCCCTGTGGACTTCAGACTGCGAGCAGGGCTGGTGGGACGCCTTCATCGGCCCTGGTAAAGCCCTAGATACCGATCGGTATTTCGTCATCTGCGCCAACTATCTGGGGAGCTGCTACGGCTCCACCGGCCCCCACTCCATTAATCCGAAAACAGGAACCTCCTACGGCAGCTCTTTCCCCCCGGTCACCGCCTGGGACGTGGTTCAGAGTCAAATAATCTTACTAGATGCCTTAGGAATTGACTGCCTTCATGCGGTCGTAGGCGGATCTTTAGGCGGCATGTTGGCGCTACTGCTTGCCACCCGCGCCCCTCAGCGGGTCAACAACGTAATCTCAATGGCAACAGGAATGCAGACCACCGTGCTGCATCGCATCCTGAATTTTGAGCAAGCCGTCGCGATTCGCAACGACTCTGACTTTAAGCAGGGGGACTACTACGACATCCACAGACCTAAGGTTGGCCTAGCCCTAGCGCGGATGATTTCGCACAAAACCTTTGTGTCTCTCGAGGTACTAGAGAACAGAGCAACCCGAGAGATCATGCCTCAAGATCTAAGGTCAAAGAACTATCCGCTATCCCATCCCATCGAATCCTACATGCTGCATCAGGGACAAAAATTTGCCGATCGCTTTGATGCCAACAGCTATCTGTGCGTCATGGATATGTGGCAGCATTTTGACCTCGGCGATCTCGGCCCGGAGCTATTTTCAGGGTGCAACCATCAGACCTATCTCGTTTTCAGCGTCGATTCAGACGTCTGCTTTTATCCCGAGGAGCAGCTTGCGATCGTTCAAGCTCTCAAAAACAGCAGCATCGCTGTCAAGTACATCACTGTTCATTCAGACAAAGGACATGACTCATTTTTGCTAGAACCTGAGCTATTCACGCCATATATCCAGTTTGTACTCAACGGCAATTGATTTTCCGTTTCGTCACTGGAAACCCTCTTCACGATTCCTTCCCAGTTGCTTGATAGTTTTTAAAAACGGTTAGTGTTTCCCAAAGCGTTACCGTATTTCACCTTGACTGAACCAAAATTCTCAGCAACTCGCTGGGAATTTTTTTTGTCAGGTTCATTTTTAAGTACAGCTCAAAGCATCGCCTCAGTCATGTGAACGTCTTCGGGCTTCTTGAGCTTTCCTCAGGTAATCGCGGCAGAGTAGACTACTTAGATAACAAATTGCTAAGCTACATTGCTTTTAGATTCCCATGAACTTAATAAAATTCGTTTCTCTTTTTTTGGCTAGCGCAACTGTTTTCCTAGGCACAGCCATAGCTGAAGCAGCCAACCCAGAACATCTTCAGCAGCTTTTACAGACCAATGAGTGTATTAACTGCGACCTAACCGATGCAGACCTAAGGGGCAAAAATCTTAGGGGGGCAAAACTCATGGGTACCTCTCTAACACGGGCTAACTTATCAGGGGCTAATTTGGATGATGCCAACCTAGGCGACACAAACCTACTGCAGGCAAACCTTGAAAGTGCCACCCTGCGCAGAGCCAATTTGAGTACATCTATCAAGCGGCAGGCCGATCTACGCCAAGTGAACCTCAAAAGCGCAGTTCTCAGCTATGCCCAGCTCAATGGCGTCAATTTAGAAGGGGCCAATCTAGAAGGGGCCAATCTAGAAGGAGCTAACCTATACGCAGCCATTATCAGGACGACGGCAAAAGAGCGGCATATCGTTCCCACAACGTTGCGGCAGGTCAATCTGCGCAATAGTACACTTCGGAGAACCAAGCTTGATCAGGCAATCGTTGAAGATACAGACCTGACCGGCGCAAACCTACAGGGTGCGAGCCTCAGACAAAGCCGAATTGCACGCTCTAACTTAAGCAAAGCTGACTTCAAAGGAGCAGATCTACGGCGAGCATCTTTTACTGAAACCAATTTAACAGGGGCAAATCTAAGTGCAGCTTTTCTCGCGAAAAGTAACATGCAGAATGTCGATCTCCGCGAAGCCGACCTTCGTAACATTGACCTGCGTGGGGCCAAGCTCTGCAGCGTCATGCTACCCACAGGAAATCGCTCTGATAAAGGCTGTTAGCAATAACGCTAGTTTTGCACCGAATCACTAGGCATGATTGCCCCAGACAAGTTAGCGCCCGTTAAATCCGCACCCTTTAAATCTGCACCCGTCAGGTTCGCTCGCTCAAGATCGGCTCCTGACAAATCACTACCCCTGAGGTTAGCGCCCGTTAAGTTAGCTGCAAATAAATCAGCCTTCTGCAGTTTGGCACCGGATAAATCAGCCTCGCTGAAGTTGGTCCCTCTCAGTTTTGCTTCGGTTAGCGTGGCATCTCGGAAGTCAGCTTTGGGGGCGCGGGTACTGCGTAAATCAGCCCCCGTCAAATTAGCGTCCCGTAAATCAGCCTGACTCAGATCAGCGACATTGAGCCGAGTGGTTTGTAGATTACCCGACCGCAGCTTTGCTCGAATCAGTTTTGTATCTGTCAAATTCGCTGCACTCAAATTGGTCCGCTTGAGATTGGCTTGGATGAGATTGGCGCCTTTCAGATTTACGCTGCTGAGGTCAACACCGCTGAAGTTAGCTCCTGCTAAATCACAGCGAATACAGATTCTCGTATCGAGCAAAGTTTGGATGTGCTCAGGCAGCCTAGCCTCAGCCACACTGGCAGCCAACAATACAGCAGCCAAAGAGATTTGAAGCTTCATAGCGAATACCTGCCTTAGAGACTACGGGGCTTATCTTCTGCAATGCCTTTACCAGGACCAAGATCTAAGCGCTTACGTCCGGGAGAGATTTGCAGCCAATACCCATAGCGATCGCGCACCACCCCAAAGGAGTAAATAAGACAGTTCTTAGTGGGACAATCCACACGAAAAACACCCTTCTTACCCGTTTTGACAGTTTTGTAGCCCTCTTTATCCGTTAGCAGTGGCAGAAGCTGCTGATCAAGCTGAGAAAAAACATTCCAGGCTTCTTCAGGCCGCTCCAAGGATAGGCGAGCCTGACGCATTTCTGACTGAGCCTGCGTTAGCTCTGCCTGTATCGCCTCTTGCACCTGTATACAGTCATTTTTAGGAGAGCACGGAATGTAGTGAATCGCGTTGTCTTCTAATGGAGCATCCCCACTATCTGCAAAAGTGACGTACTGGAAACCAACAATCTTGCCCGCCGCTTCCGCCGATCCCATCCAGCCCAATGTACCGAGCAGCAGCGTTATTAAACCCTGTTTAATCTTCATCGATTTTTCCTTGGCCGGTGTGATTAATTTTTTTTACGGTTGCTGTATATTATTTGAGCCTTTTTGGGACACTTACGCAAGCAGGGGCAACCTAGCCCAAAGCCCTGAATCATCGTGTGATCCCCGACGGTACAGAGTTCTGACAGCCATGTAAAACGTATTTGTACTTACCAAGCCGATGGAGCTATCCCCCCTTTGGCTTAGGGCTCTCCGGCTCATCTATCGCCCTTCTCTAAAATCGGAATCAAAGCTTCTTAAGGCTTTTGTAACTTTTGTGTCATCTTCCGAAGTAAGCCTCTGTTATTTATTTGGAACGTGTACTCTAAAAACATAAAGAAAATCTTAAGCAACAAAACCACTCCTGAATTTAGTACAGAACATTCCCTAGGCGGTGAGAGCTATGACACCCGATGCAATTCATGAACTTTGGTCCTTAGTTGAGTCAACTCAGACGAACGTTCTGCTGAACTTGGATGATACGACCCTTGTGCAGTGGTTAATTAAGCGCCTAAAGCAAAAGGGTATTCAGGATACGGCAGCCTGCAGTACTTATATCAGTAGCCGTTTGCCCCTTATTCGCGATCTGGCCAGCGATCGCAACTTGATCTATCAATAATTGAGTTGAAGATGGTCTAATAGAGGCTGGCCAGAGTTCTACATGGATATCGGCCCCATTGTTCAGACTCACAATGCCCCTATGGATGATCGGTTTACGGTAGAGGTTATTTCTCAGACCCCTAACCCCCAACAAGTTGCCTACGCGGCAATGCACCAAGACTATGCAGAGCAGCTTGTTTGGACAAAGCGCGATAGCTGGCCCGGCGAAGAGAAATGCGGCGAGCTAATCGTTAAGAATTTGCTTCAGGGCAATCGAGGCCATTATGGCCCACTAGAACATCCCCAAATTGTGCTTAATTTCGGCTACTTTCCGCACAGTACGATGCAGCAGATGCGAACTCACCGGAATGTATCCTTCGATGTACAATCCTTTCGGTACACCGGCAAAAGAATTTTGGATGTTGTCGCAGGTACGCAAGAACTAGAGGATGTTTTTTATCTGCGGCCTGTGGGTAGCTACAGTGATCGCCAGGGCAAAAAATATGACTACACCGCCGAACAGCGTCAGCAAGACTTAGACTGGTGCCACCAAGGGTGCCAGCGCTATGCCGAACGCATTGAGCAGGGACTTGCAGAAGAACATGCACGGGGGCTAATCCCCTTTGATGTGCGGCAGCATTGGGTGATGTCAGCCAATACGCGATCTCTGATGCACCTGCTCGACATTCGCGGCAAGTACGATGTCCAGCTTGAAACCCGCGTGATGACGGAGCTAATGCTGGAATGCTTCAAAGCCTGGATGCCAACGCTTGCAGAGTGGTATGAGAAAACTCGCTGGCGCAAGGGACCATTGGCTCCGTAGGTTACGTCAAAGTAGTGCAAGTGGCGTGAGGCAGCAATGCAAAAATCGAAATTAGCCTGGATAGCTCTAATTAGCAGCGTGACGATACTGGGCTATATTCAGCCTGTCCACACGCTAGAAGATAGCCCCAAAGCTCTCGTTGATCAGGCTTGGCAAATCGTTCACCGTCAGTACGTTGACCGTGATTTTAATCAAATTGATTGGCAGGCGGTTCGTCAAGACTATCTGAAGCGCAGCTATAGCTCTCCACAACAAGCCTATATTGCAGTGCAGGAGATGCTGAAGCCGCTAGAGGATCCCTACACGCGTTTCTTGCCGCCTAATAATATTAAAGATTTGGTCGATAAAGTTTCGGGCGAATTCATTGGGGTCGGTTTAACCGTGGGCGTCAACGCTCTCAGTGACGAATGGGTTGTAGTTGAACCTTTACCGGGATCTCCAGCAGCAGAGCAAGGCATCAAGAGAGGAGATGTTGTGGTCAGCATCAATGGGACTCGCACACCCAATATCGATCCTCGAAAGGCAAGTCAGTTCATTATTGGTCCGGTGGGCAGTAAGGTGACCCTTAGCGTTCGCAGTGGCTCTAAGACAACTGACTATGAGCTTGTGAGGGAGCAGCTTGATCTGAATCCTCTGACCTTCAAGGTGCTAGAGACTGCAGCGGGTAAGGTTGGCTATATTCAGGTTCCGGTGTTTACGACAAAGTCACCCAAGGCAATGCGTGCAGCCATTGAGACCCTAGAGGCTCAGCAGGTGAAGGGGTATGTTCTAGATTTACGTGGTAATCCGGGCGGTGTGTTTGAGGCCAGTGTAGAGATGGCCCGCATGTGGCTGAGGCCCAATCGTCTGATTTCTCTGGTGGATCAGCGCGGTGAGATTGAACGCCACGAAACAACGCAGAAGGAACTCACAGCAGCACCATTAAAGGTTCTCGTTGACGGCGAGTCGGCTAGCGCCAGTGAAGTGTTGGCAGCAGCACTCCAGGATAATCAGAGAGCGACTGTCATCGGAACTCAGACGTTTGGTAAAGGGGTGATTCAGTCTTTAGAAGCTCTGGAAGATGGATCTGGAATCGTGATTACGGTTGCCAAGTATTTAACCCCTAAGGGGCAGGATATTAACAAGATCGGGATTACCCCCGATCTTGTAGTTTCCGCTGCTGATAGAAAATCAGCAGAGCAGTCAGAGTCACGTCAATCTGAGAATATTGCGAGGATCTCCGACCGGCCTTCGGCCATCGCAACTCAGCAGCCCAGAGCTGATCAACAGCTTCAGCGAGCCTTAAAGGAGCTAGCGCAGCAGATGCGTTGAATCTAAACATTTTAATTCAACGCATCTATTGTCTTTAGAGGCTAAACTGTGGGGCACATAGAATGCCCCAGCACAATCAGCGGAGACACTCTAGATACTGATGCTATTCAAGATTAAAGAGGGCTTTAGGTAGGGATACTCAATCACGCGTTTGCGGTTATCGAGATCAATTTCAGTCTCTACGACTCGTAGATTCTGCTTGAACTGCTCGACAACAGCATCAACAGCGGTGTCAAAACTGCTTCCAGCAAAAGCATCCTTGAAGGTGCGGTCATAGTAGCCCAACTTGTCATAGCGATAGTCCGTCAAAATATTCATGATTTGAAGCTGTCCTGCAGCCTGCTGGTAGGGCGGCAGATACTGCATCAGGTGGGCTTCGTCAGTGATGGCAGGTTTAGTCTCGGAGCCGTTTTCAAGACCTGTTAGATCTTGATAGGCCGCTAGGGGAATGTTGGAGGCCAGAGCCATATATTCATATTGGGTATAGTTGACGGCACAGTGCTGCGGGCCACAGGTAAAAATAATGGTGGTCACCATTTCAACGAGCGGCTCTAGCGCTTGAATATGCTCGGGCACGCCTTTGATGCGTCCGCCCTGCGGATCGCGCAGTTCTTTAAGCCAGCTCTGTAGCTCTTCATCGTTTTTAAGAGCGTCAGAGTCAGCATAAAAGAGCCGCAGGTAGTCGGTCACAAATTTATAAATCGCATCCCAGACGAGCTGGCCGTCATCTCGGTAAGGGAAATGGGGCAGATCTGGGCTATCCATACCGCGATTGCGAACCTCGGTGGGGAAGGAAAACTGATCAAGGCTCCAGGATTCAAAGGAATTTTTGACAACCTGCAAAGATTCGGCCAGCGTCCCGGCCAAAAGCTTATCTACCGGGCCACCGTGTTGTATGAGCTGCTTCCGGCCCAGCTCGTTGTTGGCCAACATAAATCGGAAGTGAGGCTGCAGTAAAATATAGAGTGGGTGATCTTCGGCCAGTTGGCGTGCAGTGACTACGGCAATGGGTTCCATAACAAAATGAGTGCGACACAGATGGCTGCTCATCTCGTGATGATTACCGTCAGCAATCTGGACACAGAGTTTGGCAAATAACCAGTCAAGATGGGCATCTCGGGGCGTATAGACTCGACCACTGTTGTTTTGCTGAATCTGAATGGCAATGGGCAGTAGTTCGCCATGATCGCTGGTCTTGTGATCGCGATACCCCATTGACTGCCAACTAAAAAGAGCAAAGGGAGTGGGTAGGTACTTTTTGCCCTTGGCGTAGGTTCCCCCCTGGATAAAGCTGAGTTCGCTGTAGTCAACGTAGTAAAGATTACGCTCGACGAGCGTTTTACCCTTGGTTGCTAGCTGTTGCTTAATATTGAGATATGCCGACGGCGGATTGCTGGGATCAAGTCTGCGAATTGCCATTGGATTCGCTCCTGACAACCGCTGTTCAGCAAAGACTTCATCCGTTTGGAATGTATTGGCAATAGCCGGTTTAGGCAGCAAGGTAAACAAGTCGTCATAATCCTCCAGGCGATCTAGGGGATCTAAGAGAGAATGAGCCTTCGCCGCCAACATATTGACCGGGAGATCAGCGGCGCGCGTTAGACGTTCGGCAAGATAAGCGCCGGAGAAATTCTCATCCTTGGGAACTTCATCCAGCATGGCCAGCGGTGCCAGATACTCGAAGTTAAATTGATAGCGCTCCTGCTGCTGCTTGAGTAGAGCTTGACGCGCTTGTAGGTCGGGATCGTTCTGAGGCAGGCTGGGCATGACAGTTACCTAATTCACTAAACTGATCTAATGAAGACTTCAGGCAGAACGACAATATTTATGTCGGATTTGGGAAATGCTTACAATCTGAAATGTCTATCCTCAGAGTGTTCAAAAGCGGCTGGTGCGTTTATCAATCATGTCGGCCAGTAGGGCAAAAATACCAACTTGAGTGGTCGCAATTAACAGTATGAGGGTCCGCTCAGTCAAATCCTGACGGATAAAAATATCTTGACCGAGAGTAAACAGAAAACCAACGAAGAATAAGCCCGCCAAAGGCAAAAACACCTTCAATGGCGCAAAGTAAACGCCGGTTCGCAAAATCAACTGAACAAAGCGAATCGTGTCACGGATCGGCTTAATCTTGCTGCGTCCCACCCGCAGATGATAATCAATAGGCTCGTAGTGAACGGCATACTGATTGGTCAGCATGGCAACCGTGATGGTGGTCGTAAAGCTGAAGGTATCCGGCAAAATTCGCAGGAATCGCTCAGCAATAGATTTACGAAACACTCGCATCCCGCTGTTGAGGTCAGGAATCGGGGAACCGGTAATCCACTGAGCAAACCGGACTAAGAAAAACTTAGGAATCTTGCGAATATTGGAATAACGAACATTGGCCCCAGTTCTGGCCCCCACCACCATATCGAAGTCAGCCGCGAGAGAAACAAGATAAGGAATCTGTTCGTGGGGATAGGTGCCGTCGGCGTCGGTAATTACAATCCAGGGATATCGCGCTCTTTTGATACCGGTTTTCAGGGCTGCGCCATAGCCGCGATTGCGCCTGTGGGTGAGTACGGTAACGTCTTTACGGGTAGCGAGAACGTTGGGGGTGCGATCGCAAGATCCATCGTCTACAGCAATAATTTCATACTGACACTGGGCCGCATCCAAAATTTCTTGGAGCTGCTCAATGGTGGATTCAATGACATCCTCTTCGTTGTATACCGGCAGAACGAGGGAAAAACTAGAGTCGGGCATTTGAAGCTTAGGAAACAAAGTGAGGCATGACCTGTGCTGAAGTCAGCAATCCACAGAATCCCTGCTGGTGAAGCTGAGCACCTGCCTTCAGGTAACCAAAGGCGGGACCGCAGACATTTGCCGCCATGCTAGTTTCGTCACCGAGCGTAAAGGTGTGGGTCGAAATCTTGCCTTCAAAGGTACGTCCCGTGATTTGAACATTCGTACTCAGGGGCTTCTTGGCGTTGCGGGTATCGACAACGCCACCAACGGTGACGCGATCTCGTCCACAAATTCCGGCCATTTCTAGAATCACGTCGTCAGCATGTTCCATGTCTTCGAGAGTGAGCAGACCATTCGTCTCTTCTAAAAGCGTCTCTACCTCTGCATCCGTCATGGCCTGAGCCTGAGCAATCGTGTACCCCGGTAGATGACCGATATCTTCTCGAATGGTGGCTCTATAAGCCTCCCAATTGCCGATGCCAACGCCAAAGGTGATTTTGACCTGATGAATTTCAGCGTAGCTTTGGGCTGCGAGGGCTGCTGCTGCCGTTAGCAATCCTGGAGTTGCACCGCAACCGGTCACATAGGTAATACCCGCTTCTTTTAGCTCTGACTGCAGTTCAATGAGCTGCTCAACGGCGCTGGTGCGCTTAATGGCGTCCACGAGGACACCCTGCCAGCCGGAGGCAACAAACTGCTTGGCAACCGAGGCCATGAAGGTGTTAGGCAAGTTGGGGAGCGCCAGGAAGAAGCCCGCTACGTTCTGACTACGTCCAATTAAATCGGCGATGCTTTGTTCGCTAAGGACGCCACTCGGCTCTAGATACCCCAAAGAGCCTTGGGATTGATAGGTTGCGATCGCATCTTTCAGATCAAGTCCTTCAGGACTATAGGCATAGCCTTTTTTATCCGCTGCCGCCACTAGACGCATCTGCTGCTTGGGAGCCAACACATGAGCTGCAGCCTGACCCAGACCACCAAAGCCCAAGACACCCACCGGAATTGGATTGACCTGATTCGTCACTGGCTTCTTTCCTATACGTGAACATGCCCCAACATTATCAGCCAAGAGGGGAGCCTGCGATCAAGTTGAGAACGATAAAGTCTCACGATTGACCCACGAAGGGTCCAGGCAAGACAATGCTTCATGAAAATTCACATACTGGCGACAGCTCGACACAGAAAGGGACTCAGTATAAACTCACAGTTAAAGCAACTGCTCCTGCAATTAAATACTTTTATGATGTTTTCAATGCAGTTCGTAACGTTTTACACGCGTTAGCTTCAGAAACAATTAGATAGCCCCAAGTTCAGCCCCTGCATCGCCTTAGTTTTTTAGTACGACAGGAACAGCATGGAAACCCTGGAATTTGTCATTCACCCCGATGGTCGTGTTGAAGAGAAAGTGACTGGAATCGTGGGGTCTTCCTGCGCCGAAGTCACCGCCGCCATTGAGGCACAGCTCGGTCCGGTCATTAGCGCCCAGAAAACCTCAGAATTTTTTGCCCAAACAGAGACGGTGCAGCAGAAAGACGCAACCGCTGCAAAAGTTCATAGCCAGTGGTAGGCAGCGCCTTGCCCCTGAGAACTTGGTTCACGCTTCCTTTATTGTTCAGCTAATTTTAGATAACGCTATGTCACACTTCAGCCAGATCAAAACTCAAATCCGCAACCTACCTGCTTTAGAATCTGCCCTTGCTGACCTTGAACTGCCCTATAAGGCTGGTCCTCACCCTGTACGCGGTTATCAGGGCCAAACCCAAACGGCAGAGGTCGTCATTGAGCAAGAGAACGGTTACGACATCGGCTTTAGCAAGCAAGGCGAAGCCTATGAGTTAGTGGCTGATATGGACTTCTGGGCTCAGAACTGGTCTGTGAATCGCTTTCTAGAAAAAGTGACGCAGCGATACGCTTATCACACCGTCGTTAGCACGACAGCCGATCAGGGCTTTCAGGTCACTGAGCAGAAAGAAAATGCTGACGGTACTATTCAGCTTGTTGTCCAACGCTGGAGTTCCTAGATGACTGGACCTTCTGACCCTCTTCAGACTCAATCCTCGACAGAGGAAAATCGGTCGGGCTTAGAACCTGAATTGGGCGGTCAGCTCCGCAGCCATCCTGAACGCTCTGGCCTAGAGCCGGAGCTGGGTGGGGTGCTTAGGCAGAAAGGTGTATACGTCGATGAGCCAACCTGTATTGGCTGTAAGCATTGTGCCCACGTGGCCCGCAATACCTTTTATATAGAGCCGTTCAATGGTCGCTCACGGGCCTTTCGGCAGGATGGCGACCCGGTAGAGGTAATCCAAGAGGCGATAGATACGTGTCCGGTGGACTGTATCCATTGGACCGACTATACAGAGTTGAAGCAACTGGAACGCGATCGCAAGTATCAGAAGGTCAACATCATGGGTTCACCGGTTCCCGCAACTTACAAGCGACGCAAGCAGGGCAGAACAAAGCCAGGGCGTTCGTAGAGATGTAGTGCGGTTTAGCAGAATGCTGATAGAGCTGATTAGAACAACGTAGTGCGCCATTGCATTCATCAGCCTTTTACAATTTCTCCAAAATCAGCCAGCACACGGGCCTGATTGCGTAGAACTCCGAGCAAATTTAGGCGGTTCTGCTTCAGTGCTGCATCTTCTGCCATTACCAAAACACTATCTGGACCGTTAAAGAATGCGCTCACTTTTGGAGCACTTTCCGCTAGTCCCTTTACCAATCGCTGATAATCTCGCTGCTCCTGTGCGGCTTGCACCTCTGGCAACAGCTTATTTAACGCGGCATAAAAAGCTGACTCTGAATCTTGCTCAAAGCGTTTAGCATCCACCACGGTTGTTGCATCTAAAACGTTGAACTCTAGATTGCCCTTGCTTGCCAGTCGTGCGGCCCGGTTGACAGTTTCATAGATACCACCAAGCGTCTTGTCATCCCGAATCTGCTGCAGGAATTTAGCGCGATCGCAAACATCCAAAACATCCACCAGCGCCCTCTGCGTATATTCGGGGTCGTCGGTCCCCAACACAGCATTCACAAGATCATAATCAATCTTCAGCTCATCCTGAAGCAGACTGCGAATCCGCACTAAGAAAAACTCCTGAAGCTTCTGCTGGAGTTCTGCCGCCGGCATCGACTTCTCTACGGTCTCAGCACAGGTCGCCGCCGTATCGAACAGAAGCTGATGCAAGTTCAGCGGCAGTTGAGCATCCCAAGTAATATTGATAATCGCATTTGCCGATCGCCGCAGGGCAAAGGGATCTGACGAACCAGTGGGAATCAAGCCCAGGCAAAAAATGCTCACGAGGGTGTCTAGACGATCTGCAATCGCAACCACCTGACCGGGCAAACTCTGGGGCAAATCATCATCGGCTCCCTTGGGTAAATAATGCTCACCAATCGCAGTCGCCACCGCCTCCGGCTCACCACTGGCCGTCGCATACTTTTGTCCCATCAATCCCTGCAGCTCTGGGAACTCCCCCACCATTTGAGTCACAAGATCTGCCTTACAAAGCTGAGCTGCCCGTTTAACAATGGCTTGAGCATTTTTATCAAGCTGGAGCTGATCCACAATCCGCTGAGCGTTTTGCTCAATTCGGTCAGTCTTCAGACGCACTGACCCCAAGTCTTCTTGGAAAGTGACTGTCTCTAGCTTGGGTAAATACTCATCGAGCTTGACGCCCTGATCGGCTTTATAGAAGAACTGACCATCAGACAAACGCGCCCGAATGACTCGCTCATTCCCAGCCGAAATAATTTCGGACTTAGCCGGATCACCGTTAGAGATGGTAATGAAATGGGGCAATAGCTGACTCGATTTGACCACCGGAAAGTAGCGCTGGTGGCTAATCATCTCGGTCGTGATCACTTCAGTGGGCAGCTCTAGGAATTCCGACTCAAATCCACCGCCAACGGCTGTCGGCCATTCTACTAAATGCGTCACTTCTTGAAGCAAGGAATCACGGATATCCGCTTTGCCGCCCAGTTTCTTGGCGACCGCTTCGATTTGTTCGGCGATTTTTGTTTGTCGCTGATCTTGATCCACCTGCACAAAGGCAGCTTCGAGCGATGCGATATAGTCCTGGGCGTGAGGAATCGATATCGGCTCTGGATGGAGAACGCGATGGCCCTGAGAGATGCGATCGCAACTAATCTTCCCGCCTCCATTTTCAAGTTCTAGCGGCAAAACCTCATCGTTGTATAAAGACACCAGCCAGCGAATTGGACGCGAGAACCGCAGGTCGCCATCGCGCCAGCGCATGAACCGCTTACCTTCCAGCCCAAAAATCCATTGAGGAATAAGCTCGGGCAATACATCTTTAGCGGGCTGGCCCAGCGTTGTTTTTTGTACAAAGATGAATTCGCCTTTATCTGTCTCGCGCAGCTCAAAATCTGCAATCTCTACACCCTGCTTACGGGCAAAACCTTCTGCAGCCTTTGTGGGCTGGCCGTCTTTGAAGGCGGCTTTGGAGGGTGGACCTTTAATTTCTTCGGCCTGATCCGGCTGTTGTTCAGGGAGACCTGTGACCAAAACGGCTATCCGTCGAGGGGTTCCGTATACGTCGATGCGCTCAGGCGTGAGTCGATTTTCTTCAAGACTTTGCGGGATCTGGGTTTGCCACTGTGCGATCGCAGACGCCACAAATGCTGCGGGTAATTCTTCTGTTCCGACTTCTAATAAAAAGGTCGCCATTGGCCCCCCAGATCACTGCTACTGTAGCCCGCAGGCCATTGCTATCACAGTGTATCGCGGGACGCACGATCAAACCTGCAGCAGTTGCTCAACCGTCAGTAAAAGTTCCGGGAACGTTTGAGAAATAATCGGTTCAGCACCACTGAATTTCTGTCGCTCATACTGACCTTGATCATTCAAACAAAACACAAAGACGCTCGGAACTTTAGGGTTACCCAAATCAGCCCTCGGACCAAGCGCCAAATAATCAACCACCCAATATTCTGGAATTCCTAGACGGGCATATTCATCGAGCTTATCGATATAGTCATCTTCCCAATTCGTTGACACAACTTCTACTGCTAGCTGCAGCGGTTCTCTCAGCGCACTATAAGCTTCCCGATTCGCTTCCCACACATTGCGGTTTACCACGCTCACATCAGGGTGACGCCCCTGTTCTTGTCCTTCCGGGGTTAGCGTACAAACAACAATCCGAACAGAAACACGATAGTTGAGCTGCCGATGCCGAACTTCTGCTTTAAGAACATCAGCTGCAAAATCAGAGATATCCTCATGTCGGCGAGTCGCCAGAATTCTCACGATTTCTCCATTAACCAGTTCATAGCGCCCGCCATCAGGATAGAACTCAAGAAACTGATCAAAATCGAGCTGTAATTTGGATTGAGCTGCGAGGGTCATAGGCAAACGCCTCTACTTTGATTTATAGCCTTCGACATATTGATTAGGACATTAAGGCGACTGAAAACGATGTATGCCAAAGCAGTGCTGTCCTAACTCAGCTAGCGACGGCTATAGCTCTATGATAAACAACGACTTAAGATAAAACGCAAGCTCATCAGTGCCAACACTAACCTAGCGGAAACTCCTGGCAAATCTCCCAACGCTGTCCGTTGTGGTAAAGGAGCGTCAGAGCTGCCACCTTAAATTGAGTCTCAAAAGCCTGATCTTTGAACTCGGTCCAGCCTGCATGAAAATTAGACTTACTCAAGTCTCGAAAAGCCACAGTCATGTGGGGCACAAAAGCCCGACCTTTCCCAGCTCGATCAGCAATTCCCCATTCAGAAGCAAAGTACCGAGCAACCTCAGCCTGTAGAGCCATCAATTCTGCCGTCTCTACAACATTGATATAAATTACCCGAGGTGCAAACGCAGCGAACCCAGACAAATGCATTGGGACAGAAGCCTGCAAAGCCGCAAAATCAGCAAGTCCGTTTGCTAACTCTGTAGGAATGAAGCTGGTAGAATCCTCAACATCTGGAACAGGTGGCGACCACTCAAAGGGCGACTGCAGCGTAATGTGAGGCGGCGAGTTAAACGCTTTTCGACTCTGGTAGCGAGCGGCGAAGTGCTGCTTTATGCGACAAACTTCCGCCTGAATATCATCGGGCGGAAGCAAGGCGACAAAATAACGTGCCACTTGTTAGAAGTAGCGACCGACTAAAAGTGAGCGAGATTGATTCCAGCTTCTCTAGCGAAGGCACTCAGCCCTTTCTTCTCTATGCTTTTGATTGCTTTTGTCGAAAGTCTTAGCTTGACCCAGCGCTTACCCTGAGGCCACCAGACTCGCTTCCACTGCAGATTTGCTTCCTGCAGTTTTTTGGTGCGACGGTGTGAGTGCGAGACGGCATAGCCGTTGTTTGCCTTCTTACCGGTGAGTTGACATTTACGGCCCATGTGTCTAATCGTCCTGTTGAAAGACGCCTGATCGTTGTACAAAACAAGCGGAGAGGGAGGGATTCGAACCCTCGATGAGGTTTAATCCCCATAACTCCTTAGCAGGGAGCCGCTTTCAACCGCTCAGCCACCTCTCCAAGTAAGCAGATCCAATAATAACAGATATGCCTGAGATAGGAAGCATGTTTATTAGGTTGAGGTAGCAGACCGCCCGTGCAGCCCAGCCATAAACTTTAGAGACCACACCTTAAGGGGCGGAATCCTCTGCATCACCTGCAGGCCCAGGCGCCGCACCTGCACCAATGGGAACCACTGATTCGAGAAGGTGCGGTTGAGAATATCGGTAAATCCCAGTGAGAGCAAGTTTTGCTGACGCCGCCAGCTCTGATAGCGACGCAGCACCATTAAGCTGCCGATATCTTCACCATGCTGATGGGCCACTGTTAACACCTGTGCCAGCGTCGCAGCATCACGAATACCCAGGTTCAGGCCTTGCCCACCGACCGGGTGGCAGGAATGGGCTGCGTCTCCCACCAACGCTAGGCGGGGCTGTACATAGCGGTTGGCATGCATCCACTTAGCTGGAAAGAGATGGCGTTTGCCTACCAGCGACAGCTGCCCCATCTGGTTGCCATAGCGATGGTGGAGCTGGTCAATAAACTGATCGTCATTGAGATCCAAAAGAGCCTGAGCTTCTTTGTGAGGCGCAGTCCAGACAACCCGGCACTCATCTTTAGCTGAGGGCAGAATCGCAAAGGGACCGCTGGGCCAAAACTTTTCGTAGGCAATATTGTCGTGATGCTTTTCAGGGGCAATCGTTGCGACCACGCAAGACTGCCAGTAAGGCCAACCGTGGGTTTTAATACCCGCCTGCTGTCGGACTTGCGATTTAGCCCCATCGGCTGCCACCACCATCCGCACCCGCAGCGACTCGCCGGAAGCAAGCTGAAGCGTGGCTCCCTTGGCGTCATAGTCAGTCGTCGTCACCTGAGCCGGACAGTGCCAGTCCACTTGCTCACAAGTGGTCAAAAAGCTCTGCAGCTCCTGTAGCAAAATCCGGTGCTTAGCGACGTAGCCAATAGCTTTAGCCTGCAGCTCAGAGGACTCGAACTCAACGACGTGGGGCGAATCAGCATCTGAGAGGCGCACCTGCCGGAAAAACTCGATCTGGGATTCAATCTGTGGCCAGACGCCAATATCGTCAAAGACCTGCCGAGAACTTTGATGAATGGCGTAGGCTTGTCCCTTGGCAATGGCATCCGATTGGGATTGGGCTTCAATAATTGCGATCGCAAGTCCCGAGTGTTTGAGCGAAGCAGCCAGGGTGGCTCCAACGACTCCACCGCCAACAATGGCAATATCGTAATCAAAGACAGCGGGCTTAGCGGAACAGGCTACATCCTGAGACATAGAGGAAGCTTTACAGAACATTACATGTCTATTTTGACCTGTATACACACTTCCGGGCAACTTCAAAGCGTAGATCCGTCGCCGCAAACCAAGCTAAGGTGAGCGCCAGAGCCATCTCTCACACTTCTAGACCTATGGCTAACTCTTTGATTTCCAATCGTCGCTTTCAAGTCACGACCGTTCTGATTTTGGTTGCCAGTGCAATCTTCTTCGGTTGGAATTTAAATGGCTATAGCCTGATCAATATCACTGAAGCTCGACAGGCGGAGATTGCTCGCCAGATGTGGCTGACCCACGACTGGATTACCCCCCGCTACAACGGCGCACCCTATTTCGATAAGCCCGCGCTTTTGCACTGGCTGATGGCTCTGGGCTTTACGGTATTTGGTCCCCAGGAGTGGGTTGTGCGGCTGCCGTCGGTTATGGGTGCGATCGCAACTCTCCTCACCACTTGGATCTTTCTCAACGCTGTCGCCACTCGACGGCTGGCCCTAATCACCACAGGGATCCTCGCGGCAAATCCTTTTACTTGGGCATTAGGCCGCATCGGTTTCCACGATATGTTAATGGCCTGCTTTATGACAGTGGCCCTCTATTTATGGTTCTGGGCCGACCATCAACAGCGGCGAACGGCTTATGTGTGGTCCTGCGGATGTCTCGCCCTAGCGACGCTGGCGAAAGGCCCTTTGGCTCTTTTGCTGTGCCTGTTAATCTTGCCGATCTTTTACCTCTGGTCAGGCAAACGCCCCAAAGCAATTCCCTGGGGGCAGGGATTACTGGTCTTTAGCATGCTGGCTGGCCCTTGGTATGTCCTGGTAATCCAGGCCAATGGCTGGGACTACATTCGCTACTTTTTCGGCGAAAGTAACGTTAGCCGGTTCTTGAGCGTCAATCAAAACCAGTGGGGGCCACCCTATTACTATCTATTCAGTCTTTCCTTCTTTTTCTTCCCCTGGATCATTCTGGTGCCGAGTGCCATCTGGCGAACCGTCCGACAACGATGGCCGATCAGCAGCTCGATTCCGCGTCCACTCGATCAATTGATGGTGGTCTGGGCGGTCACGGTGCTGATATTCATGAGCTTGGCCGCAACGAAGCTCTCTTGGTATGTTTACCCCGGTCTACCGGCCTTTGCCTATTTATCGGCTCGGGCCTGGGAGCGGCAGTTCCTCTCACCCCATCGCGGTTTTAGATGGACCGCTGCACTGATGTTTCTGGTCTATGGTGGATTGATGGTCGCCCTTGCCACAGGTCGTCTCGGCGATCCGGCCCTTTTGCAGAGCTTGGAAGCCGCTCATCTGCGCTGGCTTTGGGTGGGGGTGTTTGCGATCGCATCCATTCTCATCGCGCTAAGCCTTCACCAACAGCAGGTCACCTGGACTGTCATCACTGGAATCGCCACCTTTGGCTGCATCGGGTTCACGAGCGCTCATTTATTAATGCCCGTTCTAGACGTTCAAGTACTAGACCAGCAGCTTATTCCCATTGCTCAAACGCTGGGTAAGATGACCTGTGACACCTGCTCAACAGACTTAACCGCAACCTTGGGTCTCCAGCTCCCTAGCCTTAACTTTTACAGTGGCCTGACGCAAATAGAACGATTTGAGCAAGCGTGCCAAATCCCCGCAAAAATTCAGCCCGATCAAAGGCTTTTACTGATTACGACAGCGGAAGCGGTCGAGGCAGAAGGACTTTCCTTTAAGGCTCACCATATTCAACAGCAGTCGGGTAGATTTGAGCTGCTGCAGTTGCCAACAACAGAGCAAAGCGAGTTCAATCGTCAGATTCAGGAACGTTGTTCCCTACCTTAACGTCAGCTATTTGCAGCCTAAGTGGGCTATCGCTTTGCATACTTTTTTAAAGACGTGATTTACTAAACCACAGAGAAATTTATGGCACGCTAAGATATCTCTCACTTGCTGCTATCTCAGAGAACTACAAACAGGAGGATCACAACATGACCGCTAAGCTACTGATGCCGCTAGCTCTGTTAGCTGTTCTCGGGCTACCGACGAAGGCAATTGCCCACGTCATTGAAACCGATTATCTCTTGCCCTCTCTCGAGGCTACCAGCGACCAAGATGCACCTAGCCTAGAGGCAGAAGGCACAGATAGTTCAGCCATTACATTCACCTCTCAATTTACGTCGGGTGAACCCTTCAAAAATGGCAAAATCACAATTTATGCGCCGGGCAACGATGAAAAGCCCTGGCTTGTCTCGGAAATGGATGAAAACGGCGAATTTGAATTTGAGCCAGACAAGTCCATCGAAGGAGACTGGACCATTGAGATCGGCGAAGGCGGCCACTGGGATAGCTGGACTGTACCGGTGAAAGCGAAGGGCAAGAGCGTCACCTATGGCGAAATTAGCGATGCATCCTCGCAGTTTCCAGAGATTCCTTCGCAACTCTTGGTGATTGGAGCCGCATGTTTGTCGGGTGGTGTTGGTTCTGCGCTGCTCCGCCGCAAGCGTTCTGCGTAGTTTTCACTGAATTTTCGAAAAAGCGGTGCAGGTTTGTACCGCTTTTTTGTTCGAAGAATGTGGCCCCTTAAACAACAAAACTGGCTTCAGAACCTTGAGCGGCCTGCCAGCTACGAGCATCAAAATAAAGATCTTCAAGAGAAATGCTATGCAGAGCTTCCTGCAGTTTTTGGTGTAGACGCTGCCAGAGATTTGCGGTCACCCAGTCTTCAGCCTGGGCATCAGGCTCGGCCACCCACGGTTCGATGGATTCTCCCACGGCTTCCAAGATTGCACCCAGTGAGATTTGGCTAGGGTTCTTGGCAAGCTGGTATCCCCCCTGCGGGCCGCGTGTCGATCGGACAAGACCCGCACGCCGCAGATCAATCAATAGCTTCTCTAGATAAGGGGCCGGGAGAGTTTGACGGGTTGCGATCGCATTGACAGAGGCTGGGCCAAAATTCGGCTGCAGACTCAGGTCCAACAGGGCTTTAACGCTGTAGTGGCCCCGCGTCGTTAGCTTCAGTTTCATCCTGGCTCAGCAGACTCCCATCATGAATTCAGTTGAAATGCTCGCTTGGGTAACCTCTACCCCTAAACTATTAAGTTGACAGCGCAATTGACCTTGCGCCTATTTTAACTCGGGACCTTATCTGCCATTCATGAGTTCGTTAGATTCACGTCGCCGCACTAAAATTGTTGCCACCGTTGGCCCTGCGATCGCAAATCCAAAAATGTTGAGGGCCGTCATTGAAGCCGGAGCCACCACCCTCCGCCTCAACTTTTCCCACGGTACCCACGAAGATCACCAGCGATCCATCCAACTCATTCGGCAAATCTCTTACGAACTCCAGCAGCCCGTCGGCATCCTTCAAGATCTGCAGGGGCCCAAAATTCGACTAGGCAAGTTCGCAGACGGCCCCATCACGCTCAAACGTGATGATCCCTTTACGCTCACCAGTCGTCAGATGCCTGGCACCCAAGAGATCAGCTCCGTTACCTATCCACTATTGGCCGACGAAGTCCCGGACGGAGCCACCATTCTGCTAGACGATGGCCGTGTCGAGATGAAAGTGGAGTCCGTTGACAAAGCAACCAAATCCCTTCAGTGCCGCGTGGTTGTGGGTGGCCCCCTCTCCAATGCAAAGGGCGTTAATTTTCCCGGCGTCTATCTCTCCATCAAAGCCTTAACAGATAAAGACAGAGTCGATCTAAAATTTGGCCTTTCTCAGGGGGTTGACTGGGTCGCCCTCAGCTTTGTTCGCAATCCGCAAGATGTTGTCGAAATCAAAGAACTCATCTCATCCGCCGGTAAATCGATCCCCGTGATCGCCAAGATCGAAAAACACGAAGCCATTGAGCAGATGGAAGATATTCTCTCCCTCTGCGATGGCGTGATGGTCGCTCGGGGTGATCTGGGCGTTGAACTCCCCGCAGAGGAAGTTCCGATGCTGCAAAAGCGACTGATTTCCACGGCTAATCGCCTCGGCATCCCGGTGATTACCGCCACTCAGATGCTCGACAGCATGGTCAACTCCCCCCGGCCTACACGCGCTGAAATCTCAGACGTCGCCAATGCCATCCTGGACGGCACCGATGCCGTCATGCTCTCAAATGAAGCCGCCGTGGGCAATTACCCTGTCGAAGCCGTCGAAACAATGGCTCGCATTGCGGAGCGCATTGACCAGGAACGCAGCCTCAGCCAGCAGCCCACCGTGGGTACTGCCGAGCGCTCTATCCCCAACGCCATTAGCCAAGCCGTTAGCCAGATTGCCCACCAGCTCAAGGCCAAGGCCATCCTAACGCTAACCAAAAGTGGGTCCACCGCTCGGAACGTATCCAAGTTTCGCCCCAACATTCCCATTCTTGCCGTCACGCCGCACATGGAAGTGGCTCGACGGTTGCAGATGGTCTGGGGTGTACACCCCCTGATGGTAGTCAACTTCCCCTCAACGCGCCAAACACTGCAGGCATCGCTCAATTCAGCCCAAGAACAGGGGCTAGTGGTCGAAGGCGATCTGATTGTCCGCACGGCAGGAACCCTGCAAGGGGTCTCTGGCTCCACTGATTTGATCAAAGTTGAGATTGTCACCGCCGTCATGGGACAGGGCAGCGGCATTGGCCAAGGCTCCGTCAGCGGCCGCGCCAGAGTTGCCCACCACAGTGCAGAGGTCAGAGATCTTAACGAAGGCGAGATTTTAGTGGCCACACACACTGATGCGTCCTACATCGATGCCATGCGTAAGGCAGCAGGCATCGTCACTGAAGAGAACAGCATCAACGGCCATGCGGCGGTTTTGGGCCTGAAGCTGGGCATCCCTGTCATTGTTGGCGTCCACAACGCCACTGAGCTAATCCGCAGCGGTACCTTGCTCACATTAGATGTGCGCAGAGGTTTGGTTTACTCCGGTGAGCTGTCATCAAGGAACAACGACATCGCTTAACCGAGCACTCGAACCACTCTAAGTCTTAGCTTCAGGATTAAGTTCAGCCCATCGAGCATGAATATCTTGAATGGTAAATATTGTTTGAAAGTTGAGCTGATGTTCGGCGTACAGCTCACTGCCACCTTGCTGACGGTCCACCAGCGCCAGAACATGATTGACGGTGTATCCTGCCTTCTGTAAACGCTCCACCGCCTTCAGAGCAGAGGCTCCCGTCGTCACGACATCTTCAAGCACCACCACCGCACTCCCAGCGGCGAGCTGTGGCCCTTCGAGATAGGCTTGGGTGCCGTGGCCCTTTGGCTCTTTGCGAATAATGAGACCTGGCAAAGGGCAATCTTCGTAGGCCGAAACAACGCTGACAGCCGAGACAATAGGGTCGGCACCCAATGTTAAACCGGCAACGGCTTGAGTGTTAGACGGAAGCTGCTGCAAAATGAGCTTACCAATCGCCAGTGCCCCAAGTGGATCTAGCGTTACAGGTTTACCATTGATGTAATAAGTGCTTTTCTGACCAGAGGAGAGGGTGAAATCACCGGTTTTATAGGCAAACCTACAGAACAAATCGAGGAGGGCCTGTCGGAGTTCTGGGGCAGAGGCAGTAATGAAAGAGGCAGCAGAATCAAGCATGTGGAGAATTGTAGATAGGACAAGGAATTTTTAGAAGTTGAAATGGGTAAGCTAGATTAGAGACCGATCAATTTTGAAGGATGATGTCATGGGTGTAAATATCAAAAAATGGAGTGGGGCCATTGTGCTAGCCGCTCTTGTATCTTCGGCGGGTTCAGCAGCACTGGCCCAAGAGCAAGAAGCCGAATTACCCCCATTGCGCGAGTCCAGCATTCCTGAGACTGTTTTTCAGAACTCCAGCTTTAATTCGGTTTGGAAAGATCTCTCAATCGTGGGCGACACGAAATTTCTGTTTGGAGTTGATTACGATGATGCTCGAATCGCCAAAGACGCCCGCAGGATTGAAACACTTTATGATGAGTTACTAGAACAGCAAGATCGCGACAACCCCACAATCCGAACTCGGGATTTGCCCAACCCCTACGATACGTCAGTATTCGAATTACAGGGTCTATAGGACAGTTTGAAAAAAGCGTAAATCCAGGGTGCAGGAGTTGAACCTGCCTAAGGCGAATTATGAGTTCGCTGCCTCAACCGCTCGGCCAACCCTGGAGGTTATGAACAGCTCAAGTTCCTCAGTTCTGGGACTTGGGCTGTTGTGCGAGTAGCGGTGCCGCGTGGCTATAGTGTTCATGGTACATGATATCTGCTATAGTCCATTTCTAGAACCCGGCTCTATCAGTGGCTGTCGGCGTTCTATCCCCAACTCTAGTCTGGTTGAAAAGTTGGCTAAGCCGCGTCAAAGTTCGCCCCCGAAAAGCTTCAGGTTGCAAAACCGCTTGGACATCAATGTCAGTCCGGCTGTGCGTCGGACATTATTATTGGTGGGTTTTATGCTGACGATTGGTGCGGTGTGCGGGCTAACGGGCTACAGCATGGGCTATCAGTCTCTTCGAGGCATCACTCAGCCCGCCCTCAATCCTGTGCTGAACGGTGGCGGCGACTCCAGTAAGCGCCGTCCGCAGCAGGGGGCCAGTCTACTGAGTGAAAAAGAAATTGTGGCGAAGGTCAAAACGAAGACCCGCGGTGCCAAGAAGCCAACGGCTCAGAAGCCTAAGCCAAAGCCTTCTCCCCAAGAAAGCAACAAAGAAGAGTCAGACAAAGCCAAGAAAGACAGCAAGCCCCAGTCCTTTCCGGTGAAGACAGAGGCCAAGGGCATGAATCTCGAGGTGCGCTCTTTATCCCAGGATGAAGATGGATTGGTGCTAAACGTAGCGCTCCAGAACAATAGCTCTAAGCCGGTCCAGTTTGTCTACACATTTCTCGATGTTGTTGATGATCAAGGGCAGGCGCTGTTAGCTGAAGCGCAGGGGCTGCCGGCAGATTTTCAGGCTAACAGTGAGACGTTTTACGGCACGATCAAAATCCTGGATGTATCGGGAGACAATATCGAGCGAGTTTCGCTGACGCTCACGGATTACCCTGATCAGGCGATTAAATTAGAAGCCTTGAATATCCCTGTATTAGAGTAATCTTAGGATGTTAGTTTTGCTCGCTCCCGATGGGTAAGCAAGCTAGGGACTGTTCAGCACTCAGCAGGTCAATGTTAAGCGGAGATGGTTAACCTGCACGCTCTATTCTCAATGCCGTTTAGCGTTGTTGCGCAAGCAGAGCTGGCGGGGTCAGAAATTATCTCGCGGTGTGTTGCGATCGCAACCCTCATTGCCATCAACGCCTTTTTTGTGGCAGCGGAATTTTCGATTGTGTCTGTTCGCCGCTCCCGCATCAATCAACTGGTGCAGGAAGGTGACGCTCAAGCCAAGACGGTGCAAGGGCTGCAGCGAGAGCTAGACCGCTTGCTCTCTACGACCCAGCTTGGCATTACGTTATCGAGCTTGGCACTGGGCTGGATTGGTGAAAAGACGATGGCTACGGTAGTCATGGTATGGCTACAGCGCTGGCCGCTTTCCGATGACACCTCAACAACCGTCGCTCATTCCATTGCGGTGCCGATTGCCTTTGTTGCGATCGCATATCTGCAAATTGTTCTAGGCGAGTTGTTCCCCAAATCACTAGCGCTGATCTATCCTGAGCGCTTGGCGCGGCTGCTGGGTCCGACAAGCCTCAGCATCGCGCGGCTGTTCAATCCCTTTATTTGGGTGCTCAAGCAGTCCACACGCTACCTGCTGAGAATTGTCGGCATTCGCTACACCAACCAGAGCTGGGCGAACGACGTCACCCCTGAAGAGCTACAGATGATTATCGCCACCTCCACTGCCGTCACTGGCCTTGAAGAAGACGAGCGGGAATTGCTCACCAACGTCTTTGAGTTTGGCGAAGCACAGGTCGAAGAGGTGATGGTGCCCCGTACGAGCATTGATGCCATTCCTGAAACAGCCTCCCTCAAAGCCGTTTTAGAAGAAGTGGCCCGCTCCGGCCATGACTACTATCCGGTCACAGGCGAATCTTTGGACGACATTCGCGGAATGCTGCGGTTCAAAAATCTAGCCGCAGCGCTTGCCAATGACCAGATTTCTCCCGAATCTTCCATTCAAGAGTGGACTCAAGCCGCTTGGTTTGTCCCTGAAGGCACCCCGATTCGAGACGTTCTACAGCGGATGCAGAAATTCCATCTCGCGATGATGATGGTCCGTGAGGACGAGTCTGACGGTACCGCAGGATTAGTCACCCTTACCGATCTAGTAAACGAACTACTCGGGAATGATGATGAACCACCCCCCAGCATGCCCGGCCCTCTCATTCAGGAGCAGGATAACCACACCTTCTTAATTCAGGCTCAAACAGACCTTGACTTGGTTAATGAGCAGCTTGCCATTGAGTTGCCGATCACGGATGAGTATCAGACATTAGGCGGCTTCGTTCTCTGCCAACTCCAGAAGATTCCGGCGCAGGGCGAACATTGCTTCTATGAAAACCTTAAGCTGACAGTAGCAACGGCTGAAGGACCGCGCCTCACGCTGATCAAAGTTGAAATAGTGGAGCCCTCTAGCAAAGCAAGTACTCCTGATGAAGCAAATTCGCCAACAACCGTGGAACAAACACCCCACGAAGTAGACCAAAGCTGATCCTAGCGGCGGCCCTGGAGCTGCATCTTTAAGTAAATGTCAGTGTAGTAGGGGTTGCACTGCATCGCCTTCCGGTAGGCTGCAACAGCACCTCGATGATCTCCGGTAATGTAGCGCAAACAGCCAAGCCCGTAATGACTATCGGCATGTCTGGGGTTAATCTGCGTTGTCTGATCGTAGGCCATCATTGCCTTTTGGTACTTCCCCTGCCGATGAAGGGCTACACCCAAGCCATAATAGGCATTGACCGGATGATTCTGGAGCTGGATGGCAGCTCTATAAGCTAAAACTGCCCCCGCTAAATCACTAAGCCAGTAGAGTGCACTGCCCAAATTAGAGTGCAGATAGGCACAGTTTGGCTGCAGTCTCAGGGCCTGACAGAAGGCCAATCTAGCCGCCTCAAAGCAATGCTGCGTATAGAAAACATTCCCCTTACCATTGTGAGCTGCAGCCAAGTGGGGCTGGTGCTGAAGCGCCTGATCATAGTTCATGCTGGCCTTGGCGTAATCACCCAGGCGGAATCTGTGATGCCCACGCTGTAGCCAAACCTCAGCCCAGTCAGTCTGTCCTGCCACCGTGGCCTGGGGCTGAATAAGAGTGGGCACCTCTAATGGACATTCACTCTCAGCAGGGACAGCGGCGGGTGATACCTTAGAACTTCTAGCAGGTTTCGATTCCAGCTCAGCAGCCAAACGTAAACCGCGCGTGATTAGGCGACTCATCTGATCGCTCTCTCGCAACGTTATCGTCATTGCACTATCGACAGTCATCGGTCCAAAAAAAGGGTTGCCAAATATCTTAGCCTACCTTTGCTTGAGGTCGTTGAGGCGGGTCTGCGCCTTGGCTATTTGTTGATCAACTTTTGCAGCCATTTCTCTGAGCAAGTCACGGCCCATTCTCTGGGCTTTATGGGCCTTGAGCTGTAGTTGGCGGAGGTCCGTTTGCCTTAAATCATTGACTTTCTGTTCGATTTGCATCAAGCGGCGCTGGCTCTGAGCGATCTTACGCATCGTTCGCATAAGCTCAGCTTCGGCTCCCTGCCCCATTACAGATTCTGGACTCAGTTCCCAGTTGCTGAGAATCGCCTGCAGCCGTTGTTCGTTCCCCTCTTCATAGGCACGGTTAGCGGACGCCATCAGTTCAGCTCGCTTGGCCCGCTCTTCTGGATCCGTCGCGAAATCGGGATGAATTTGCTTAGCCACTTCTCGGTAGAGCTGCTTGAGACGATCGGAAGGCCGAAAGTCTCTACTAGCCTCTAGATGAGCCGTATATTCTGCAATCTGAGCCTCAATGCGGTCGAGTTCTTGATGCCGAATACCCACAGACTTTAGATAGCGATGCTCAAAGGCATGTAGGTCGGCCTGAAAGGTGGCTAAATCTAGCTCACGCTGCGCTAACTGGACCTCTAACTCAAGTAATTCTGCCTGCTTTCTTTGGAGTTCTATCTCTTTAGGGGAAAGGTTTCGAACCAGTTGACCGCTCATGCACACATGCTCTCACTTCAAAGGCAAATCCTCCATCGGAGGATAAGTCCTGAGTCACTTCGCCGCTGTTAATGACTGTTTCTTCATTTAAAGCCACCTCATATTTTATTCTGATTGGTAGAGGTCAACAAGGCCAAACTGCTAAGCCCCCCTAACAATAGAAGCAATCCATTGCCCCAGCGCACGTAGGGAGTTTGAGTCTGACGACGATAGATCTGATGCAAATGTGTCGCAGAAGTTAGGCGTTCAGAGATCCAGAGAGTATGGCCGTGGGGATCCACAACCCCAGAATATCCCGTGTTGGTCGCTCGGACGGCCCAGCGATCGCTCTCAATGGCTCGCATAATGTCGTGGGCATGGTGCTGCAGCATCATCCGGTGGCTGTAGGGATCGTTATTGGAAGCCGTCAAGATAAATTCTCCACCGTGGGCAACCTGAAGACGAAACAGTTCGGGAAAAACTGAGTCAAAACAGATGCCCACCACTGCCCGGCCCAGGGGGGTATCAAAAGCTTGTCCGGCCTCACCCGGCAGCATGGCTGACTGTAGGGGCGAGAGACGCCCCATCAGCTGACTCAGCGCGGGTGGAATATATTCCCCCAAGGGCACCAGCTTTACTTTGTTGTACTGGCTTTGAACGTTGCCAGTGGGTGTAAGGGCAAGAAGACTTTGGGTAATAACGGTTTTGGCTGAATTTTGAGGCATAAAGGTGCCAATCCAGGCGGGAATCTGTTGCGATCGCACCTCTTCCAACAGCACCCGATGCCTGTAATCTCCCCACTGAAACGGAAACGCACCCTCCGGCATCAGCACCGCATCAGCACCTTGGCGAGCGAGTGCTTTATACCCTGAAACGTAGGCAGCAATTCCTCTGGCAATCCCAGCGTCAGAGAGCTTCACGCGAGTCGGGATATTCCCTTGAACCAAGCCCACCTTAATTGCCGCAGCCGGATTCTCTGCGAGCGGTTGACGGTAGAGACTGTAGCCGACTAAATGAAGGCCCAACGTCAAGGCACAGGCAATTCCTAAATAGCGCCAGCGATACGTTACGGAGCTAAAACCAGCAGCGATCAAACCGTTCACGGCTATCAAAGCTGCTGTAATCGCGGTGGTTCCTCCCAACTGACCTAAGTGGAGAATCAGGAGATTAGTCGGGCTCTGGGTGTAAGCGAGGGTTGTCCACCAGAGAGGAGACTGGGTCCACAACCACTCAAGGGCACACCAGAGGGTTGAGCCGACCAGCAGCCGCGCGGCTAAGCTATAGCGAGGGAACATCCAGGCCATGACCCCGGACCAGACCATGAGGATAGGTAATCCCCACAGGGTTATGAGCAGCCAGCATAGGGTTGCGATGAGAATACTCGCTAGCCAGGGAACTCCCATCCAGGTCAGAGGATGTAATCCGGTAATCCACGACAGTGCTGCGCCATGATAGCCCAACCCCCAGAATGCACCAAGAAGCACCGCAGATCTAACGCTTTTGGTTTGCTGGATCAGCCACCAGAGGGGTGCTAGGGCAAACCAGGCCACCCACCAGGCATTGACGGGGGCAGGGATAATCCCCATCACTAGACCACTGCCAAGAACCAGGGCATAGGCCCGAATTCCTTTCATCCTTATGATTTAGCGTCCAATTTATCAGGCTTGAGCAGCGGGAAGGCGATTACATCGCGAATGCTGGCGGAATCAGTCAGCAGCATCACTAGGCGATCGATGCCGATGCCTAAGCCCCCCGTGGGCGGCATCCCATATTCTAGGGCCGTCAAGAAGTCTTCATCGACGCCTTGGGCCTCTAGATCACCGGCCTCTTTCTTTGCCGCCTGAGCCTCTAGCCGCTCACGCTGGTCGATAGGGTCCGTTAGCTCTGAGAAGCTGTTGGCCGTCTCTCGACCAACAATAAACAGTTCAAAGCGTTCCACAAGACCCGGTTGCAAGCGGTGAGGCTTGGCTAGGGGTGAAATTTCAACCGGATAATCAGTAACAAACGTAGGCTGAATAAGTGTTTCTTCTACCTTCTGCTCAAAGGCTTCATTAAGAATATGGCCCACGCTCTCACAGTCTTCAAGTCCTGTGATGCCTGCTTTTTGGGCTGCTGCTTGGGCTTCCTTTAAGTCTCCTATCTGGGCAAAATCTACACCCGTCGCTTCTTTGACGACCTCGTGCATGGTCACCCGCCGCCACGGTGCCGTTAGGTCAATCGCTTCTCCCTGATAGCTAATTTTGAGACTGCCGATTGCAGACTGCGCCGCTGTCGTAATCAGGGTTTCCGTCAGCGTCATCATATCGCTGTAGTCAGCGTAGGCTTGATAGATTTCAATGGTGGTAAATTCAGGATTATGCTTGGTCGAAATCCCTTCGTTACGGAAGATGCGACCCATTTCAAACACCTTCTCAAATCCCCCCACAATCAGCCGCTTTAAATGCAGCTCCGTCGCGATCCGCAGATACAGGTCCATATCCAGCGTGTTGTGATAAGTGACGAAGGGACGAGCCTCCGCTCCACCCGCCTCTGAATTAAGAACCGGCGTTTCTATTTCAATAAAGCCCTGCTCATCTAAATAGCGACGAAAGGAAGCTGTGATCTGGGCACGGCGGCGAAAGGTCTCGCGCACCGTAGGATTGACAATTAAATCAATATATCGCTGTCGGTAGCGCTTCGCAATATCGGTTAATCCATGCCATTTATCCGGCAGTGGTAAAAGCGATTTGGTGAGGATTTCATACTCGCTGACGTAGACGGAAAGTTCGCCTTTGTCAGTGCGCTTGAGCGTCCCCTTCGCACCGAGGATATCCCCCGCATCAGTTAACTGCTTGAGCTGATTAAAGGCTTCTGGATTAACCTCTCCCATTACCGACTGGATCCGCTTCTTCTCTAGGTAAAGCTGAATGGTGGTGGTTTCGTCCTGGAGGGTGAAGAAAGCCAGCTTGCCAAAGACTCTGCGGGTAAGAATGCGACCTGCGATCGCAACTTCAACCTCTTTCTCTTCACCATTGGGCAGATCGCGGAACTGATCCTGCAGCACCTGGGCAGTGTGAGTCGATTCCCAGCGGTAGGCATAGGGATTATGGCCTGCAGCTCTCATTTGAGCCACTTTTTCTAGGCGAGCAGCGCGAAGATCGTCGGACATGTGTAGTTTTTGGTCGATGGGTAAATTGAAACTAAGTCATTTAGCTCACTAGCTATACTGACAGGTATCGACTTCGACAAGCAACAACAGTGATTTTGCTCAAGTCAATAACAGCTTTTGACTCTTTTGGCCCCCATTCGCAATGACTCTGGGGGACCCTTTCGATGCGAGCCTTGAAATACTATGTTGCCTGCAGTCTGGACGGCTTTATTGCTCAGACAGACGGTTCCTTTGACCGTTTTCCTTGGAACGATGAGGTGATTGCCGATTTTATCGAATCTTTTCAGTGGTTTGATACGGTCCTTATGGGGCGCAAAACCTATGAAGTGGGTCTCAAGGAGGGGAAGACCGACCCTTACCCCATGCTCAAAAGCTACGTTTTTTCGCGCACGATGGAGAGCAGCCCAGATCCCAAGGTTAAACTGGTCTCAGAACAAGCTGTTGAATTTGTCCGTGCGCTCAAGCGAGAACAAGGGAAGAATATCTGGCTCTGTGGTGGTGCTCTATTAGCGGCCCAGATGTTTCAGAATCAGTTGATTGACGAATTGATTGTGAAATTAAACCCGGTGCTACTGGGATCTGGAATTCCTCTGTTGATGGCGAATGTGCCGCCAGCAATGTTGGATTTGCAGGAGAGTAAGCAGTATGACAACGGAACGTTCCGTCTGCAGTATTCCATCCAATATTGATTAGAGATCTGACCCGATCCCGCTAGCCTGTCACGGGGGGGAATCTGTGTGCTGTTTTGGTTACCATCCGTTAAATGGATAAGCCCAAGTTCAGACCGAGGACGGTGTGTACAATCAACAAAATCAGCGCTGCGCTACCTAAGTAGGCGTGGGATTTACGCAGGGCAGACTTGTCCCCCCAAAAGTTTGTGAGGGAGAGAGTGGCATTTGTTCCCAGGAGCAAAATGGCACAGGCACCCGTTAAAAAGTGAGGACTGGCCCAGATAGACTCCCCCTGCATCACCATCGACAAAGTGCCGCCAGTGGAACCTAACACGATGAAGACAAACATCAGGGCGGCCACTTTGGCATGAGCTGCGCGGTTTTCACTGGCGATCGCAGGGTCGGTCTGCAGTCGGCCCTGCCAACCTTTAACGCCTGCATAGGATCCCATTACAAAAACAACGATACCCATCATCAGCGGGTGCCCCCAATGAATAATGGGTGCGGGTAAACCAAAGCCATCGACAAAAGCGGCAATGGGCTGTAGAAACTGCGTCAGTTGATCCATGATGCGATGTGTTCTCTAGTTTTTAGGATTGACCTTGGGGGTCTCTGCTTCAGCCACGGAAGGCGTCAGAGTGAATCTGAATCCCACTTGTGGCGACTGACTCGTATTTTGACCCTTGACCAAGGTAAGACGATCTACAGAAATTTGCCACTGAGCCGTCAGTTCAGCCTTAATGGCTTCAAATCGCTGCTGATGGAGATCTAAAGCATCTTCTAGATCTACAAATAGCTCTTTCTCGTTTACCTTAGAAACAATGCGCAGACTCAAATTAGGGTAGCGCTCTAAAGTCTGTCCCACTGGCCCCAGCGTTCTTTTTTGCTCAGCCGTCAAGCTCACTTGATTCGAACCTAGCGTCAGCGGCGCGGGCGCAGAGACTAACCGCTCTAGCTCGACAGTGGCCGTCGGGAAACTGAGCCGCTCACGAATGGTACCTCTAAGCAGATTCTTGCCATCGGCTTCAATCTCTCGTTCACTGAGATAAATCAGCCTGATCTTCAGAGGTTCAGCAACATTGGTCAAGACTTCATAGCGCACCAGTGTGGCAGGCGGGGGCAGCGTGAGGGACTGGAGAGCTGCGTCAGTAGTTTGTAAAAACTTTGCCCGCGCTTCAGCAACGGTGAGGGGGCGAGATTCTGCAGCCGTCTGCTCTGAAACACTATCTTCGAGTAACATTGCGAGCGCCTCGCTAGAGGCCGTTGGAATTTGCACAAGCTGAAGAATTACATTATCAGCGGGGCGATTGAGCCGATCGCTGAGTCGCTGCGTAAAAGTCTGCTGCTCTGCCTCTGAATAAAATTGACGGGTGAAGACCGTCAGCCGCAGCGTTAGCCTCCCTTGCTGCTCTTGGCTGGAAAGTTGATCGATGTAGGATCGCAGTTCTCCATCAGGTTGCTCGCTGAAATCTTGCCGCCACAAATTGGTGGCCACCTGACGAATCTGATTTTCACGCTGTTGCACAACGATGCCCTGCTCTAAGCGCCCTAAAGCGCGACTGAGAGGAATCAAAAGCACCAGTAAAGGAACCAAAATCACGAAAAGTCGGCTCCGCAGACTGCCGATCACTTCCCAGCGATTTGAAATAGGGAATCGCTCAATCAGAATCTGAACACGTCTGCTTTCGGCATCTTGATGGTGCCATTGCCTGACCTGCTCTTTGACTTCAGGCGTATCGATATTAAGAAGCAGAAAGATCAGCATGGCAATGAAGGTAATGGCGCTGAGGTTCGTCAGCAGTAGTAAACCACCCCCGCCCGCCACGCGCATCCCTTCTGAAAAATCAAGACTCTGAGAGACGCCAATGCCGTAACCAACAACGCAAAGCGGTGGCATCAAGGCAACTGCGATCGCAACTCCCGGCACCGAAGTCACAACCCCCTTAGGTTCCTTGCAGGTAGCAATCGCTCCTAAGGCTCCAGAGAAGAGGGCAATCACTAAATCCAAAGCATTCGGATTCGTCCGAGCAGCAATCTCTGGGGTTAACTCTTTAAAGGGCAAGATGCTGATCAGCAAAGTGGCAAATAGAATCGCGACCCAGCAGCTCAGATTTAGACTCACAACAGCTCTAATAGCTAGAACCAAGTCTCCAGCAGCAAAAGCTAACCCCGTCGCCAGAATAGTGCCCATCAAAGGCGAGATCAGCATTGCTCCAATGATCACCGCGGGGCTGTTAAGAACCAAGCCCAGCGTGGCAATGCCGGCGGAAAAGATCACCTGCAGCCAATAGCTTGCATCCCGTAAGCTCACCGATCTCAATAAATCAAAGTAAACGGCCAGCTTACGATCTTGATTGATGCCCAGATGAACAGCAAACCAGTTGCGCCAATGGGAAAGCGGCTTCATAGATCAATCACGTCAACAGTGCACGATCAATCATAGAGAGCTATCTGGACAATCACGAATCAAAAATTACGATCTTAATCTTCACCTATCATTTAGGAGCCGCAATTCTTTATAAAGAATGTTTTTACGGCTTTCCTTGAATATATTTCCCAATTTGCAGAAAGAAAAGCCACAATGGTAAACGTGCATCCTAAGATTTATTCACTTAGCTCAACTTATTTGTAAGCCTACATACTCCCAGATTTGCTATGCATAAGACCTATGATCTGCATGTCGTGGAGACTCGCCCACTTGTGAGTCCTGCTCTGCTACACCACGAATTGCCAATTTCAGACACGGCAACTCAGCTCGTGGCCAAAACGCGAGACCACATTCGCAACATCCTTTGCAATGAGGACCAGCGGCTGTTGGTGATTGTGGGTCCCTGCTCTGTACACGACGTAGAGGCAGCAAAAGAATATGGCAAGAAACTGGTCAAGCTCCGCAGCAAACTAGCGGACAGACTAGAAATTGTGATGCGGGTTTACTTTGAAAAGCCCCGTACCCGCGTCGGCTGGAAAGGCTTAATTAACGATCCACATCTCGACAACAGTTATGACATCAACAAAGGCCTGCACCTCGCCCGTCAGTTGCTGTTAGATCTAGCCGATATCGGCTTACCCGCTGCAACAGAGCTATTGGACCCAATCACCCCTCAATATATCGCCGACATTATCTCTTGGACAGCCATTGGCGCTCGCACAACCGAGAGCCAAACGCATCGAGAGATGGCCTCTGGGTTGTCAATGCCCATTGGCTTTAAGAACAACACCAACGGCAGTTTGCAGGCCGCCACTGACGCTATGATAGCGGCCAGCCAGCCCCATCATTTTCTAGGTATCAACGCTGATGGTTTGGGCAGCATTGTCTCGACAACAGGCAACCCCGATGGGCATCTCGTCCTCAGAGGCGGCGTTAGCGGCCCCAACTATTCTGCCGGTCAGGTCATCGCGGCAGCAAAGAACCTATTCGAGCTAGGGATCAATCCTCGCTTGATGATTGACTGCAGCCACGCCAATGCGAAGAAGCAGCACGAGCGGCAAGTCGAGGTATTGAATGAGGTTGCACGACAACTGCAGGGCGGCTCTCGTCATATTCTCGGCGTCATGATTGAAAGTCATCTCGTGGCCGGAAATCAGAAAATCACAGAAGACTTGAGCCAGCTTGTTTACGGCCAAAGCATCACAGACGCCTGCGTAGATTTTGAGACCACAGAAAAAATGCTGCACATGCTAGCGGATGCCGTAGAGCCTGCAGATGTAACCGTCTCAGTCTAGGCTGCTACGACGCCTCCCGCAGATTAGTAGGAGTGAAAGCATTGATTCAAGCTCGGAAGCCCCAACGCTCGACTCGAAGAGCACTGAGAGTCGTCTACACGCCAGAGAGTCAACTGAGACATCCTATTCAACTGCTGCAGGCAATGTGGCGAGACTTGTTGGCATCGCGAGAGCTTGCCTGGCAGCTGATGGTGCGGAACATTCGCGCTCAGTACCGTCAGTCGGTTTTGGGGATCGTTTGGGCGATCATCCCCGCCATTGTGACCGCAGCAATATTTACGTTTGCGAAAAGTCGTGGAATTGTTAACATTGGCACAACAGATCTGCCCTATCCAGCCTATGTTGTTTTCAGCACAACGCTATGGCTAACATTTACAGAGTCACTGAATGGTCCTATGCAGGTAGTGACGCAGGCAAAGCAAATGTTGACTAGAATCCACTTCCCGCGTGAAGCCCTGATCCTGAGCAAGCTAGGAGAAGTTTTCTTCAATTTTGGCATCAAGATATTTCTGATCGTGGGCTTGTTTATCTGGTTCCAGATGCCGGTGACCTGGAACGTGCTTATAGCCCCAGTGGCGCTGATTCATTTAATTTTACTGGGGACCGCAATTGGCATGTTCCTAGCCCCACTGGGTGCGCTGTATCAAGATTTCTCCAAGGGTATCACCGTTCTCACGAGCCTATGGCTGTTGCTGACACCGGTTGTATACCCTGTCCCTCAAGGAGACATTCTTGAAACCGTTGTGAAGCTCAATCCCGTGACACCGCTTCTGGTCACCACGAGAGAATTGGCGACTACCGGCGTTGTCTCCGAGCCACAGAGATTTTGGATCGTTAGCGCGGCAACGTTAATCGGCTTGCTGCTGTCCTGGCTGTTTTATCGGTTGGCGATGCCGTTTGCTGTAGAAAGAATGAGTTCCTGATGACAACAGATCTTCGAGCAGGAAGCGTCGTCGAGTCTCGAAAAGAGGAAGTTATTATCCGGGCACAGAATATCTCCAAGAAATTTTGTCGTGACCTGAAGCGATCGCTATTTTATGGCATGCAGGACATTGCCAGTGAGATAACTGGGCTAAGGGGAGAGCGAGATGAGTTACGGTCTAAAGAATTCTGGGCTTTAAAGGACGTCAGCTTTGAACTTAAGAGGGGAGAAGCCCTAGGCCTAGTCGGCAAAAACGGCAGCGGTAAGTCCACGCTGCTGCGAATTATTGCTGGCCTGATCAAGCCAGATACAGGCACGATTGAAGTCAACGGCTGTGTTGCACCTCTGATCGCCTTGGGTGCTGGGTTTAATCCGATCCTGACAGGACGAGAAAACATTTATGCCAATATGTCAGTTCTAGGGCTGTCTCGAACAGAAATTGACGACCGCTTTGATGAGGTCGTCGAATTTGCCGAAATTGGAGACGCTATCGATGCGCCTGTACAAAGCTACAGTTCTGGAATGGCGGCAAGATTAGGATTTGCGAGTGCTATTCACACAGAACCAGACATTATTCTAATTGACGAGGTACTGGCGGTCGGAGACGTCAAGTTCAAGACCAAATGCTACGGAAAGCTACAGCAGCTGCGAGAGAACCAGACTTCTTTCATTATGGTTAGCCACAGCTCTCACTCGATTGCGACCGTGTGTGAATCAGCACTTTACCTTAGAGCAGGGAAAAAGGTGACTGGAGGCGATACGCTTTCGGTCCTCAACACGTACGAGGACGACCTCTTCCTAGGCAAGGTGGAAAATACTTTAGGCTTCATGCAGCTCATAGAGAAAGATGCGGCAGAGAGTATGGGACTAGATATCACCTCACTTTTTTTCAGAGATCAGGACGGCAATGTCATCAACTCTCCTATTAGTGGAGAGTTGTGCTATCTGGCGATCGAATGCCTAGTGAGAAAACCGTTAGAGCAGGTGAGCGTCAATTTGGGCATTAGAGAATTGTCTGGAGAAAGCCGGTTACTGGTCTATATCAATAGCTGGGATGACGATTTTTATCTCGATATGGCCGCAGGGAAGCACGAGATTCGAGTCAAGATTCCGTGCTTTGGCTTGGGTCTCGGGCTATACGATCTGCGGATTGCTATTCGCCAAGACAAGCTTTCTTTGCTTGACAAAGTTGAATCATTCAAATTCGCGGCCAAAAAAGCTCTCAGCCAAAGTTCTGTTAGTCTTTTTTACCAGCCTCACTCCTGGCAAGTGATTAGTCAGCAAAGTCAGTAATATCATCAAGAGATGGCATGAACTTAAATTTACTGCTTAGCCGATCCTCACTGGGGGTTATAGCTATTTTGCTAGTGCTCCTAGCAATACGGAATCGGGAGCGAGTTGATCGTATCGTCAACAACTTTTTCACAGAGTCAACCCATCCTCTCAATTTAGCTATCTTTCGCATCACAGTTTTCCTAACGCTCATCAAGTTTGTTGATATTTCTTCGACCGTTTGGTTTAGTCAAATGCCAGAGCAACTGCAGTTTTTGCCTGGCAATTTAGGATGGCTATTCAATTACCTGCCTATCGATGCTTCCACAGCAAGATTAACAAGCAGCTTGATGCTGGTATTTTGCTTTACTGGAGCAATTGGGCTGTTCTCACGAACCTCCGCATTTGTGACAACAATCCTTGGCTTCTACGTTCTGGGTATTCCCCAACTATGGGGAAAGGTTAACCACTACAACCACTTACTATGGTTCGTCGCCATCCTCGCGGTGAGTCGCTGTGGAGATTTTCTATCAGTCGATGCTATTTTTGCAGCCTGGAAACGCGCAGACGCAGGCACAACCCAGCCTCCCCAACCAGCGCGGCTTTATACTCTGCCTCTCCGCTTTGTTTGGTTGCTGATGGGGGTTATTTATTTTTTCCCAGGTTTTTGGAAGGTATGGAACTCTGGCTATCGGTGGGCCTGGAGCGATAATCTCAACTTCCAAATGTACAGAAAGTGGTTAGAGCTAGACGGCTGGGTTCCTATTTTCAGAATTGATCAGTATCCACTGCTGAACAGAACATCAGGACTATGGACGATTGCTTGGGAACTCTCTTTTATCTTGCTTATATTCCTACCTAGGTGGCGACTTCCTGCGGCACTGATGGGTTTGTTTTTCCACAACATGACAAATCTGTTCATGCGTATCTCCTTTTGGACGCTGCAGGTCTGCTACGTTTCTTTTTTCAACTGGCACAAGATCTTCAATAGCATCGGCCGCTTCTTTTTCTCTCAGCCCATGTATGTCGTCTATGACGGTAACTGTAAGCTTTGTCGTCGCACAATTGCTTCGCTGAGAAGGTTCGATATCTTAGGGCAGATCACTTACGTCAATGCACTGAACGGTGAAGAACTTCAGGCGTGTGATCTACTTTGGATCGATCCAGAAGCTCTTTTAGAAGATATGCATACCGTTGTAGGTAAACAGTATTGGCGAGGGTTCTCTGCATATCGGGTTTTGTCTCGTCGTATTCCTGTTTTTTGGTTGATACTGCCGCTGCTGTACGTATGGCCTATTCCTAGACTTGGCAATTTTATTTACCATAAGGTCGCTGATTCGCGCACCTGTGACATCGCTAAAGTGCCTACACCGGATAAAGGTACACTCCGTGAGACAGGCAGAAGCAACACAAAAGGAATAATAGCAGTGGGCATTCTTTTTCTGTTCTTGAACACTTTCTACAGTATTAAGTATGAAACAGCAGCTTGGCCTTTTTCCTGCTATCCTACATTTTCTTGGATACAGAAGCCTCAAGAGAAGCTCCTTGAAGTTATTCCTTTAGATGCTTCAGGAGAGCCTATTTCACTTGCTACTAGTGAAAGATCCATCAAGCAATACTTATCTCCCCCGCGAGTCGATAGCTTAGTTAAGAAGCTTCTGAAAACCAATGAATTGGCTGAGAAGGAAAGACGCCTTCAGGCTTTCTGGCAGCTTTTAGCTCAAAATGATGCTCGTCTAAATCAGGCAGTATCAGTAGATTTTTACGAAGTGAGACTTCAGCTAGATCCAGAACGACAAGACGAAAACCCGATTAGTCAAGAACTAGCCTACCGTCTAAAACTGCAGAGATAGATCAAAAAAAGGACTATGAGCAAGCCAGTTAATTCAATTGATGATCCTTTTTTTATAGTGTATGACTCTAGATCAGGCTCAACCTTCCTGGCTAATCTCCTTGTTAAATTTGCTGGGGCAGCAATACCGCCAGAGTCCAACTTCATTACGGGCCTGCTCTCTAAATACCCTAAGCACACAATAGATCACAGCTTTGATTTGGAAAAAGCGATAGAAGTTGTCTACGAAGACAGCAAGTTCAGAGACTGGAATTTAAGTCAATCAGAAATAGAACACTACATCCAAAAAAATTTTCCTATAGAGGTTAGAGATTTCGTACTTCAGATCTGTACCCTATATCGGAACAAGTACTATCCCAACTCTCAAGCTTTCGGCTTAAAAAAAGGTGTCTACCTCGATAGGCATAAAGAGATGAAAATGATGTTCCCGAGTTCGAGGTTCATCGGCATACTCAGGGATGGAAGAGCTGTCTTCAATTCCAAAAAGCATAGTATTTACTCGGTAACAGGCCAAGCATTTGAGACAAACGCACGTAGCGCTGCTGAAGAGTGGTGCAGGATATATGGTCTTCTTCGAAAAGTAGACCAAAAGTATCCGAACGAAGTAGTAACGATACGATATGAGGACATGATTCGAGAGCCAGGCGGCATTGTAAGTACGCTGTGTAATTTTCTCCACATACCTCAACTCAGCGAGTGTTCAGAAAAACAGCAAAGCTATGCTATTCCGGCTAGGTATGGCGACCTTCATTTGAATGTCAACAAAGAGCCGTTGGTAGAGAGAGCTACGGCCTGGCGCAAATCTCTGTCTGACGAAGAAGTCTATGTCTTTGAATCATGTGCATACCGCCAGCTACTTGCAGCAGGTTATCCGGTAGTCAACACCAGAATGCGGCTTAGGAGTAACCAAATCATAGAAAAATGCAGGTCTTTCTTAAGTCTTGGATGATTTTCCTTAACAACAGAGGATTGTAAATAAGGTGGCAAAAAAAATAAAATCTATCCTGTATGTATCTCTAGGAAATCTACCTTCAAAACTGGCTTCAAGTATTCAAGTTGCAAAGATGTCGCAGGCCATAGGGCAAAAGGTAAAGGATTTCGCACTGGTAACGAGCGGAGACATTCTCTCAGCGATCAGGGGAATGGAAGCTGGCTTTCAGAGTTGGTACGCAATACGCCATAGATTCAAGTTGATACGCATACCTGTACATTTTCAGGCAAAGTATCCCTTTCCTAAAAATTACGCGAAGGAGAGATATTTTAAGTGGGCTGTTTTGTATGCCTGTCTTAGATCTCCAACCCTTGTGTATACTCGCTCCTATCCCATCGTTTCTCTCTTATTGGAGACAGATATTCCGATTCTCTGGGAGCAACATGAGCTCCTTCCAGAGAAACTACCGGAAGATTCTCTCTACCATCGGCTTTTCGCCAGCGATAGTCTAGTGGGGCTAGTTACCCTTTCGCCCCTAATAGCGAAGAACTATATTAAAAACGGGCTGAGCACAGAAAAGGTCTTAATTGCACACAGTGGTGTTGATATCAGCATTTTTCAACCCTATCGTTCCAAAAGCGAGGCTCGTAAACACTTATCTTTAACGGGTGATCGAAAAATCATTCTCTACGGAGGTCATCTTTACGAACACAAAGGAATGGGGACTCTCGTAGAAACTGCTCTACGAATGCCAGAATGCAGGTTCATTTTGGTAGGAGGGTGGCAAGCGGATATAGAAAGAGTAAAAGCCGCTTGTCGTCAAAAAAACGTGCGTAATGTAATTGTTGTCGGACACGTTTCTCAGTCCGTGTTGGCAATGTACCTCTACGCGGCAGATGTTCTGCTGCTACCAACTAGCAAGCAGTGGCAGCTTGCACAAACGACTAGTCCAATGAAGCTGTTTGAGTATATGGCAGTGCAAAGGCCCATTGTTGCTTCCGCATTGCCGAATATCATGACGGTGCTGCGCGACCGCGAAAATGCACTCTTGGCTGAGCCTGATCAGCCACAGTCTTTTCAACAAGCAATCACGGAACTGCTTGAGAAGCCTGCGTTAGCAGATGAGATAGCAAAACAAGCGTTTCGAGAGGTCGATCAATACACCTGGGATAGTCGGGCTGAAATTATCTTGCGATTTGCAGAGGAAAGGCTAGAGAAGATGAATTTTCAGCCGAAGGCCAGAAGAAATATCTTATTCAAGTATCTCAAGACAATCACTTTTACATAGGAGGATGTCTAAGATTGTCATTCTCCTGACACTAATTTGAGGGTCAAACTGATACCTCAACAGATGATGTTGGTTGTTCCAAATTTAGCCGCAGGACTGATTTTGGATCTTTTTGATCAATGAATGAGCCATATCATGATTATGGTTCTATAATAATCTAACAGCCAGAAGTAAAGCTAGGCGTGACTTTGTCTCCGAGCCGCTGTGCTGAATTGCTCCTTCCGTTTTGAATGTGGCGGGTGCACTAGATCCAAACTATCTCATGCAGGAAATCTTGAGTCAAAGCATCCCTGAAGGCATGTAAGGCGAACATTTCCTATAGGATTGTCCCATTTCCTAATCTATTTAACTGGCTAAAGCGAGGATGTCTGTCCGTATCTCTGCCATCATCTGTACGTTCAATCGCTCTAAATATCTTCAGAAAGCAATTCAAAGTCTGATCGATCAGACGCTTGAAAAATATGAGTATGAGATTTTGGTCGTTGATAATTGTTCAGTAGATGATACTCGAAAGGTTGTCGATGATAAATCTAGAATCGCTGGAAACTTACACTATATCTATGAATCCGAAATTGGACTCTCCAAAGCTCGCAATACGGGATGGGAGGCTGCGAAGGGTGAATATATTGCTTATTTGGATGATGATGCGATCGCAACTCCTCACTGGCTCGCAACCCTACTGCACAACTTTGAAAACATAACGCCTAAACCGGCTTGCATCGGTGGAAAAATCGATCCAATTTGGGAAGCTGAGCGACCCGAGTGGCTTCCAGACAAGTTACTGCCTTACCTAACGATATTAGACTGGTCTAGCGAATTGATAATAATTGATGAGAACCAGTATATCGCTGGAGCCAATATGGCCTTTACTCAACAAGCATTAACTCTCGCAAATGGTTTTCAAACTAAATTTGGGCGCAGGGGTAAGAAGTTGCTTTCCAATGAAGAGCTTGTACTCCAAAATCAGATTCGAAAGCACGGTTTAGACATTTATTACAATCCTGAAGCTGTTGTCGAGCACCATGTTGTTGCTGATCGTTTACAGCAAAACTGGTTCGTAAAAAGAACGTACTGGCAAGGCGTATCTCGCGCCTTCTTAATTGTTAGTGAACAATCCCCCTCAGTTTTACAACAGTGGAAGATGGGAGTCTATTCACTGCTAAATTTGCTCAAATCACCTAAGCGGATTGTCAAGTCACTGCTTCCTAGTCGCAATCCTCGCTACCTACAGGCTAGATGTAGTACTGCAAGCAATATTGGATACATTGTGGGACTATTGACCGCAAAGGGTGGTGAATGACTGTTTCTGCAGCAGAGAGCCTCTGCCTAAAACTTGAGGAAGAAACCCGCACTCTCTTTTTAACTCGCTATGCCCCCTATCCGCCTTCTAGTGGAGCACCCTTACGCAACTGGCAAAACATCAACGCTCTAATGTTGCTAGGGCCTGTCGCCGTTTTCTCCATTTCGGGTTTCAAGGGGGAAGCAGTCGATGATTCTGAGCTACCACCCGGCTTAACGCTTTGGAAACACCACAAGTTAGATACATTTACTCAGCCAAGATCTATGGCTGAAAAATTCTCTCAGTGGCTTATTTCTGATCAGTTACCAGGTTCTAGGCTGCTGACTGATGTAGTGGTCAGTGAAAAACTAAAGAGCCTTATCCAGGAATTCAAGCCTAATCTCGTTATTTTTGAAGAACTCTGGCTGTATGCTTATCTGCCTGTTGTTAAGGAGTTCGGATGCCGAGTTATTTTAGACAACCACAATATAGAGGGTCCACTCTACTTAGATAAGCAAAGCCAAAATCAAGATCTTCTCAATCGAATTAAGATTTCATTTATCTTCCAAAAAATCAAAACGATAGAGCATCGGTTCGCAAATCAAGCCAATCAGGTTTGGCTTTGCAGCCAAGCTGACGCCGAACAATTTCTAGATCGTTACGAAACCTCTACACAATTGTGTGTTGTTCCAAATGGCGTTGATGTTAATTTCTACAGTAGTGTCCGCTTGGGTAACTGCCACCTGCCCAGAGATATAGCAGAAGACCAACAGGTTCTTTTGTTCATTGGGCGCTATTCATACACCCCCAATGCTGTTGCAGCCAGGCTCCTTTTAGAACAAATTTTTCCAAAACTCCAAAGACTTTATCCCGACTGTTTACTGGTGCTGGTTGGAGCATCACCGACCCAACAGATGCTAGCGACATCTCAATCGGCTAAAAATATATGGATAACAGATTTTGTAAGTGATGTTCGCCCATATCTAGCTCTATCAACGGCTGTGATTGTTCCTCTCATAGATGGTGGGGGTACTCGCCTAAAAATTTTAGAGGCATTTGCTTCTGGCCGTCCTGTCGTTAGCACGACAAAAGGAGCTGAAGGTCTAAACGTTGAAGATGGGAAGCAGATTTTGATTAGAGATAGTGTTGATGAGTTAGTAAAAGGCATCGGTGATTTGTGGTCAGACTCTGATCATAAAGGCAAACTTATCGAAAGGGCTTATGAGCTCGTCAAGAACAACTACTCTTGGGAAGCGAATGCCAGAGCAATTATCAAAAACCTGAAATTTCTTCAACAATGAAAACCCTAAAACTAGATCCAAAAATAGATTTTTGCATATGTTTTTAAACAGAATATTCTGCAAAATAGGCATCAGGAAATTCATCCTCGACCAAAGATTGAAATGAGCACAAAAAGAGATGTTTTGATCATGGAATGACTAACCTTCTTTGTGCAAATGGAGGCTTTACTAAGCAGTAGATCATGGTTCTCTAAAAGTTTTTTCGGTTAAAAATAATGAAAAGGTGAAAGATTTGACAAGCCATCCAAAAATCAGTGTAGTCATGTCAGTGTATAACGGTGAGCTTTTCCTAGAGCAGTCTATGGAAAGTATTCTCTCTCAAACCTACGCTAACTTTGAGTTGATATTGATCGACGACTGTTCTACGGATAACACCATCCAAATTCTAGAACATTACGCGCAGCGTGATTGGAGGATTAGGCTATTCAGAAATAAGGAAAACATTGGATTAACTAAGTCGCTTAACAAGGGGTTAGAATTAGCGAAAGGAGAATACGTCGCCAGACAAGATGCTGACGATATTTCTTTGCCTGAAAGATTTGAAACGCAAGTAACATTTCTAGATAATCATCCAGAGATTGGATTAGTGTCTTGCAATATGGAAATTATTAACTTTGAAGGTCATAAAACTGGAGAGCACAAAAGGGCCTGTTCGTCAGAATTTGTTAGCTGGTATCTCTTGTTCTACAATCGCTTGGCAGGGCACAGCCAGGTTACTTTCAGACGGCAGCTCATAACAAAATTAGGGGGATACGATGAGCAGCGTCGCTTTAGTCAAGACTACGAACTTTGGTCACGGGTAGCGAAGGTCAGCAAGATCGCTATTCTCTCAGAGACTTTGCTTAAGCAGAGAATACACAATTCCAGTGTCTCTACAACGAGGTCTTCAGAGCAAAGGAGCTACAGCCTCAGTCAGTCAAAGCACAATATTGAGGAATTGATCAGCAAGGAAATCAACTTAGAGGAGGTCGTCCTTCTAAGAAATTTTTGGCTGAGCTGCTGGCCTCTCATTTCTAGTCTAGAAATTCGTGAGTCAATTTATAACTTAAACTCAAGGCTAATAGATATTTACCAGAGTTTTACCCAACAGAGTAGTCAGCGAGGTGACGATGTCAAAGCAGAGTTATCTCAATGCTTACGCATCTTAATTGGGAAGCAGTTCCTTGCGTGGGTGCAGTTTCCTATGAAAGCAGATCATACTCTATTCCCAAAGCTTTGGATCTCCTACTATGCCTTTTTCTGGTGTCCACAGGGGGTGCCAATTAGCTGGCTTATATTACTCTGGAGAACCTTACCAAAATGGCTGAAGCTGCCGGTTCGAAAGGGTTATAGGATTTCCAGGAATCTATTTAAAGTTAAGACATAGATGCTACGATATGAGAAAGATATTAGTAACCGGCGCTGCTGGATTTATTGGTTTTCATATATGCCAAGAATTACTAGCCAGAGATGAAGCTGTAATAGGTCTCGACAATTTAAATGATTACTATGACGTTGGCCTAAAGCAGGCACGTTTAGATAGGCTTACTATCCAGAAAAATTTTCAGTTCTTTCGAGTCGATTTAGCCGAGCGCACTGAAATTGCAAATTTATTCAGTTCCTGTAAACCTGATCTTGTCATTCACCTAGCTGCTCAAGCTGGTGTACGTCATTCACTAACACATCCTCATGCATACATTGATAGTAATTTAGTTGGCTTTGCCAACATTCTAGAAGGATGCCGAAGTATAGAGGTTAAGCACCTCATTTTCGCTTCTTCTAGTTCAGTTTACGGGGCTAATACCAAAATCCCCTTTGCTGTTGGTGACTTTGTTGATCATCCTGTTAGTCTTTATGCAGCTACGAAAAAGGCGAACGAACTTATGGCCTTCACTTATAGCCACTTATACGCTTTGCCGGCGACTGGTTTGCGATTTTTCACGGTTTACGGGCCCTGGGGTAGACCTGACATGGCTTATTTTTCATTTACGCGCTCAATTCTTCGCGGCGAACCCATTAAGGTCTTTAACTATGGCAAGATGCGCCGAGACTTCACCTACATCCGTGATATTGTAGCGGGCATAGTAAAAATCTTGGAAAAGCCTCCTTCATATGCTGGAACTGATATGAAGCTTGGGTCAGAGTCAACTATTGCTCCCTACAAAATTTACAATATCGGTAACAATCAGCCTATCGAGCTGCTGGCTTTTATAGAAGTCTTAGAAAACTGCTTGGGTATCGAAGCTAATAAAAAGTTATTGCCGATACAGCCTGGGGACATGCTCGAAACCTATGCTGATATCAGCGAATTGTCACATGATATAGGTTTTAGGCCAAGCACCTCCATTGAATCTGGCCTAAGGTATTTTGTCGACTGGTACCGTTCATACTATGGAGTGTAGGCTTATGTCTATATTAGCTCCTAAAATCAGCGTGTTAATGGGAGTCTACAACGGATCTTGCTATCTGCGAGAATCTGTTAGCAGTATCCTCAATCAGACTTTTTCTAATTTTGAGTTTGTTATTATTGATGATGCTTCTAATGATAATACATGGGATATATTGACAAGTCTCTCAAAGCAAGACGAACGTATTAAGCTGATCAGAAACAAGCAAAATATTGGCTTGACTCGCTCATTAAACAAAGGTCTTGTCATTGCTCAAGGCGAGCTGATCGCACGACAAGATGCAGACGATATCTCTTTACCAATTCGCTTCGAGAAACAAGTCCAATTTTTAGATCAGCGGCCCAGCGCTGTTCTCGTCTCTGGATGTTATGAGTACATCGATGCTGAAGGCATTTCCTTCAAAACAGTTCGGGTCGCAGGTGGTCCAGACATAACGGCGTGGTATTTGCTGTTCTACAACCGTATTGGGGCTCACGGGCTGGCGATGTTCCGGCGGCAGGTGGTCGCAGAAATCGGTGGCTATTCGGAAGACTATCGCTACAGTCAAGATTACGAGCTGTGGTCAAGATTAGTTGATACGGGTGATCTAGTAGTTTTGCCAGACGTTCTTCAACTCTATCGGCGCGATCACGACAGCAGTATCTCAGTCAAATTTAGCTCAGTTCAGCAAGATCTTGCTTTACAAGTAACAGCTCAAAATATTACGAACGTCATTGGAGAAGGAATGAGCAAAGAAGCTCTCATTGACCTAAGAAATTTCTGGGTAGGACAATATCTCGAGATTCAAGATATCGGTGCTCTCTACGCAAACCTTAAAAAGATACATCGGGCATTTATACAGCAGCGTTCGAAGATAGCTTCTTACTCAGGCACAGGTGTGAGTCGCAGGTTAGGAGATGTTGTACTTTTACGCTTTTTGTGTTGGACGAATTTATTTAGCTCTTCTCATGACTGGCATCGAAAAGCTAAAGTTATACGTTGTGCATTTCTATGGAACCCAGTAAAAGCCATTAATTTATTCTCGAGACGAGCATTCCGTAACTTACCTCGCTCAATCAAAACTTTTCCGATATAAGAAGGGTCTGCATTCGTAGCTTTTTAGTCAATCTGTTATCGATTTCACTGTATATGATTTGGCATTAGTTTTAGCTAATGAGTATGCTATATTGCGTAGAATCTCGGCTACTAAGCTTATTGCTCAAGCAATCCAGCGAACATTTCCATGACATGGATTTGTAGAGTAAGGGTCTTATCATCGTGTGAACGCAGCCTATCTGAGGATGCTGACTCAGCTCGTGGCTCTCACTACAGTATTTTTTAAGCCTTTAACAGTCACCCAGCATCTCAACTATTCCCCGTCGTTAATTTCATGATTCAGACGACTAAGAAATATCTAAACGTTTTTTTCTGGCCTTCTTGGCCGAACAATCCTTACCAAGTGCTGCTCGCTCATGCCCTAGAGCCGCTCGGGGTGAAGGTTGAGATTGTTCCATCTAGCAATCGGCTACTGCGTGCAGGCGTTCAAGAACAACAACCCGCCTATCTCCACTTTCATTCTCTGTACTATCTGTTCACAGCTCCTAAACCGTTCATTGCTTGGCTCCGTTCTATCAAAGCCCTTTTTTGGCTGTTAACGCTGAGACTGAGCGGCAAAACTTTGATTTGGACGGTTCACGATCTCCAAAATCACGATGATCGAAATCCTTGGGTAGATTGGTTCTTCAGCTTCTGTTTTTCTAGGCTAGCGCAAGGTATTATCCTTCACTCAGAGCGCATTCAGCAGCAGTTTGTGCAAAGATTCAGAATTGCCGAAACGCGGAAGCTCTACGTTATTCCTCACGGCCACTATCTTGAGTGTTATCCCAACCACATTCAGCCTAGTGAGGCTCGTCACAGCCTAAATCTCAGAAAAGACCAGCTTACTTTTTTGTTCTTGGGTCTAATTCGTCCCTACAAGGGAGTGCCTGAACTAATTTCAGCATTCCAAAGTTTGTCCACAGAGTCGGCTCAACTTGCGATCGCAGGCAAACCGGCCTCAGAAGAAATCGGCAACCAAATTAGAGACGCCATTCAGGACGACTGCAATATTCATCTCTGGCCGACATACATTGAAGAAGACCAGATTCAGGTCTACATGAACGCCGCGGACGTCGTAGTTTTTCCCTATCGCAGAGTTCTGACATCTGGCTCTATTGTCTTAGCAATGTCTTTTGGTCGCGCTTGTATCGCACCTCAAGAGGGTGGGATACAAGATGTCCTTGATTCCTCCGGTGCATTTCTATACGACTCTAGGCAGCCGATAGGGCTTGCTCAAGCCATGCAAGCGTCCATTGAGAATCGAGAACTCCTGGCAACAATGGGCACATACAATCGTCAAAAGGTACAGCAATGGAGCTGGCAAGATATTGCACAGCAGACCCATGCTGTTTACCAAGCGAGCGTTAGCGCGGGAAAAATATTGTGACGCACCCTTCGAATATTTCCACTTCGTCAACGTCAACAAAGCCCCTCGTTACCATCATTATCAACAACTACAATTATGAGCAATTTATTAGCGATGCAATCAATAGCGCCTTGGCCCAAACCTATCACCCAGTTGAGATAATTGTTGTTGATGACGGTTCCACGGATCGCTCTCGAGACGTCATCAACAGCTATGGTTCTAAATTGAATCCAATCTTCAAAGAGAATGGGGGACAAGCTTCTACTTTCAATACGGGGTTTAAAGCAAGTCAAGGAGACGTTATTTGTCTCCTTGACTCCGATGATTTATTCCACCCAGAGAAGGTATTGGAGGTAGTTTCAGCATTTCAAGCGGACGAAAATATTCGCTGGTTCTTTCATCAACTCAAAGTGGAGCACTTGTCTACAAAAGAGGTTATTAGACTCTCTCCCAACAGGGATTCAGGCCCCTACGATTTTAGAGAACCCATGCGAGCCGGTTCAAGTGTAGAATTTTCACCGCCTTCAACATCAGGGTTGTGCTTTTCTCGTGTATTACTCCAGGAGATCCTTCCCATGCCTGAGGCCGAAGATATCGTTATGAGCGACCTCTATCTGAAGCTTTCTTCAATGGCTTTATACAAAGGATTTTATCTCAATCGTCCTCTTGGAGTGGTCAGAGTCCACAGCAATAATCGATACACAGAGAAGCGTGGTAGACACCTCCTAAAGGGAAATATCGAGATCACTACAGCTTATTACTTGCGACAAAAGTGGAGATTTTTGAGTCGGCTATCCAATAATTTATTTTGCTTAGGTATGTCTGACCTATCTAAAGCAAAAAAGGTTGATTTGAGATATCAAAATACTGGATACATATTATCAAAGTACTTGCGGTCTATATCACCGTTGGGCCAACCGAAGATCAAGCTAAAGATAAGTTTTTTCTGCCTTAAAATACTTTTGAAGCGGCTAAAAAACTAGAGAGTCAAATCTTGAAAGCTCTTGGGTAGAAGAAACCTCGAAGAATCCAAGAAGAAAGGCGCATCCCCAGAGGAATACGCCTTGTCGGAGTCGCAAGATCTAGAAACTTTCCTATGCGCCTACAGACTCTTTGGCTGCGTAGAGGATCTCTGCAGTAATCTCAACGAACCCACGCTCCCGAGCAAATTTCTCAGTGTTGCGCTTGACTTTACCCCGCACAAATCCAGGGATTTTGTTGAGTTCAGAGAGGCCGTCGTTAGCCCAGGCAAGATCAGAGTCAGCGGTCATACTCTTCGTAATCACTTCCTTGGTATCGTGACCGCCGAAGATCTCTAAGAGGTGATCCTCCATACCCAGAGTAAAAGAGTTATACACTAGGTCAGCAAGCTGATTTGTCCCCTCGTAACCCAGGAATGGCTTGTAGCCGATGGGAAAGTCCTGAATATGAATCGGAGCAGCAATGACGCCGCAGGGAATGTTAAGACGCTTACCAACGTGGCGCTCCATTTGAGTGCCAAAAATAGCGGATGGCTCGACCTTTGCGATCGCATCTCCAATGGCACCGTGATCTTCGTTGATGATCACCTCATCACAATACTCACTGACCTCTTGGCGGAACCAGTCCTGATCATACTTGCAGTAAGTCCCGGCCCAAACCACATGAATGCCCATTTCTCGAGCGAGAATCTTAGTCATTGCAGCCGCGTGGGTGTTGTCGCCATAAACCACCGCTTTCTTACCCGTCAAATTCTGACAGTCAATAGAGCGCGAGAACCAAGCCGCCTGAGACACATGCAGCGTCTGCTCTTCAATAAAGGCTTCATAGTTAACGTCTGCACCCTGCTCGTTCAAGATCTGCTGAATGCGGCGAATGCAGCGAGCTGTCTCAACTACGCCCATTGGAGTGATGTCTACGTAAGGCGTCCCGAACTCCTGTTCGAGATACTTGGCCGACATGTGGCCGAGTTCACGGTAAGGCACCAGGTTAAACCAAGCCTGAGGCAAACGCTTCAGGTTATGAACCGACGCCCCCTCAGGAATCACTTCGTTGACTTGAATACCCAAGTCGGTCATCAACCGCTTTAGCTCGGTGCAGTCATGCTGGTTATGGAACCCAAGCGTTGACATACCAATGATGTTGACCGAGGGCTTCTCAGTCCTTTTCTCTAGCAGGTCACCATGCTTGCGACCTTTCTCAATGTAAAACTGCACAATTTGGTCGAGGGTCCGGTCAGCCGCCTGCAGCTCATTGACACGATAGTGGTTTACATCTGCCAGTAAGACATCGCCCTCTGTGCTCTCTGAAGCCCGCTCTACAAAATTTTCAAGATCTTCTTGCAGAATACTGGAGGTGCAGGTCGGCGTCAGCACAATCAGGTCAGGATGCTCTTCTGCATCTTTACGTGTGATATTATCAACCACTTTTTCCTGGGAGCCACGCGCCAGAACATGGCGGTCTACCACGCTAGCAGTCACGGGCGTAAAGTCTCGTTCACGCTCTAGCATCGAGCGCATAACGTTGAAGTAATCATCCCCAAGGGGTGCGTGCATAATGCCGTGCACGTTTTTGAAGGAGCTGGCAACGCGCAATGTACCGATGTGGGCAGGCCCTGCATACATCCAGTAGGCTAATTTCATCCTGAAAATCTCCGTTGGGTCTTCCAAATCGCCGATCGCACATAGTGAACTAAGCGGTATCTCTAAAATGGCTTAGCTCCTACTTGCAGCATCAGCTACGTGCATTATTGTCCACTTTCAAAGACCACTAGAGGCGGGATTGCTGCCGAAATGATATATAAAAGAATAAAAGTAAACACAGATGATTAAATAAATCTAAATTACAGTTTTTTTAGATTTTGAAAGGAACTTATAAGTTTTTACTCTTTTCTATTTATAAAATTAAGATCAAAAAGCAAAATTGAAATCAAAAGTAAAAAGTGCTCAACGGGAAACAGGGCACATCACCACTAAGCCTTGTTGTCCCTGAACTTGAGGCGCTTGGCTCAACCTCAAAGATATGATCAATCCTGAGGGAATATACCCCCTCAGCAAATTGAATAGCTTGCATCTAGAGATAAAGAGACTGCCTTGGCAACTGTATTAAAAATAGTGAATTAAGTCTAAAGAGAGGCGCTAGGTAAAGAAGCGTGACTTCTATAAGCGCTGGGGTCATGCATTCAGTGCAGCGGTGAATGCTCTTACGTCCCCTTATATCGAGCGTTCGAATATGATTCACGAACAGCGGCGGCTCAACTAAAATCTGAAGTCAGCGGCTTCTAAATAGATGGTTGGTAGAGAATCCATTTGCCTAACTTTGAAATCCTAATCAACTTTTGGCTTGGAGGCTAGTCAAGCTCTTCATCCTCTGGCTCACTATCTAGCTCATCCTTGAATCCTCGAAGCGACTTCCCTAAAGACGCCCCTAGCTCTGGTAGACGCTTGGGACCAAACAGAACCAGAGCTGCCAACCCAATGAGACCTACCTCTAACCATCCCAAGCCGAACATGCAGCTTTTCTCCTAGTCATAGAACTGAGCGATGCTATGACCCTAGCACAGCGTCCCAAGGATCTTAAGGCTCCCCGCTGACGAAAAAAGTTCGCCATTATATAGTGCTATCAATAGCTGAGGGTAGGACAGGTTCTACCCTCAGCTATCATTCTTAACTAAGAGGCTTCGCGCTTGAGAGCAATCTCTACCTGCTTAAACTCTTGATCAAGTCGAGTCTTGAGCTTCTCAGGTACGGGACGGCTAGGATAGGCAGTGTAGTGACCAGCCAGAGCATTGAGAGCGGTCGTCATCGTCATAAATGAGGCCAGACCTGCCGTTTTGTTGTCACGACGATATCGAGAAATAAATTCGTTGATTTGCTCTTTAGCTTGAGCCTGGGCTTCGGCTTTGCCTGAATCATCGTCAGGTAAATCGACCGCTGTTCGCAGACTATCAACAACCGTCAGCGTATCTTGGTTGTAGTTACCCGATAGCGTTTGCGGAGGGCCTTGGATACCAAAGGCACCCGCAGCGGGAGCGTAGCCCACGCAAAAAATGCCGGCAACGAGAACAAAGCTCAATAGAGTAGAAAACAGGCGCTTCATATGTTTGGAGGTCTCACTTAAACTAGCGTCAATAAATGTTGGTTACCAGTGCGTCTTGGCATTGGAGGGCCACTTGACCCCAACTTAATCAGGATAAAACATTCCTGCCCCTTGCCTCAGCCGCCGCTCTCATGCGAAGTCATTCACCATGCCTGATCCCCGCTCTGGATATACGTTGCCAGTTTTTGCCTGTGCAGCTGCGATCGCATCTCTACGCTACCTCTACAAACCGCAATCTTATACAACGATCCCCGTTGATTTGATCAACCCGCCCGAGCAGGCTGACATCCCCATTGACCAGACATCAGCAATCCGGCCTGGGATGGCGCTGGCTATCACCCGCAGCGATCCCGGCGATAATCTTGACCTGACCCGGCATACCCCTATCTGGGCGGTGGTGGAATGGGCAGACGCCTCACAAACAGAGTGCGTTGTTCTCAAAGGGGGAGAGGGAATCGGAATTGATAAAAACCGAGGGGACCAGGCGGCTTTCTATGACTATGCCCAGAGGCTCTTGCTCACAAACTTAGAACAAGAGCTGCTGAAGGGCGATCGCATCCAGGTCACCATCATTCTGCCGGAAGGGCGAGCACTCGCTCAACGGACCTCTAATGCTTCCTTTGGCGTTGTGGAAGGTCTTTCGTTGCTGGGTACCTCCGGTATTTCTCAGCCGTTATCGGCACCGGGTCAGCTTGAAGCATTTAAAGCTGAGCTTCAGCAAAAAGCCGAACAGACCGATAGCCTAGTCTTTTGCCTGGGTGAAAACGGTCTTGATATTGCCCGTAAGAGGGGCGTTCCAGAGCATTGCTTAATCAAGACGGCTAACTGGCTGGGGCCGATGCTAGTGGTGGCGGGAGAACAGGGCTTGAAATCTATTCTGCTGTTGGGGTATCACGGCAAGTTGATTAAGCTAGCGGGAGGAATCTTCCATACCCATCATCACTTAGCCGACGGTCGCCAAGAAATTTTGACAGCGATTGCCGCCAATGCCGGACTCCCGACGCCGGATCTTCAGGTGATTTTTAATGCGCCCACGGCAGAAGCAGGGCTGCAGCACTTGCGTTCTCTTGATCCAGCTGGGAGCAACTGGGTCGATGATATCTATACAACGATGGCAGAACGGATCGATCACAGAGCGGAGGAGTATGTGAAGGTGCATTGCGATCTCAGCATCCAGATTGGCTCGGTCCTATTCGACCGCAGTCGCCAGATATTTGCCACCAGCCAGGTCGGCCACTCGTTGCTCCAGAATTTTTCCCAAAGGGAACAGTAATATGGCCTCTAAGACACTGCGATAGGGACAGCATGCTTTTGAATCCAATTCTGAAGCAGAGGATTCACCACTTCAGGCGCTTCATCTTGAGGGCAATGACCAATCCCGTCTAGGGCGATAAAGTCCTCAACCGCTGGAAACTTTGCCAGTTCTCGCCCCTGATCAATGGGTTCCCAAGGATCTTCTTTACCCCAGAGCATTAATACGGGGCAAGTGACTTGAGGCAACAGATCTTCGGGAAGTGGGCCTTGCGAATACTGGATAAAAGCTAAAAATACTGCCGGTGCGCCTGCTTCAAAGGCCGGTCCCAGCAAAAGATCAACGAGTTCATCGGTGACGGCCTCTTTGCGGCCATAGGCCTGAAGCAAAATCTTACGGACGGCCTTGGGTTTCGCCACGCCCTTGAAAAAAGCTTCGCCCAGCAGCCGATAGGCCAACACCTTCTGCAGAACTGGAGCCGACATTCGCCGATACCAGGGAATTTCTTGGCGCTTGCGTTCGTGCAGCAGCCGCAGTGAACAGTCCAGCATACTGACGCCCAGAATCTGGCTTGGGTTCATGACCGCTGCCTGGAGCGCCACAATACAGCCAATCGAGTTTCCCACCAGAAAAGCCGGACCGCCCACAATCTCTTGGCAAAAATCGAGTACCTGCTGCCCCCAGGTTTCGAAGATATATTCCACGTTCTGACCGGGCTGCAGGGGGCCAGGGGCAGGCTTATCAGAACCACCAAACCCAACCAGATCAATAGCGTAGACACGACTCGTTTCCGCTAGCTCAGCAATATTTTTACGCCAGTGCGCGCTAGAGGCTCCAAAGCCGTGGATCAAAACAACCGCAGGTCCCTGCTCACCTGCGAACTGATAACGAATCCGAAAGCCTTGCCATTGCCAAGTTTCAGTTTGAGGCTGCATGATGGGTCCCTAGAAGTCTTCATATATTGTAATATTCCTGCGAGTCTGTGTCGTTGCGACTCGGTCAATCTCGCTATAGTCGAAGAGAAGCAACTGCTGCGAAGAACTATGACCTCTACACTCAATCGCAATACTAAGGAACCCCAAAAAGAGCCTTTGACGTTTGCTGATATTCCTGCGTCGAATGCACCGAGTTGGGTGCAGCTTCTGCAAACGGTCTTTAATCCGATACCTGAACTAGAGCGATCTCGCCAACGCTTCGGTGACGTTGTTCGCGCTGGGGCGGCGGGCTTTCCGCCGATGGTTTTTGCGGGCAGCCCTGAAGGGGTTGAGGCAATTTTGGCGGCTGATACAGAGCTGTTTGAAGTGGGCAGTGGCAACAAGGCACTCCGACCTTTACTGGGAGAGCACTCCCTAATACAGCTTGATGGTGCTCCCCATCGGCGGCAGCGCAAATTAATGATGCCTTCTTTTCACGGTGCGAGCGTGCAGCGCTATGGCGAGGTGATGGCGGAGGTGACGGAGAATGTCATGTCTCAGTGGCAGCCGGGGCAGGTCTTTCCGATTCATTCGTCGATGCAGAAGATTACCCTGAGGGTGATTTTAAAAGCCGTGTTTGGGTTAACAGAGGGAGAGCGCTTTGAGCAGCTACAGAACCTACTGTGTGAGTTTACCGATGCGTTTAATGCGCCCTGGCAGTCTTTGTTTTTATTTCTGGAGCCATTGCAGAAGGATCTAGGAAGCTGGAGCCCCTGGGGGCAGTTTTTGCGACGTAAAGCAAAGATCAATCAGCTTTTATTAGATGAGATTCATGATCGCCGTCAGCAGCCCCCCCAAGACGATGTACTCAGCCTGCTTTTAGCTGCTCGAGATGAAGAGGATGGCTCGGCGCTATCTGACCTTGAGCTACGTGATGAGCTAATGACGCTGTTGTTTGCAGGCCATGAGACGACGGCATCGGTTCTCGCTTGGGCGATCTATTGGATTCACTCCCAGCCAGAAGTAAAGCAAAAGGTAATGGCTGAGCTATCGGATCTAGGGGCAGATCCAGACCCAATGGAGGTGGCAAAGCTTCCTTATCTCACAGCAGTCTGCAATGAGGCGCTACGAATTTATCCGGTGGTGCTATTTACCTTTGGGCGTATTCTCAAGCAGCCTTATAACTTTATGGGCTACAACCTGGAGCCGGGGATTATGTTGGCTCCCTGTATTTATTTGCTGCACCACAATCCGAAGCTTTACCCTGAGCCTAAAACCTTCCGGCCTGAACGATTTTTGGAGCGACAATTTTCGCCCTATGAATTCATTCCCTTCGGCGGCAGCAATCGGCGGTGTTTGGGATATACCTTTGCACTGTTTGAACTTAAGGTTGTGCTGGCAAAAATGTTGGGTTCAGCAAAGCTTGAGTTAGCGAGCGATCGCCCTTCAGTTCCGGTTCGTCGTGGTGTCACCTTTATGCCTTCAGAGGGCGTTCCGGTAAGGCCTCAGGGGTGATGATATTTATACAAGGTATACATCGATAGATTTGAGTTGCGATCGCACATGGTATTTAAAGTCACATCCCCCAAGTTTGAGCAGGAGTTTGAGCGCTGGACCGATGCCCTAGAGCAGGCTAAAGAACTAGTCCCGGACTGCAAGGGCATCTTTCAAGAGGTCAGAATCCTTGAAGACGGCGAGCTGGTTTGGGTGAAAGATCGGTTTCATCGCTACCCACAGTTTATGGGTCCGGGAACCTACAACCGACTGGCAAGGCTATTCCTGCAAGAAGACATGGAAGCGGAGCAGGTTAAACAGGATGACGCCAGCTAAAAAGATCGAGTCCAGCAGCAATTGCACCTATCACTTTCGCTAGGTCTAACGGTCTAGCCTCCCGTTTGCAAGAGCTTGAGAAACCTCTTCCTATTCATACAGACAGACTTGTCGATTGTGTAACTACCGATACGAGACAGCCTAGGCATCACCTTTAAGGTGCCTTTAAGTGATGACCGCTCTTGAAAATTTTTCGACCCGAGCCAATGGATTGCAGAGATAAATTTCTTTGCATGTCTCGACTCGAGGGTCATCACGCATCCACGACCTCGTGAAGGATTTTTATATGCCAGAAGTAACAGCTCCCGCTCATAAGGCGGGCGATTTCTTTGTTGACTATGAAGAGAAAGTCTTTCCTGATGTGCAGGCAGACCCCGGTGAAAAAGCACTTGTAACCTTCCACACAATTGCCTTTGAAGGCTCGATTGGCTTGGTGAACTTGCTCCAGGCCACGCGCCTGATTCGGAAGGGCTTTGACACCTCAGTCTTGCTCTACGGTCCTGGGGTAACACTGGGCATCCAGCGCGGTTTCCCAAAGCTGGGCGATGAAGCCTTCCCCGGACATATGGCGATGAATAATCAGCTCGTTAAATTGATGGAAGAAGGCGGTAAGGTTTACGCCTGTCGGTTCGCACTCCAGGCGCTTTGCGGGCATGGTGAACCCTCCTTAATCCCCGGTATTCGCCCGATTAATCCCCTAGATGTCTTAGACATTGTGCTGATGCATCGCAAAGAAGGGGCATTTATCCTCGATACCTGGACAACCTAACCGTGGACTATTCCCGAACCATACGAGCGGCAGCGGCTCAGATTAGTCCGGTTTTGTTTAGTCGAGACGGGACTACTGAAAAGGTTTTAGATGCGATCTCATCCGCAGCCAAGGACGGGGTAGAGCTACTGGTTTTTCCAGAAACCTTTATCCCTTACTATCCGTATTTTTCGTTCGTGCAGCCTCCAGTGCTGATGGGTAAAGAACATATGCGCCTCTATGAAGAGGCCGTCACAGTTCCTAGCCCTGTCACCGATGCGGTTGGTCAAGCCGCTCGCACCCACAGCATGGTAATTGTTTTGGGCGTCAATGAACGGGACGCCGGATCGCTCTATAACACTCAGCTTATTTTTGATGCCGACGGTACTCTGCTACTGAAGCGGCGCAAAATCACCCCCACCTATCACGAGCGCATGGTGTGGGGGCAGGGTGACGGGGCAGGCCTCCAGGTTTTAGACACCGCCGTTGGTCGATTAGGTGCCCTAGCCTGTTGGGAACATTACAACCCCTTGGCGCGGTTTGCGTTGATGGCTCAGCACGAGCAGATCCACTGCGGTCAGTTCCCAGGGTCAATGGTCGGTCAAATCTTCGGTGACCAAATGGAGGTGACCATGCGCCACCATGCTTTAGAGTCAGGCTGTTTTGTGGTCAACGCCACCGGCTGGCTTTCCGAAGAGCAGAAGCAGCAAATTGTTACCGATGAAAAATTGCAGAAGGTGCTGAGCGGAGGCTGCTACACCGCCATCATTAGTCCCGAAGGAGTACCGCTGTGTGAGCCAATTACGCAGGGGGAAGGGCTGGCTGTGGCAAATCTAGATTTTGCCTTAATCACCAAGCGCAAGCGCATGATGGATTCTGTCGGGCACTATGCCCGCCCCGACTTACTGCGGCTACTGCTTGACCAAGAGGCTTGGTCCGTTCTGGAGCAATCTGCTGGTCAATCACCGGTGACAGATGCTGAGAATAGCCCTCTGCTAACGACTGCACCTGTTCCCATGTCTCTTACGACAGAGGCACTTTAAAGCCTTGCGGACGGGGTGATCACCACAGTAATCACAATATATTTTACCCTAGAGCTGCAGCATCATGACAAGACCTGTCAGCGCTGGTTCGCTCTGCATTGGCCCCCCCGGCCCCCCAATTCTGGGGGGAGAAAGCTAGAGGCTTGGGTCATTCCCTTTGATTGCGAGGAATTGGGGAAACACAAGTGAAATGCTTTTGGTTCCTTCTAAATGAACAAACAACAACTGATTACAGAGCTGCAGTCCAGTGGCCTAAAGCTGGTGGACCCTAACGTAGGGGCTGCCGGACGCCGAGGCGGAGCCGGTCCTTCAGACCATAAGGCGGTCACCATTGAGGGGACGACGGTGATGGTGCCGATTTACACCGGCACTGCCGATCAGTCTCCCTACACGGCGGAAGCGGATACCCTATTGCTCAAGCGAGAAGGTAAAGCCGTTGCCCCGCTCCACTTTCCGGAGCAGCCTCAGTTTTATGGTCTGGAGACTACCGACGGCATTCCCTACTGGAAGATTGCGCTGCTCCACAGCCATGATGTGCTAGCGACGACGGTGCAGCAGACCTGTAAGCGATACCGCGATCCAGAAACGGTCTGTCAGTTCTGTGCCATTGAAAAGTCGCTGGATGCTGACCGCACCATTGCCCGTAAAACGCCGGAACAGCTGGCTGAAGTCGCTGAAGCAGCCGTGCGCCTTGATGGGGTAACCCAAATGGTGATGACCACGGGGACGCCCAATACGTTAGATCGCGGTGCAGCCTATCTGACCGACTGCGCCCGAGCTGTGAAGGCCCGAGTGGATTTGCCGATTCAGGCCCAGTGCGAACCGCCGGATGATTTTGGCTGGTTTGAGCGGATGAAAGCAGCGGGTATTGATAGCTTGGGCATGCACCTAGAGGCAGTGGAGGATGAGGTGCGATCGCAAATCATGCCCGGGAAGGCAGATGTGCCGGTGTCATTTTACTTTGAGGCATTTGAGGCCGCCGTGAAAGTCTTTGGTCGCGGACAGGTAAGTACCTATCTGCTGGCTGGCTTGGGGGATAGTGCAGAAACGCTGATTAAGACTTGCGATCGTTTGATCCAAATAGGGGTTTATCCTTTCGTGGTTCCCTTTGTACCGATTACGGAAACTCCACTGGCGGGGCATCCGGCTCCGACAGCGGAGTTCATGTTGACGATCTATCAGCAGGTGGGTGCATTGCTGAAGATATCTGATTTGTCTTCTGCAGAGATGAAAGCAGGCTGTGCCAAGTGTGGTGCTTGTTCGGCTCTGTCTACGTTTGAGTCCTAGGAGGTGCTTTGAAAGAGATGTGTCAGTTGTGAGATCGGGCTGATGATCCCCCCTAGCCCCCCTTGAGAAGGGAGAGCCAGAGTAATGGTCCCCCTTCTCAAGAGGGATTTAGGGGGATCTCACAATTTTTAGCTATCCGAAATGAGGCATTCAGTATATCTTTATCGTTCTCAAAATATCTGCAGTCCAAGAGGTTTGATTCATGTCTGCCCAACGCTATACCTTTGAACTGGCCCGTTCTCAAACAGAAGTTGATGCCTACTTTGATCTGAGGCGCACTATCTTTTGCGAAGAGCAGGGACTGTTTGAAGGCCATGATGAAGATGGTATAGACGCGATCGCAACCCCCATCATCGCCATCGATCGTGAATCATCTAATCGGGTCGTCGGCGTTGTCAGAATATACGAAGATAACACCCGCCTCTGGTATGGCGGCAGGCTGGGCGTGCATCCTGACTATCGGCGCGTCGGTCGCATTGGCAAGGGACTCATATACAAGGCAGTTACAACCGCAAACACTTGGGGTTGCGATCGCTTCTTAGCCACTGTTCAACAGCAAAACGTACGCTTCTTTCAGCGGCAGCATTGGTTCTCGCTAGAAGAGATTGAGATTTGCGATCGCCCCCATCACCTCATGGAGGCAGAGCTAGACTTTTATCCACCAGGGAATGAACCACGCCCTGTGCTGACTCGGCCCGTGGCCCAAGCATCATAATGCTCACCGAGCTAGCGGCAAACCTACGGCAAACGCTGGGTATCTTGCACAAACAAGATATTCAACCCGTAGCCCATCACCTCGGTCGCTGGGTTCCCGATAATACGACGGATTCTCCGATCTGGCTGGGCGATGACTGTGCTGCGATTCCCGATGGCGAAGGCTACTTACTACTGGCCGCAGAAGGGATGTGGTCGGTCTTGGTAGAGACAGAACCCTGGTTTGCAGGCTGGTGTGGTGTCTTGGTCAACGTCAGCGATATCTATGCAATGGGAGGCAAGCCGGTCGCCGTCGTCGATGCCCTCTGGAGTCGCTCAGTCGAACAGTCTCAGCAGATCTGGGAAGGCATGAAAGCGGCATCAAAAGCCTTCAACGTCCCGATTGTGGGCGGACACACCCACTGCCACAGTCCCTATGAAGCGCTATCGGTGGCAATTCTAGGACGCGCGCAGCATCTGATTACAAGCTTTAACGCTCAACTTGGTGACACCCTATTGCTGGTCACGGATTTCAATGGCAAACCGCATCCTAAATATCCATTTTGGGATGCCGCGACGATGGCAGAGCCTGCAGTTTTGCAGGCCAATCTCGATTTACTGCCGACCCTAGCGGCTGCTGGTCTGTGTGATGCAGGTAAAGACGTCAGCATGGGTGGTTTAGTGGGCACATTGTTGATGCTCTTAGAAACATCCGGCTGTGGCGCTATTTTGGACCTTGACTGCGTTCCTGTGCCCTCTAGCTTGAGCTTGGAGCAATGGCTGGTAAGCTTTCCTAGCTATGGATTTTTACTCAGTGTGCGACCTAAAAAAGTTGCTTCAATTCAGACTTTATTCCGTCAACAGGAACTTGTCTGTGATGCGATCGGGCAGATTACAGAAGGACAGGCCTTAACATTCCAGGCTGGCTCTAAATCAACCTGCTTTTGGAACTTGAGCCAAGATCCGCTCACTGGCTTTTCTAAATTGTGAGAAGAGCTGGGATTAAGAGATTTCGTCTGGGTTGATGCCTTGCGATCGCAAATAATTCTCCAGCCGCTCTTTCTGTTGCCGTTCCTGATCTGCCCGTTGTCGTTCCTGATCTGCCTGCTGTTGGGCAACATCCTCCGGTAAAGGGATCAACTCTCCCTCTGCCGTATACCAGCGTAGCTGTCGGTCATAGATGCCTAGTGCTAAGCCCAACTGCTCACTTTTCAATTTGCCATCCGTGAGTTCAATTTCAACATAGGTTCCACCCATGAGCCGAAATCCAGCAAACTCCATCGTCTCTGGATGAAACCAGTAATACTCCGGTACACGCCAGACGTCCTGATAGAGATCTTTCTTCTTACCCCGATCAATCGCCGCCGTGGAATCAGACAGCAGCTCAATCACAAGATTGGGATATTTGCCCCCTTCTTCCCAAATGGCCCAACTACGGCGGTTCTTTTTCTCTGCGCCGAGGACAACGAAAACATCAGGCCCCTTAAAGTCTTGTGATTTAAGCTGTTTCTCGTTGTAGTAAACAGTGAGATTCCCAGAGATATAAAAGTCTGAGCGGTCTCTCCACCAATATTTCAGCAGCCGGAGTAGAAGATCAATCTGGTCGCGGTGAAAGTCAGTTTCCAAAGGTGGCTCATCGCTATACAAATTTGTAGGTAATCGCTGAACGGTATCAGGGACTTCTTCTTGAATTGATTGTGGCGGGTTAGCTTCAAGACGAACCACTGCAGGACTCTCCAGCAAAACTGCCCTCAGTTTAGCGCAGAGGTATTGAGGCATCATGTGACCCCTTTAAGAAATATCGGCACCCAGATTTGAATCAGTCGCCTTATCGCAATGTCTAGATCATCACTCTCGATCGCGCTCCTCACCTATGCAACCAAACCTCGGGGCAGCGTCATCCACACTCTAGAGCTAGCGACAGCTCTCACCGCCCTTGGGCATCACGTCTGTGTCTACGCTCTTGATAAAGATGGAAAAGGATTTGAGCGATCGCTTCCCTTTCCAACGCAACTCGTTCCGGCTCAAGACGCGCCTAAAGACATCGACGTCCTTATCCAGCAGCGAATCCAGGAATTTATAGGCTTCTTTACAGCTCATCCCCACCATCACGATATCTATCACGCCCAAGACTGCATTGGTGCCAATGCCTTGATCCAACTGCGACAGTCGCAAACAATTCCCCACGTTGTTCGCACCGTGCATCATGTCGAAGACTTTCAAAGTCCCTATCTGCAGCAGTGCCAAGATCGCTCGATTCAGGAGCCTGACTTGTGTTTGTGCGTCAGCGATCGCTGGCAGCAAGCTCTACAGAAGGAGTATTACATTGAAGCTCCCCGCGTCCTCAACGGCGTCGATCTCAACCGATTCTCACCGGAACTGTCGGGCCAAGAGATTGAACTACAAAAACGCTACGGCCTCAATGACTCTCCGACTTATCTAACGGTGGGTGGCATTGAGCCTCGGAAAAACTCACTCCGACTGCTGCAGGCATTTGCCCAAGTTTTACGCAGCCACCCTCAAGCTCAACTGGTGATCGCAGGGGGGGCAACTCTATTTGACTATCAGCCCTATCGAGACCAGTTCTTTCAGCTTGCCGATCAGTTCAATATTGCCGTAGGTCGGTCCTTAATTTTGCCGGGTGTGGTGACCAATGCAGAGTTACCTGCACTCTATCGCTGTGCGGATGTGTTCTGTTTTCCTTCAACAACAGAGGGCTGGGGGTTGGTCGTACTGGAAGCGATCGCATCCCATCTCCCCGTCATTCTTTCTAATCAGCCACCATTCACAGAGTTCCTATCGACCGAGCAGGCGCTGTTTGTGGAACCTGAAGATGAGGACGCCATTGCTTTGGCCATGCAGTCTGCCTTAGACCCACGATTGGCACAGACGCTGATCACAAACAGCTATACAATCTTGCAAAACTATACATGGAAGAAATCCGCACAGCTTCATCTCCAGCACTACCAAGCGTTGCTGTACACCCGCTGAATACCCGAATAAACCTTATCCACTGAAGACAATGCCTGAAATGCGTTTTCAAATCGAATGGCCCGACGGTACCCAGGAGACCTGCTACTCACCATCACTTGTGGTCAAGGACTATCTAGCCGTAGGCGAGACCTATAGCCTTGAAGAGTTTGTGACCAAAATAAGAGCAGCTCTGAAGATTGCGAGCGATCGCGTCCAGGCAAAATATGGCTTTCCCTGCGGTCTTGCCCTGGGACAACTAAAAGAAATTGAGTCAAAAGCTATGGGCTACCGTGACTTACCCGACCCCAAAGTTCGTGCCATTCAATTTATCGAATAAAAGCCTGCATTCGGGCAAGATTCACGCGATCAGCAGACTTTAGATGATTACCAAAACTATACATAGTTGACCGTGGTTCTGTAGCCTATTTGGCATTTTCGCTTCTGTTAAAGGCACTATCGTTCACTTATAGAACGGCCAACGATCGGTCCATCACCCTATCGTTTTATCTCAAGTGCCTTTGCAGCCATTCTGTCACTGAAACGTCCTACAATGAACGGCTTCATCACTGGCCCCAGTGGACTTCTAGAGCAGAAGCTGCATTTTTTTTAATATTTAATTAGGGCGGAAATCGTTTTTTGTCTAGCCCTTCACCAATCAACAGAAATATCTGAAGGAGTGAAAGCTATGCCTGAAACCCTCTTCAAAATTGATCTAACAAAGCCAATGCACGCACAGGAAGTGCCAGGACATAATCGTTGGCACCCTGAGATTCCGGCTGTGGTCAATGTGAAACCGGGCGATAGCTTCAGAATTGAATGCAAAGACTGGACCGACGGCCAAATTAAGAATGATGATGACCCCAGCGATATTCGAGATGTTGAACTGTCTGTTGTTCATGTTCTAAGCGGTCCAATTCGTGTCGAAGGGGCAGAACCAGGCGATATTTTGGTAGTTGATCTGCTCGATATCGGCGCACTGCGTGGAGATGAGTGGGGCTTTACAGGCATCTTTGATCGCGAGAATGGAGGTGGTTTTCTGACCGATCATTTTCCTGACGCCGCCAAAGCCTGCTGGGATTTACAGGGCATCTACACCAGCACCCGTCATATTCCTGGCGTCAAGTTTGCGGGCATTACCCATCCCGGCCTGATTGGCTGCGCTCCGTCTGCTGAATTATTGGCGACCTGGAACAAGCGAGAGAAAGCCCTGGTTGATAAAGGCGGACCACCTTGGAAGCCCCCTATCCCAGCCCTAGCAGAGTTGCCGAATCCTAAAAACGCGGTTCTAGGAACGCTGGCAGCATCTGAATTCGATCGAGTCGCAGCAGAAGCAGCTCGAACGGTTCCGCCGCGCGAGCATGGTGGCAACTGCGACATCAAGAATCTCTCAAAAGGATCTCGCATTTACTTTCCGGTGTATGTCGATGGAGCCAATCTATCTATGGGAGATATTCACTTCTCTCAGGGAGATGGCGAGATTTCTTTCTGCGGCGCGATTGAGATGTCAGGGTATATCGACCTGCACGTGGATCTGATTAAGGGCGGCGTGGAAAAGTATGGCATGGTTAACCCCATCTTCAAGCCCGGTCCCGTGGAACCGCAGTATTCTGAATATCTAATTTTTGAAGGCATATCGGTTGATGAACATACAGGTGAACAGTACTACCTAGATGCCCATGTCGCCTACCGACGGGCCTGCCTCAATGCAATTGAGTATCTCAAGAAGTTTGGCTACACGGGCGAACAAGCTTACCTACTACTAAGCTGCGCCCCCGTTGAAGGCCGCGTCAGCGGTATTGTTGACATCCCAAATGCGTGCTGCACGTTGGCACTGCCCACGGGTATCTTCGATAAAAGCATCTTGCCAACCTAGCTTTAGGGAGGGGCTTAGCTACGCGACTAGATAAAGTTAGGCAAGCCCCCCTCTCTTCATGCTCCGACATTAAAACTTCAGCAAGGAGAGTTCCGATGCCGCTCTACGACTTTCGCTGTGAGACCTGTGGCGAGTTTGATGCATGGCAAACGCTAGCTGAGCTAGATCAGCCGATGCCCTGCCCAACCTGCCCAGCCACTACGAAGCGTCTCTTTTCAGCTTCAAATATTAGCTTAAGTTCCGGCAAGTTAAGGACGATGGACCGTCAAGTTGCTTCAGAACCTAGGGTTGTAAAACGCGATCGCAACCCCACCCCCCCGAGACACCAAGCGTCTAAAAACCCTAGACCTTGGATGGTTGGTCATTCAACCCAAAGACTCTAACCCCACATTCAACGTCGCAAATCTTGAATAATGGCCTTGAGGGAACGCTCTTGGGCTTCGATGCTCTCAGTCAGCTTGAACTGAACCAGTGCCCGCGCCAGATTATGGTCTGGATATTGGGTCTTGAAGTAGCGATCGCCCATTAGATAGTCGGTAAAAAAGCGCAGCCCTAACTCAAAAGCAATCAGACGGATAGCATCAAACAGATAGTCGTAGTCTGTTGGCGTCAGAAAGCTGCGAGCCACGGACAGATAGCCCTGCAAAACGGCCTGACTCAGATCTAAATCAAAGCAAACACTTTCCCACTGATCAGTTTCTTCACCCAATGGGTTACAGCTCGATCTAAGACAGTCGCCAATGTCGTAATGGACTAAGCCGGGTTTCACGGTATCCAAATCAATCAGGCTAACGGCTTGGCCAGTCACTGCATCAATCATGATGTTATTGATCTTGGGATCACCATGCATCAAACGCAGCGGCAGCAGACCTTTTGCCTTCGCTGTCTCTAGAGTGTGGGCCAGGGAGGTGCGATCGCAAATAAACGCCCGACAATAGTTCACCTCCGGCGACGAACCCATCGAGTTCTGCTCTAGAACCGACTCATACTGCTGCAGATAGCGAGGCGTAATGTGGAATCCCTCCAGCGTATCCGCCAACTGTTCAGACGGCAGGTCGCTGATCAGATGATGAAACATCCCTAAGCCATAGCCAACCTCACGAGCATGATCCAAACTTTGGATCGTATCGAAAGACTGAGCCGCATCAATAAAGCTAATGGCCCGCCAAACCGTCCCGTCAGACTCTAGCCAATGATCCTGCTGGGACTGCGTCAACAGCACCTGAGGAACATCCCATCGCCGCTCGGCACAGAGCACATCAGTTCGCTGCCTCTGGCGCACATGCTCCGTAAACGTTCGCATATTCCGCATCACCAGCTCTGGCTGACGGAAAACATGCGTATTAATGCGCTGCAGAACAAAGGGGGCCTCACCAGAATCCAGCGTCACCAAATAGGTATCGTTAACGTTGCCTTGACCAAACTCTTGAGCGGTCGCCACTCGTCCCTTCTGTGCAAATTGAGCCGCGATGGTGAGAATGCGATCCACAGCTGCTCCCTCTGTCTCAGTCACTGATGTCATGGTGTGGCGTACGGAAAATCTTGGCCTTCGCCCAGTATGGCGCACATCTTAGCACCAACCTGCAGTCTTCTCGCCGTCTTAAGGTTCGCCTCATGTTTGACTGGTACAGTCAAACCGTTGTGGCAATGATTCTGACTCAGCGCAAGGCCGCTAGCTCCACCAAGCGAATCACATAAGCTGCGTTCAGAGCGTGGTAGACGTACACTTCACGATCCGCTCAGGATGCTTGATGACGAGCACCACCACTGAGCTACACGACTAGCTTTTTTATCCCTTCTTGGAATATTCACTCACAACAAAAGGAGACCCCATGAGTTTAACAACCGATCTTCAGACACAGAAAGAGCAATTCCTGGCCAACGTTCCTGATGAGACAGTTCAGGTAATGGGCAAAGCGACCCAGGCTCTAGCAGAGTCAGGCATCGTAGATCAAAGCCTGAAGGCAGGTCAGCAGGCTCCCCCTGTGCAGCTCCCTAACGCCACTGGAAACACCATCGATCTGCAGGAACTCTTAAAGTCTGGCCCAGTGGTACTCAGCTTCTATCGCGGTCAGTGGTGTCCTTACTGCAACTTAGAGTTACGCGCTCTGCAGCAGATCCTACCCGAGATTCAGACACTGGGCGCTAGCCTCGTCGCAGTTTCACCGCAAACACCGGATAGTTCACTCTCAACGGTCGAGAAGAATGAACTGACCTACGAAGTTCTGAGCGATGTCGGCAATCAGGTGGCTCGGGCCTATGGTCTGGTCTTTAAGCTACCCGAGCATCTGCGCCCAATTTATAACAGCTTCGGGATTGACGTCCCCGCCCACAATGGAGACTCATCTTTTGAACTCCCGATTGCCGCCACCTATGTGATCGCAACAGACGGCACAATTGCCCATGCCTTCATTGATGCCGACTACACACAGCGCTTAGATCCAGAGGCAATTTTGACAGCTCTCAAGACTCTTAGCTAACGGAGCTGCAAGGCTCAAGCTTCCGAAAATATTTTGAATGGAAGCAGCGATATTCGTCATTTGAGAAGTCCCCTCTAGTCTCCTTTGGGAGAGACGTGTTCTTGTCTCGTTTTCCAGAGAGATTGAGGGGGCTTTTGCAAGAAATCAGCATCAATTACAAAAAGAGGTGTTTCCTCTAGAGAAAAATACCGGTGAGCACAAAAAACGTCCGTCATTGATTCTGAGTTAGGTTTGCGCAGGCTTCTCCGTTGAAGGCAAGTGAGCAGCGTTAAAGAAACCAGAGTACTCACTAGAAGGGTCTACATCCAGGTATCCCGCATACTTCGTGCGGTCTAGGCGTTTGGGATTAGGCGTCGGGGCTTTCTTCTGTGGCTTAGAGCCTGGGCTTTCGTGAGTAATCTTGCGCATAGCTTAAAAACGTATTTATACTTAGCCTCCATCCTTGGCAATACAGCCTAAAAACGGTGTGATTTAGATCACTTGCTAAGTCAACGGCTAAAGTTCAGAAGCGCCAAGACACAAAAGAAGGTAGCTCGATAATTGGCAGAGAAGCTGAAGCCACAGAAGCAAAAGGGCTATCTTACAGTGCTGTGACATCCATGCTTCAACGTCAGATATAGCGTTTTCAAAAATCCTTGCAACAGAGTCCCATCTGCTCCCGGATGGCGCTTGCCACCCGGAGAGGCAGACATCAAAACACGAAGTTGTCGGCGCTGAGGTCATTAACATCAAACGAATCCAGCGTGATTGTTGTCCCAGCTAGATCATCAATCACCGCATTGCCGCCCACTGACGTAATGTGATTATTGAACAGGTCCGTGGCGTCAGAGATACCGCTGATTCCCGCGAGATCGATCACCTCGGCAGACGCGAAGTCAAGGATGATATTGGCTCCGTTGTTGTCCTCAAAGATGAATGTGTCGTTGCCGCCGCCACCCGTGAGTTCATCATCGCCAGCGCCGCCAACAAGGATGTCATTACCAGCGCTGCCAAAGAGTGCATCTCTGCCCACACCGCCGATGAGGGTGTCACGACCCGCGCCGCCGATCAGGGTATCATTACCATTCCCGCCATTGAGCAGGTCATTGCCACCTTGACCCAGTAGCTCATCACTGTTGTCCTGGCCATTGAGGATGTCACTCCCCGCACCACCGATGAGGGTGTCATTACCAACTCCACCATTGAGGAGGTCATTGCCACCTTGGCCGAGAATCTCATCGCTGTTGCCCTGGCCGTTAAGGGTGTCACTGCCCGTGCCGCCTATGAGAGTGTCATTACCCGTTCCACCATTAAGGAGGTCATTGCCACCTTGGCCGAAGAGTTCATCGCTGTTGCCTTGGCCATTGAGAGTGTCGTTACCATTCCCGCCCTCTAGGAGGTCATTGCCGTTGCCGCCCTCTAGGAGGTCATTGCCGCTTTGACCGAAGAGTTCATCGCTGTTGCCTTGGCCATTGAGGGTGTCATTGCCTGCGCCGCCTTCGAGAGTGTCATTGCCGTTCTCGCCTGAGAGTTCGTTGTTATCCCCGTTGCCCACCAGGAGGTCATTGCCCGCATCACCTCGGATGTTGAGATCGTTGAATAATATAGATACGTTGGCATCGTCTTCGTTAACAATGGCTAGGTCCAAGTCGCCATCGCTATCCAAGTCCTCTGCAACGACTGCAAATGGGTTATCTCCCACCGCAAAGGTGGATGGAGTTTCAAAACCTCCATTTCCATCGCCTAACAGCACTGATACGTTATCGTTGTTGCGGTTAGCAGTGGCTAAGTCCAGATTGCCATCTCCATTTAAGTCGCCGACTGTGACTGAGAATGGACTATTCTCCACTGCGAAGGTCGATTGGGGCGCAAACCCTCCATTTCCATCGCCCAACAACACTGAGACTGTGTCATCGTCCTCGTTCGCTGTCACCAGATCTGCATTACCATCCCCATTAAAGTCGCCGACGGCAACTGAGAATGGATTATCCCCCACTGCGAAGGTCGCTTGAGGTGCAAACCCTCCATTGCCATCGCCTAACAGCACTGAAACTGTGTCATCAAACTGGTTTGCCGTTACTAGATCTAAGTTTCCATCCCCATTAAAGTCCCTGATGGCGACGTCCTCTGGCTCATCTCCCACTGCGAAGGTCAATTGAGGTGCAAACCCACCATTTCCATCACCCAACAGCACTGAGACTGTGTCATCGTCCTCGTTCGCTGTTACGAGGTCAGCATTGCCGTCTCCATTAAAGTCCCCGATGGCAACTGAGTTTGCATTCAAACCTACTGCGAAGGTTGCTTGAGGCGCAAACCCACCATTCCCATCACCCAACAGCACCGATACATTACTGTCGTCACGGTTGACCGTCACCAGATCAGCGTTTCCATCCCCATTAAAGTCTCCAATGTCTAGGTCCTGTGGCTCATCTCCTACTGCGAAGGTCGATTGAGGTGCAAACCCACCATTCCCATCACCTAACAGCACTGAGACCGTGTCATCGTTCTCGTTCGCTGTTACGAGATCTACATTTCCATCCCCATCAAAGTCTTCGAAGGCAATTCCCTCTGGACTATTTCCCACATCGAAGTTAACTGCATCTTGAAATGTCGCCATGATTATTTCCCTCTCTAGAATCAATTTGTGAGTAATTCAAACCCCATCTGCATTGCTTTTGGGGGTTATAAGTGGCTGCTTGCATTGCCGCTCGGGTCGAAAACTTGACTCCGGATAAAAAATCCAGGTTCGTCAATTTCAACTGCCCTCGACTAATTTGATTAGACTCTGCAGATGGCTATCTTCAGGGCTGAGAAAGGCTAACTTATGGCTAACTTGTGGCTAAGTTAAAGATGCAATTGTGAACGAGGTTCAATCCTGGGTGATCAATCATGGACGATTTAGGAAAATATTCGCAGCCGAAATCGAACCCTCTGTATCAATGGTTTTGTTACAAGGAGTGGAGCTGGAGATATTTTTTTGAGAGCCTTGCCAGCTTTAGATTACAGTTATGTCTATGGATCGCCCCTTCAGATATCGCCAATATCCATAGCGCCGTTGCGCGAAAGACCTAATGCTCTAGCTGATATTAGTTAGGCTCTGAAAGTTGCAAGTCCTTTAATTTCTCACCAGTCCGCAATATCTGCCCAGCTAGCATCGCAGCCCCAAAGCCGTTATCAATATTGACAACCCCCATACCTGTCGCGCAGGAGTTAAGCATCGTCAGCAGCGGCGCAAGGCCGTTAAAACTAGCACCGTAGCCAACACTAGTGGGAACCGCGATCACAGGTACGTCGGCAAGACCCGTGACGACGCTGCCGAGTGCGCCCTCCATACCGGCCACCACAATTAAAACCTGAGATTGAGCAATGATGTCTCGATTGTTGAGTAGCCGATGGATTCCTGCCACCCCCACATCCCAAAGGCGCTGTACTTTGAAACCGCAGAGATTGGCCGTAACAGCCGCTTCTTCAGCAACGGGTAAGTCAGCGGTGCCCGCCGTGATAATACCAATCTGACCGGGATAGCGAGGCACAGAAGGCAGAGTCGTGGTCGCACAGATCTGGGCCTGTTCGTAATAGTGCAGCTCTAAGTGCTGCTGGAGCTGTGCATAGACCTCTGGAGCAATGCGGGTCGCCATCACGCAGGGATAGGCACTCATCGCCTGAAAGATCTTGATAATTTGCTCTGGGGTTTTGTCCAGCCCCCAGATCACCTCCGGGAAACCAGTGCGTAAGGCTCGATGGTGATCGACACGAGCAAAGTCTTCGACAGGCTCGTAGGCAAAATATTTAAGTTTTTCTAGGGCTGCATCGGGACTCAGGTCACCGGCTGCAACATTACGCAGCATCTGGCGGAGGGCATCAGGATTTGTCACAGGAAGAGATTAAATCTACGTCTTAATTCTAGAAGCTGCGTGGGGACTCGGCAGATCATTCTCCCTAGCTAGAATCAGCCGTGATCGGATGGGCATTGTCAGGGTTCAACAAAGTTGATTACTCTAAAGGTGGTGAGGACGTTTTGTTCACAGGAAAGGAAACCAGCATGGACGAGAATAACGTAACGGATGTCTTGAAGAAAGGCTTTCAGGTGACGCTGGGAGCAGCAACGTCATTGGCCGAGTCACTTCAGGATGAACGGAAGCGAGAGGAGAATCTCTCTCAGCTCAATCTTGGTTTTGACAAAGTAACTGAGATTTGGGCTGAGAAGGGGGCCGTCACCGAAGTTGAAGGCCGAAAGATGATTGACACAATGGTGGAGCAGTACGGCCCCAACGCCAACAGTTACTCAACGCCAGGGACAACGCCAACCTCGACGTCACCGGGTGTCGATCCAGGGCTGCATCAAGAGCTGCGCGACTTGACAACGCAGCTAGCTGCGATCAGAACAGAGCTGACGCAAACCAGCCCAGATAAAGATTCTTAAAAACTTTGGCGTCTCAGTTTACCTAAGGTAAACGTCTGATGAGCAACGCTTAAAAGTCCCGATCATAAAATAGTGATCGGGACTTTTTTCGTGCCAAAGATCGTAGAACGATAAAATACTGACACTTCGGCAAATGAGCGCAGGGTAGATGTTTGCAACTCGATCTGTAACCCTTCCATTACTCTGTCTGGGGCTGTACGGCTTGGGCTGCAGCAAAACAGCTCCCATACCTGAGCCTGATCCAAAAGAGGTTTCCAGTCCGACGGTACAGAACGCTCAGCCGTTAAATCTGACTTTGCAGCAACCCAAATCTGTTGAAAATTCTACAATTGACCAATATCTTGGTCAGCTTGCAGCGCCCAGGGCAGCCCAAGGGGTCTGGATTCAATCATCAACGCAACTACTGGCAAATCATCAAGGTACTGTACCTTTGCCTGCGGCTTCGATTACGAAGGTAGCCACGTCGTTGGCCGCTCTAAAAAAGCTGGGGCCTCGTCATCGCTTCAACACTGTGATTGGGACAACGGGACCAATTAAGGATGGGGTGCTACAGGGCGATTTGGTCATTCAGGGCGGGGCAGATCCCCTCTTTGTTTGGGAAGATGCGATCGCAACGGCCAATCTCCTCTCTCAAAAAGGAATCCAGCGAGTGTCCGGCAACCTGATCATCCAGGGGCCATTCTACATGAACTTCAAAACCGACCCTCAGCAAACAGGAGAATTACTGAAGCAGAGCTTCAACGCCCAACAATGGCCACCAGAAGCCGCGACGCAGTACCAGACGCTGAAAGACATCCCGAAACCACAGCTAGAAATTCAGGGCAATGTACAGGTCGCCGAAGCAGTCACCCCACCCACGATCATTCATGAGCATCCATCGTTGCCGCTGGCTGAACTCCTGAAGCGCATGAACCGCTACAGCAATAATGCAATGGCAGAGATGCTAGCACAGGAAGTCGGAGGGGCTCAGGTTGTGGCTCAAACAGCAGCACAAGCAGCTGGGGTTCCTCAGAGCGAAATTCAACTGATTAACGGATCTGGGTTAGGGGTTGAGAACAGGATGTCTCCTCGGGCGGCCTGTGGGGTTATGTTTGCGATCGCAAATCTTCTCCACCCCCAACAAATGAACCCTGCCGACATCTTAGCCATCCCCGGCAAAGACATCGGCATCCTGGACAGTCGCCCACTACCTCAACAGGCGATCCTTAAATCAGGCACACTTAACAGAGTGAGCGCCTTAGCCGGAGCTATTCCAACCCAAAAACAGGACGCTGTCTGGTTCGTACTCCTGAACGGAGAGGGAAATATTGCGCTCTTCCGCTCACAACAAGAGGCCCTATTACAAACCCTAATAGCTGAGTGGGAAGCCGCAGCAGAGATCCCTCCCAGCCTAAAACCCACCCCCCTATCACACCAGGGAAGATAGCATGTACAGAATAGCTAGAGCCATACAGCAACTGAAGTCTACGCCCGAGAAAGCGATCCTAACTCAGCCGGGCCCTTCGATGAATCGGGAGGTTATTCAAGGGCAGTAAGAGAACGCAGATCAACTTCCACAAAACAGACAGACAAGCCTCTAGTGGCCATCTCATGCGCTAATAATGCCCGTCCAATCACAACTATATTTTCCAAATTCACAGGTCGAGAACAAGCAAACAACTATTATTTTGAGTCTAGATCTTTACCCAGAATTGCAATATTTGGCCTACAGGCAAACCATGCCCTGAAACTGGCATTGACGAGAACCAATACGAATGGTTAATTTCAGCAATCAACCTATTCCCAACAAGACAACTTAATGGCTATCAGCGAACGAGCTGAAACCGCTAGCAAGCTCTAGGCTCCCACTTTTTTTAACTTGCGAGCGACATCATTACCGAAGCGCTCTAACCCCAGGCACAGGAGAACAAAAGCAGGTGAGACAATAATCACTGCAACAACACTCCAGAGAAGGTCAATTTTTAGAACGCCAATTTTCGCTAAAAGGAAATAGTACGTCATATGAAACAAGTACACTGAGAATGAAATCCTTCCCAGAAAAGCGAAAAATTTAATTTCAATCCCATTCCTAAGTGCATAGATAGTCCATGCAATAACGAGTATTAGAGTACCAAAGACTGGGAAGGAATAGACCTTATCCAGCAGAACAGAGAAGCAAATTAAAATAAAAATCAACAAGAATATTGTGCAATGCACAGACTTAGGGATCTTGCTCTCCCATTGCGTTCGATTCTTAATTAATTCCAACTTCTGCAGAGACATCCCCAGAAAGAAAAGATATGTATGCAAAAAATATATATCTAAATAGGGAGACTCCACGAAATGCAGCCAGCCGAGAGTATTCGCAAGAAAGGGATAGTGAGAAGGGAGAAAGTAAACACCGATAAAAACAAGCGTGGTTCCGAAGAGAGTCAGATACTTTTTCCGATCTAAAGCATAGGCAAGAAAAGGGCTCAGCAAATAACACTGAAGGATGGCAGAGATAAACCAGTAGTGACCCTCCGCTCCTATCCCCAGAAAATCAGACACCTGGTAGGGTTCATGATTGACGAGCATCTGCGCAGCAAGAGCAATCCAATACAGAGGGAACAGGCGCACTAGACGATCTCGAAAGAAAAGCACCAAACTGATAATGGAGAAATCCTTGATAACTTTTTTGCGTACAGAGGCAAAAATCCCATAACCGCTGAGCAAGAAAAAGACCGACACAATCACATTTGCAAACCCACCAACATTCATTGTTGAGTAATCATTTATGTAGTGATTCACCAAGACAGCTAATATTGCAAGCCCTCTAAGTGACTCACTAGAAGATCTAGTATCAGCGGTGCCAGCATGTTGAGTCAAAGCAGTCAAAACAGGCGTTCTCTATATCTATACAATAGGAATACAGGCATCACAGAACAGAGACAACCTTGCTCTTGAAGATCTCGAAGATATTGTTATTCTAATTCAGAACAAAAATTTTTCTTACCACTCTTACCACTCATTCAAATATCAAATTATTTATCCATTATATTTTCAAGCCATTGTTTCAATAATAGCCAGCAGCAACCAAGTGCCTCAACGTCACTGCTGAAAATCTCAACAACAGAGGAAAGCAGCACAAGCCTTAGGGAACCATCCGGAACTCGCAGAAAAGGGTCATGCGCTCCGAGAACCTTGAGCAGAGTAGGTTACATAAGTCTAGATTTTATCGATCGAGAGAATATAAACGGGTGACGAGAAGAATACGCCCCCTATCCCCCCCTTGCTCAGGTTAACACCACATATTGAGATATTTATCTCAATATTCAAGATTAAATAATTGGGCAGAAAATAATCCAACTCGCAGTTCACCTGAAGACTCATGCATATTCAATAGTTTTATTAGCGCCAAACTCCAACATCTTCAATACTAGTCGGCTAGTTGAGAACACCAGGAATGCATTATCTGAAGAAATGACAGGAGTCAACCCACAACTTATTGAAATGAGAGAGTAGCTTCGAGCACAAAATTCATTGCACAAAGAGATAAAAAATGTCTTACTTATAATAGAAGGCAAACAGGCTTAGATAGGGGGATTATCGGCCTGAAAGCTTTACCTGCAGGACATGAAACATCTGCAGCACTTTTAAGTATTTTAAATAAATAAGCCTTTAGAAGCGATGAACCAGGCAGAGCCCCCTCGCAGACAAGTTATTGGCATTTCTATCAATCCCCTGTCTCTGAGCCAGCACGTCAACCTGATTCTAGGTTGGGCCACGCAGAACGAGAGCCGAGCCGTCTACGTGGCGAATGTTCATATGTTGATGGAAGCTCGCTGGAATCCGGACTTTAGACAGGTCTTGCATGCAGCAGACCTAGTGACGCCTGATGGCATGCCGCTTGTGTGGATGTTGCGTCTACTAGGAATTTACGATCAAGAACGGGTCGCTGGCATGGATCTGCTGAGAGAATTGTGTGTAGGGTCACAAAGCCGCAGTATAGGCGTCCTATTTTTAGGATCTAGCGCTCAGATTTTGGCCAAGATGCGACAACGTTTAGACATTGAATATCCTAGTCTTAATATTGTAGGCATGGATCCCTTACCTTTTCGCCCTCTAACGCCCAGTGAGGACCGAGATCTCATCAACAAAATTAATCAGAGTAAGGCTGGACTACTGCTCCTATCTTTAGGTTGCCCCAAGCAAGAAAAATGGATCGCAGCTCATCGCGGCCGGGTCAACGCAACCATGATTGGCCTAGGAGGGGTTTTCCCAGTTTACGCAGGCCTCCAAGCATACGCACCGCAATGGGCCAGAGACTCTGGGCTTGAGTGGGCCTATCGTCTATGCCAGGAACCCGGAAGACTTTGGCGGCGCTATGCAACCACCATTCCTCCATTTCTTTGGCTAGCAGCTCAGCAGCTCGCAAATCGATCTAGTAAGCACTAAGGCGTCCTATCGGGCGATCCAAGCTCATTCAAAACGTAAAATTGGCTTTTCAAGCCAATCGCAGCGATATATTCTATTGGATCTTTTGAGAGCGGCATTTCATTCCGGTTACTACCTCACGGATCTGCAAGAAGACAGTCCCTCACTTCATTAACATTTGTAAGACAATCAATAGAAAGCTGAACTTAGGTTAACTAGTGACGAAGAGTCGCAATCATCTCAGGTGATCGTGGTTTACTTTTAGATATTGCATCTAGACGACGGGTCGTTAAGATAACGGCTAGTGACTGAACGCTGAAATTGTTATGGAGTCAGTGTTTAAGCACTATTGAAAGGGGGCTGAGTTTCATCTGACTACAGTGGGGTTTCAGAAGCTTGTTGCATCTTCCCTAGTTCTTCCCGGAACTTAAGCTTTTGTGTGGTCGCCATGTTTTCGGAGCAGCAGTCATAGGATGTATTTATATTTCATTCGAGAAAGTAAATTCTCGTGTTCGGAGATATTGCAAGTGAACACATCCGTAGAGTTCAACCCATCGACGCATTCACCGGGTCAAAAAACAGAAGGTCACAAAGTTCGCTCATTGCTGCAAGGCTGGCGACAGAAGCTCAAGACGCACAGCTACCAAGCCTCTGGTGCAGGGGTTGATTTTGTGCTGGAAGCGAGTTCTGAAAGTCCAAAAGAGTTTTACATGACAGCGCACAAATCGGGCGTCAAAAAAAGTGACTCGATCAAAATCAATGATTCATCTCGTTCTCAGACGTATGAAGTTTTAGAAGTCGACTATTACTCGGATCCCTCAGATATGTGGATGGCCCGTTTGGTCTTAGTGGGCTAGGCAAGATGGCTAACGGTCTAACCGAGAGAGTGAAGCCGTTGGCATCATTTGACTAAAGAACAGACTGGCTCAAAGGACTGGCTTTCAGAAAATACCGAAAGCACTTCTGTAGGGATTAACGTCAAAGACTCCATCTCTGAGGGGATATTTCGTCAATTATGGCTGGGGTCTGGGGCTTTTGCCGAGCGGAAGCAAAGACTTGATGATTGTTAGGTCTTGCTTCCTGAACTCGCCCAATAGCAGAAATCCAATGAGGATACCCACGGTGACGACTGCAAGCTTCAGAAAGACACCCCATGCTGAAACAGGCCAAAGCTTCGTCACAGCAGCGCTAGCGCCCGAGAGTAAGACACTCCGCCAGAATGTTCCCAAGGGAAGCTGAAGGGTCCAGGTAGACTGAACCACCAGCGCACCGGCGAAGCCACCGAGCAGAGCAACGACGGTGGTGACCTGGGCTGCCCCTAACGCTCCTGAGCGGGGAATGAGCCAAAAATAGCCACAAAGAGCAACCGGAGAGAGCGGTGCGACAAGCCAAATACTGGCTCGGGGGCGGCCAAGACCGGTCAAAATAGCTGAAGTGATTTGGAGCAGATCGAGGCCCACAGCACTGAAGATCAGCCAGGCAAAGAAGGAAGCAGCTGGTCTGTATTGTTCACCAAATCCAAGGACAATCCATTCAGGAGCTGAGGCCGCCAACATCGCCAACAGAGGTAGCTGGAGCAAGAGAATCCGTAGGGCAGTTTGGGCTATTTGCTTTGCCTGGGGCTGCTCCTTTGCCTTCAAAAGCCGACTGAGAGTGGACAGCAGTAGAGGATTTAAGGCTGCGGCAAAGACCCGCGCAATAATAATCAGCTGGAGCGCCAAGGCATAAATCCCGGCTTGAGCGACGGTACCACCGAGGGCTTTATAGGCAAGCAAGTCTAATTTATCGTAGATTTGCAGCCCCATACTGGAGATAAAGAGAGGCCCAGCATAGACCCAAAGAGGGTCTCGGGAAAATTCGCTGCGTTGAAAAAGAGCGGGACGAATAAAGTATCGTCCAATCAGCAACGAGGCAACAGAGCCAGCCATGCAGCCTAGCAGTGCACCCAAAACGGACCAGCCAAGGAAGACAAAGCCAACAATCAGCAGAACTCGGGTGAGCCAGTAAGCCCCCAAACTCAGCGCTCGCTGGCGAAATTGACCGGTCCCAATCAGTAGACTGTTGTGGATGCGCGCCAGACAGAAAAGGGGTATGTCAAGGCTCAGTAGCCTCAAGTAACCAGAGAGAGCAGGGTCTTGAAGAAGAGTTGCGATCGCATCTGCTAAAACCCACAGTAGCAGTACCGCTCCCAGGCTCAGTAGGCCCGTTATTTGACTGACTTTTGCCCCAATGGGTCGCCAATCATCGGCTTCACTCACGAGCTTCACCGTAGCCTGCTCAAACAGCAGCGTGATCGAGAACTTGAGCCACAACACCACCGTCGTCGTCAGCGTAAAGCGACCAAAATCCTCCGGTCCTAGCACAGACGTAAGGACGACCACCGTAATAAATCCCACCGGCAGACGAATGCCAACGGCCAACATATTCCAGATCGTGCCGCTCAGAATTGAATGGCCTGAGGAGAGCTGCGTCTTTTCAGCCATCAGGATTATCTGTAGACAAAAGTTTAAAGCCCAATAGCCGGACGATATCGTTAAGTCCCACGGCGAATTTGAAGGATCAAACCGGCAACAAATCCCAAAACCAAGCCTGAAATATGACCAATGAAACTAACCTCAGGGGTGATTAAATCAAAAACGGTCTGTGACGCAACCACAATCCCAATTAGACGGAGTCGCCGTTGCGCAAATCGAGAGGGTTTACGTCGCCATTGCAGCAACAAAATCACGGCTTCTGCCCCCAGCACGCCCATGACGGCTCCAGACGCTCCCAAGGCCAGCCCCCTCGGGTCAAGCCCCTGCAACACCAATAACATTGAACCCACCCCTGCCACAAAATACATCAGGCTAAATCGCAGACGTCCCAACTGCTTCTCGACAAAGGGACCCAAGATAGCTAAACCCAACATATTGAACAGTAAGTGGCTAATGTCATAGTGCAAAAAGGTAGCCGTCAAAACCCGCGACCACTCCCCATTGATCACCGTTTCATACTTCACCAGAGCCCCAAGCTGAATCAGCATTTCTTGATGAGCTAGAAGCATCTGATCCGGCGTACTTATGCCTCGCAGGCTATTGAGCATGAAAAGAATATCAAGGCTCCCGCCCTGAATTTCGCGCAGGAAAAAGAGGAGGTTTATACCAATTAACACCAGCGTAACGGGAGATGTCTTTAGGGACGCAGAGGTTGTCACCGATGGAAAGGCTCTATCCACATCCGGTCGCCACTGCCGTAGCAAAGCATGAGAGCGATCGCTGAGATCTGATTTAGAGCGCGACCATTGCGTCCGGGCTTGAAGCGTTTGGTAATAGAGCAAATCACCACTGTCTAAAATCTCATCAATATCGGCTTGAGCCACCTCCGGCTTCCCAGCGGCCATGCAGGCAGTCGCGAGCCAAAACCGGCGGTCGCGAGGGGTTCTCGTGCCCTGCAGTAGGTGAGACACCACTGCAGGCTGTCCACAGTAGGTAAACACAATCAAACGACCCAGATTCCAGTCGATTTGTCCCATCTTTTGCAGTAGGGACTGGAAACGGTCCATTGTCTCAACCATGGCATTGAGAGCATTCGTTTCACCCAGAGCCTGCAGGTAAAAAGAAATAAGGCGGGGATAGCGGCTGAGATTCTCCAGCGTAATGTCTTGCTCAACCCAGCGTCGCAGTCCCTCCCAGTCTCCCTTGACTCGAAATAGATTACAGTAGGCAGCCTGTCCTAAACCTGAAGTCGTATTTTTGAGGCGTTCAAAGTGACCGATCGCCTCTGGGCGACCAAACTGCGCCAGCGCCAGCGCTCTCAGATAACCGGGATAGATCCACCAGCCATCGAACGGATGGAAAAGACGTCCGAAGTACGCACAGCGCGCTGCAGCCTGAAACCGGTACTGAGCAGCAAGCACCTGGGTCCGGCGAAAGCTAATCAGGGGTAGAACGACGAAAATGACCCACACGGCACCGCCCAGAAGACCAGCGGTTTGCGGTTGATGCAACCACAGCACCCACATCAATCCCAAAATCAGGCCGGACACAGCCACCCACCCACCTGCAGTTCGATAATGCTGCAGTCCGCGAATGAGATTGGCCGTGCAAGAAATGCAGACCAACCAAATTAAAAGGCGATTGAGATCCATATAAAAATTGCGGCGACGAGCCTCAAGGCTCCTGCGAAAGGGTCCACCCCAAAGATAACGATTCTATCTTGGCAATATTAAGACGGCTAAGGTCGCCGCCCTCAAACCACAGCCTCTGCTGGCAGCCGCTCGCCCGTAATGCTGAAAGACCGAACCTCTGTAATCTTAACCGGCACCAGTTGCCCCTGCAGCTCAGCAATGTTCCCTGGGAAAAAGGTTAGGCGGTTCCCTCGAGTGCGCCCCATCACCTGCGCTGGATCTTTGGGATTTTGATCCTCCACCAAAATCTCTTCAACTCGACCAGCATAGCGATGGGAGCGCTCCGTCGCCATTTGGCTCATGAGATGGTTCAGCCGCTGGAGACGATCGCTTTTGACCTCTTCTTCAAGCTGATTCTCCCAAACAGCGGCAGGGGTTCCAGGCCGAGGGGAGTAGGCCGCAGTATTAACCAAATCGAACTCTAGGTGTTCAACCAATCGCAGCGTATTTTCAAACTGCGCCTCTGTTTCACCCGGGAAACCCACAATCGCATCGGCACTGATGGCCGCATCCGGCATTAACGCTCGAATCTTATGAATAATCCTGCGGTATTTTTCATGGGTATAGCCCCGCGCCATCGCTTTCAGAACATCATTATCACCTGACTGAAACGGGATATGAAAATGCTCACACACCTTAGGCAGCTCGTGACAGGCCCGAATCAGCCGCTCCGTGAAATAGCGGGGATGGCTAGTGGCGAACCGAATCCGCTCAATCCCAGGCACATCATGAACGAAGTAGAGTAAGTCCGTCAGCGTGTTCTGCCGCCGTCCTTCGGGGGTGATGCCAGGTAAGTCTCGACCATAGGCGTCAATATTTTGGCCCAGCAGCGTCACTTCCTTATAGCCCTGCTGACCCAACAGCACCATATCCTGCCGAATCGCTTCAGGGGTGCGGGACTGCTCAACGCCGCGAACGCCCGGAACCACACAGTAGGTACAGCGCTCATTACAGCCGTAGATAACGTTAACCCAGGCGGTTACAGAACTATCCCGACGGGGCTTGGTGATGTCTTCAACAATATGGATGGGTTCGGTGGCGACCACTTGATTGCCGTCAAACACCTGCTCCAATAAATCCTGGAGGCGGTTAGCGTGCTGCGGCCCCATGATCAGATCCACTTCGGGGACGCGGCGCAGGAGGGCTTCGCCTTCTTGCTGAGCCACGCATCCAGCGACAATTAACGTTAGCTTTGGATCGTGATGCTTGCGCTTGGCCTGCCGCCCCAAATAGGAATAGACCTTTTGTTCAGCATTGTCTCGAATGGAACAGGTGTTGTAGAGAATCACATCCGCCTGCTCTGGCGTATCAGACCACTGCAGTCCCATATTTTCTAGGACCCCCGCCATCCGTTCGGAATCGGCTTTATTCATTTGGCAGCCGAAGGTGGTGATGTGATAGCGAGACCGAGCAGTCATGAACGTTAATCCGAAAAACAATCTTTTCTATGGTAGTTGACGCTGAGGAAAGTCTTCTAGGCCAGGAGCCTTCTGACAGTGCATAAGGTAGCGAACTCGGATACAGTAGGTAAAGTTACTTAACTTCTATTCATATTAGAAACCCCAAGAATTTTGGGATAAGGTCTTGAGTTCTCTGCATTAGTCTCCGAAAGCCCCCGCTCTAGGGGGCGTTGGGTGTCAGGCCCAAAATTCTGACAGGGCGCCGCGAATGCAGACGTCAGCTACAACGGCTGGCCGTAGAAAGTTAAGGAATATGGCTATCACTGAATACCAGGAGAAATAACCTCAGTTATGACTGCCTCTTTAATTAAGCCTGAATCGAAGCTTCGGAGTCTGGACAATCCCGAAGTGACCATGCAAAAGATTATCCAGTCCCTTCCCAAGGCTTGCTTTGAGAAAAATGCTCGCAAGGCATGGACAGAGGTCGTCGTGACCGTTCTAGGTGTGGCGCTGGGCTATGCAGCCATTGTGTTCTCTCCTTGGTATCTCTTACCCTTCGCCTGGTTTTTCACGGGTACGGCCCTGACGGGATTTTTCGTCATTGGTCATGACTGTGCCCATCGTTCCTTTGCCAAAAAGCGCTGGGTTAACGATGTTGTCGGTCATATTTGCATGATGCCGCTGATCTATCCGTTCCACGGCTGGCGGATTATGCACAATTTTCATCATGTGCATACCAATGAGCTAGACGTTGATAATGCATGGCGGCCCTTTAGCACTGAAGAGTATGACGGGTGTGGTCCCGTTGTGGCTGGCGCTTACAAGGTCATTCGCGGTCGGCTCTGGTGGATCGGTTCGATCATTCACTGGTTCAATTTGCATTTCGACTGGCGACAGTATGACGAGAAGGACCAGGCTGATATCAAGCTGTCGGTGGCTGTTGTAGTTTTGTTTGGTGCGATCGCATTTCCGACTCTGATCCTGACCACTGGCGTCTGGGGCTTTATTAAGTTCTGGCTTCTACCTTGGATGGGCTACCACTTCTGGATGAGCACTTTTACGCTGGTGCACCATACCGCACCTGACGTTGCGTTTAAGCCGACTGACGAATGGAATCCTGCAGAAGCGCAGCTTGTGGGTTCCATTCACTGCGATTATCCCTGGTGGATTACGTTTCTCTGCCACGACATCAACGTCCATATCCCCCACCATGTTTCCACAGCGATTCCGTCCTATAACCTACGCATGGCCCATGAAAGCCTGAAGGAAAACTGGGGTGAGTACGTCTGTGAGACAAAGTTCGATTTGGAACTGATCAAAACCATTACAGATGACTGTCATCTCTATGAGCCGGAGAAGGCCTACCAGTCTTTCAAAGAGCATCAAGCAAAAGCGGCTCGTTCTTAAGGTCCGCTGAATTCACAAAAAATTGATCACAGGATCCCTTCAGTTTTGGAGGGGTCTTTTTATTATCTTTTGCTTCCGAACAAAGGCAGGAATGGTAGAGGAGATTATACATTACGCATATACAACGTATACATTTGGCCGGGAATCCTAACGATAGGGTCCACCAAAATATTCTGCATCTATAGCCGTCGCCAGCTAAGTTAGGACAGCTCTTCTTCAGCAGAGATAGGTTTCAATGACCTTGATGTCCGACTTAGATATGTCGAAGGCTATATTTCAGAGTCATGCTTAGGCAAAGCCCCGTCCAATTTTCTAGAGCTTTTGACTCAGCGCATGGTTTCTCTCCCACATTCTCGTTCCCGTGATTTTGAGTCCAGTTCTATCGAGACCCCGCAGCTACTCTTAAATTCTGAAGCGGGCTTGCAAACATTCCGCCTCAGCAACCTAAGAACTTGGACCCTAGGCCGGAATCAAGCCAATACAATTTGTCTGCAGGATCCCTGTACGTCTCGCTGCCATGCCCGCATTGATGTGCAGCAAAATCACGACTGCTACTTCATTGATCTGGGCAGCGCCAATGGTTCGTCGGTGAACGAGCAGCCGGTGACGGAACCCGTGTTACTGAAGCATGGTGATCGCATCAAGATAGGCCAAACCGATCTATTGTTTCAGCATCGTCCTTCACCCAAGGCTGACGCATACGCTCTCGTTGACCAAGTCCTGATGCTGCATATCTCATCGGTACAGGGCAAAGTTTGGCAAGATATTTTCTGTTCTCAGGGAATTCCGGTGGCGTGGGGCAATCCGGGGGTGAGCCTGCGACAGACGGTGGAGTTCAGCGCCATGTCCTGCAGGTTACCGAAAATCTTGCTGGTGGATATTGCTGCCTATCGCAATCATTTTGGGGAGTTCTGCCGCTGGTGTACGGTTCAGTATCCGCAAATGAGCATTGTTTTTTTTGATCGCAAGCAGGCGGCTCCCAAGCCATCTGCGACCCTGCTGCCCCACGTGCATCGGGTTACGGCATTTCCTGAGCGGCACCTATTTCAACACTTAGGGCGTATTGAGGCACAGACCCAACAGTTACTGCAGATCTATGATGGACGCGGGTTGCGATCTCATCCCCTCCACAAAGCTCTAGAAAGCCTAGAGGAGCTGATACACCAGCTTCCTGATGACAATGCGCTGCAGCCTCACCACCTAAACGTAAGCGACGAAGACGTCACGTCTTTTATGACACCTCGAGATCGCAACACCCCCATCTATCTGTAACTCTCAATGCCGAATAAGTAGGCGAGATAAACTATAGACGTTGTTTGTTGCTAACCCATGAATACCCCTGCCCACATCGTTATCAACCTGCTGTGCTTAGGGCGTTCGGGGCAAGGTCTGAAACCCATCGTCACCGGGGCACTTTTACCTGATGCGCCCATGCTGGTGTTTTATCTCGTAGAGAAATTGCGCGGGACATCGGAACAGGACATTTGGCGTCATGCTTACTACCAACCCCATTGGCAAAATTTCATCGATATTTTCAACTCGATTCCCTTAGTAGTTCTAGGGATGGCGATTATGGTCGCGGCTGGATCGGTCACAGGGTTAATCCTCGGAGCCAGCATGTTGCTTCACCTTTTAGAAGATCTGCCCGTACACCATGACGATGCCCACCGCCACTTCTTCCCGTTGTCGAACTGGCGTTTTGAGAGTCCGATCTCATACTGGGACTCCAATCACTACGGCGGGATTGTCTCAGCCCTAGAGATTGTAGCGGTGATTGTAGGCTGTATTTTTCTATGGCGCATCTATCGAACCTGGGGCGCTAGATTGATGCTGGGCACCATCGGCCTGCTCTATGCCAGCTTCTTTATTTACGCCTTTACAACTTGGATTTGAGTCCTGGAATCTTTTGCCGGAGGCGGTCAAGAAATACGTTAACCTCTGGTAGCTTCAATTGCCAAACCACAAGTATAAACACGATCATTCCGGCTGTACCCGCTGTGGCAAGTTCGCCAACGTAGCTCAAAAGACCATCAGCGGTGACAAGGGCTTCATATCCTTGAGATGTCCCCCAAGCAACAACTCCAGTCAAAAAGCTGCCAATGGCTAATCCTACAATCGGTCCTGCCGTTGTCCGCCAAGGTAGGCCACCTAAGCGACGATTCAAAATCCACAGGAGGGCGATCAAAGAGAATAAATTAACTCCCACCGTTGCCATCGCTAGCCCTTGAGCTTGGAAAGCACTCGTGAACAGATAGCAGAAGAGCGCATGGAAGCCCAAACCCACCAGAGTGATTTTAAATGGAGTCTTCCCATCCCCTAGACCATAGAAAACGCGGACCAATACATCCCGTGCTAGGTAGATAAACATTCCCAGTCCGTAGACAGCCAAAATGGAGGCTACCAACTGAGAATTGGACGCAGTAAATTCTCCTCGCTCCAGCAAGACACGAATGATGGGCAGGGCCAAGGCTGACATTAAGGCTCCGATGGGCATCATGCTCATGGCTGTGATAATTAGGCTTTGGCGAATTCGACCCTTAAGTTCGGGCCAGTTCTCTGGGGCCGATAGCTTGGAGAAAATCGGCATGTAGGGAACCAGAATGACATTAGAGAGAATCCCTAACGGCATTACAAAGAGCCTCTGGGCATACTGAAGCGCCGCAGGTACACCCACACCAATCAAAGAGGCGAACTGGGTACTAATCAATAGGCTGATTAGCAGCATTCCAGATGAAACCGTAGCTGGAATCATGAGGCTAAAGATTTCTCGAACGCCCGGTCGGTTGAAATCAAACCGGAGACGGGGTTTTCCCATTCCAGCTTTAGACTGGGCAACGATCTGCGCCAACCATTGCAAAATACCTCCGGCAAGGGTACCCCAAGCCAGGGCTGCAGGGCCAAGATAATCGGCAAGTAGCAGCGCGCCCAAAATGACCGTTAGGCTGGAGAGTAAGGGACTAATGGCAGGGAGCCAGTACTGATCAGATGCATTTAAGGTCCCAAAGCCAATTCCAATCAGGACGGACAGGACGCCCAGCGGAGCCATGATCCGAAACTGTTCCACAGCGAGCATCTGCACCTCTGGCGGTGCCCCTGGGGCAAAAAAGCCCACGATCGGGGCCGCGAATAGCATCATCCCAGCAACTAGGATCAGCAATAGTCCACCCACAAGGGTATTGACAGTTTCGATTAGGGGAGCCGCTTCTTCCTTGGTTCGCTTCGCCAAGACGGTGATAATGGCGCTGTGAAAAGGACCGTTAATTCCCCCCAGCAAGATAAACAGAAAGCCAGGAACAATGTAGGCGTAGGCAAAGGCATCAACCCCAGCACCTGCTCCAAATTTAGAGGCGATCGCCTGCTCTCTAACTAAGCCCGCGATTTTGCTGATTAGGGTTGCGATCGCAACAATCGTTGCAATACTCGCCAAAGAGCGCTGAGGTTTCGGAGGCAAGGCAATCACCCATACTGAAGGAACGGAATGCTTAAGGAACGTAAAGAATCCTCACCTATTTAACCGTGAATGGGGCATTTAAGGCGACGGTCAGTGGGAGTTGCCCTGGGACTGCTTTGCTTTAGCTGTTACGGTGACAAAAGTATCTGCCTGCGACGCCTGTGAGTAAACCGCTTAACTCAAAGCCTGAATCACCCGAAATCGAACCCCTAAGCCGAAGTCAAGTCCTGATTGCGATGGGGGTCACAGCAGTCTTACTGCTGGTCGCAGCTAAGATTTGGCGCTACTTCGACCCTGTCCCTACCCTACCCTTCGTGTGGGACGTCACCCAGGTCACCATCGGCATCGGCCTAGGGTTTGGAATCACGCTTGCCAGCGCCGTAGTCTATCAACTTTGGCCCAAGTACCGCGAGTCGGCAGACCTCTATTTAAAGCTCATTCTATCGCCGCTCTTTTGGCCCGATCTAATCTGGCTAGGGCTGCTTCCTGGCCTCAGCGAAGAGTTACTCTTTCGCGGCGTCATGCTCCCCGCATTCGGCCTCAATATAGTCGGTCTCATCATCTCTAGCATTTGCTTCGGCGTCCTACACATGAGCGGCCGCAATCAGTGGCCCTACGTCGTCTGGGCCACCGCCGTGGGAATGCTGCTGGGCTACAGCGTTATCTTGACGGGCAACCTTCTGATTCCGGTGATCGCGCACATCGTCACCAATCTCATCTCCAGCATCACCTGGAAATTCAGACATTCAGATCCACCCCCCCTCGAAAAAGTCCAAAATTAGCTCGACTCTCTAGCAGTAAACGGCGGAGCTAGAACAGCCCTTCACCAGCACAGATGGGTTTCAGCTATTTTTATGTCCTAGTCAATACGTGTAGTGCTACAAAACCTGATCGAGCGTGAGCTGTTCTGCCGTTGAAGTAGCCTCACCCTTCGGTAGATAAATCGTCTGAATATCTTCTGGCAGAGCTTCCTGCAGGCATCGATAGGCGTAGCGGAGCTTCGGCTGAATTTGCTCAATTGTGATCTCCTCCCCCTCGGCCTGCAGCACCGCCGCGATTCGGGAATCCGGCCAGCGAAAGACCTGCGAAAGCGTCAGCAATAGGCGAGAGAGCGGCGGCAAATCTTCCAGCGCCATCTGCAAATAGCACCACAGAGGCGGAGAGGCAGCTTCCAAAGAATATTGAATTGTCTCAATGGCCGGGACTTCATCTTGATTAATACATAGAGCAATTTTATTGACCACCCAAGGCTGAAGCGAAAAATCATCGGGTGCGTTGCTGGCATCAACCGGCAGATACCTCAACTCATAAAAAATGTTGCGCCACAGGCGCGCAAATAGGTAATCCACCTGCATTGCCACTCTGGCCTTATTCCGTAATAGCGAGTATGTGAGCACGCCATACCGACAAAAGATCGCCACAAAAAATCGACCCTGCTCGGGGTGTAGCTGAAATCCTTGAGTCAGCTCAAGATCGCTCTGCTCTAGGCAAGGACCTACAAGTGGGTGGCCTGCTTCAGGGAATTCAGGTAGCTTCATGGACTCAACAGGAATGGTGAATGGGCTGGACGGCACAGGGCAGCAGTTCCATCACAGCAAACCTTAGCATCAACTGGAAAATCTGCGAAAGTGGCGACCATTAGCGAAAAGCAGCAGCCATTCACCTAGCGCTCTTAAAGAGACCACTCAATCCAACGATGGATCCCTTTATTAAGAAAAGTAAATATAATAGTTAATAGAACTTAATCATTCTGTTAAGCCTCACGATGAATACCACTCCTTACATACGCTTACGGCGACTCTCAACGCTGATCGCTGTTTCAATCTTGACTTTGTTTACCCTGTCTGGCGTGACCGGCATATTACTAGCGTTTTACTATGACCCAGCAGCAGGAGAAGCCTACAACTCTCTCCAAAATATTGTGGAGAACGTCTCCAGTGGCTGGCTGATCTACAGCATTCACAATCTGGCCGGGAACGGCATCATCACTTTAGCAATGGTGCAAATGGTGATCTTATTTCTAGGACGGCAGTTCAACCGCCACTGGTGGCTGTCTTGGATTAGCGGCGGTCTGTTGCTGCTAAATCTGATGGGCCTGGGCTGGACCTCAATGATTCTGGGCTGGAACCAGGAAGGATTTTGGCGCTTGAAGATCGAGCTGGGCCAAATTTCTGGCATTCCGGTCGTGGGTGAGACCTTGGCTCGCATCTTGACAGGAGGCGTAGGCATCGGCACAGCAACCATTCAGCACCTATATACGCTGCACAGCTATGTCCTAGCCTTGACGGCGCTTGGTTTAGCAGTGACCCACCTGACTGTTCTCATCCGACAGCAGCAAGACGATCGATTGTTCGTCTTGGACAAGCTGGAGAAGCTAGTCCAAGGGTCTGAATTGTCAGAAGAAGCGGCGTCTGAAACAGCAACATCTGAAGAACGAGAGAAGGTGACCTCTGCTTCCTAGCGAAGGATGCCAGGAATCTAGAAGTTTTCCACCATCCACTCTGAGGCTCTGCCCCCTAGCTCAACGGGAATGCTCACGGCTTTACCCAGACGAGGTCGCTCTTTAGTATTCTGAACGTAGTCGGTAATCTGTTGGCCTGCGCCCCAGCCTTTGATGTAGGTTGCGATCGCATCTAAATGCTCTTGATATTCTAGCTCCGTCATCGGGAACGACGCCTGCTCTAAATAGCGCCACATCACCTGGACAAAGACCTTGCCCTGGGTGCGCCGCAGTTGAACATCATAGGAACGGCCCCATTTTTCAAGTAACAACTGGTGTAACTCCGAGCCAGTCATAGGTCAGTCCTTATTGATCATGCGCATCTTCTCAGGCTATACCAGATTTTGAGTCGATGCGACAGGTCAAACTATCACTAAATCCGCATAATTTCCGTTGCAGGTGGAATTGAGACTCAACAAATGGGATAATGATGTCAAGAAATGTAATGATGCCCCTCGAATTTTGGTTGTGACCTCTCTAACGTCAATCTTGCCAGCCCCTCTGTTTGCAACATCAGAGCTGTCGGCAAATGAAGTCATCGCCCAAACGTTAGGGGACCGTGCAAAGCTGTTGATACCCACATTAAGATCATCGTAAATCATGGCTCAAGTCTCTGGATCCGCTGATGTGCCCGATATGGGCCGTCGTCAATTTATGAACTTTTTAGCGTTCGGCGCTGTGACAGGCACGGCTATCGGCGGCCTGTACCCTGTTGTTCGATACTTTATCCCACCTTCAAGTGGTGGATCGGGTGGCGGCATCAACGCAAAAGATGCCCTCGGTAACGACATTGTTGTCAGCGAGTACACCGCCTCTCACCCCGCAGGCGATCGCAACCTAGCCCAGGGACTCAAGGGTGACCCAACCTACGTAATTGTGGATGAAGACGATTCCATTCGCAGCTACGGCCTCAATGCAATCTGCACTCACCTGGGCTGTGTTGTGCCTTGGAATGTGGGTCAAGACCGGTTTATCTGCCCCTGCCACGGTTCTCAGTATGACAACACCGGTAAAGTGGTTCGTGGTCCCGCACCTCGATCCCTAGCCCTTGCCCATGCCGACGTCGTTGATGACAAGCTGGTCTTTAGTACGTGGACAGAAACAGACTTCCGTACCGACGAAGATCCTTGGTGGGCCTAGGCGCACAGGTAAGTTTCAGAACTTTCTAGCAGCGAGAGTTCTGACATTTTATTTTTTTGCTGATTCCTTTGATTTGAGTTTGACTGATAATGAAGCGAAGCTTTTTACCCATAATCACTCGGACGGGCCTTAGTTTCTTGAGTGCGCTCCTTGTCTGCCTTGGCGGCATCGTCGCACTACCCAACGTAGCTCAGGCTTATCCCATCTACGCGCAGCAGGCCTACGACAGCCCGCGCGAGGCCACGGGTCGGATCGTGTGCGCGAACTGTCACCTGGGGGCCAAACCGACTAAGGTGGAAATTCCTCAGGCAATTCTGCCCGACACCGTATTTGAAGCCATTGTCGAAATCCCCTACGACACTGACGTCCAGCAGGTTCTAGGTAACGGAGAGTTAGGGCCGCTCAACGTGGGTGCGGTTATTGACCTGCCCGAAGGCTTCAAGCTAGCGCCTGAAGAGCGGATTCCCGAAGAAATAAAAGAAAAAACCACCGGTCTCTTCTACCAGCCGTACAAAGCTGGCGAAGACGGAACCTACGTGATTGGTCCAATCTCTGGCGCTGATCACCAAGAGATTGTCTTCCCGATTCTGTCTCCTGATCCTAAGACTGACCCCAATGTTCACTTTGGCAAGTATTCCGTTCATGTCGGCGGCAACCGAGGCCGAGGTCAGATTCAGCCAACCGGTGACAAGACTAACAACGCAATCTACACGGCTTCTGTCGCGGGCCAAATCACCGGCATTTCCGCTGGAGACTCCGGTGCAACGGTAACCATTGCTGCGGAAGATGGCGGTACCGTCACTGAGACCATTCCAAATGGACCGCAGATCATTGTTTCTGAAGGTGAGGATATCGCGGCAGGCGCACCACTCACCAACGATCCTAATGTCGGCGGCTTTGGTCAAAAAGATGCCGAGATCGTGCTACAGAACCCCACACGGATTAAGTGGCTGATGGCTTTCTTTGCAGCCATTATGATTTCTCAAGCCATGCTGGTTCTGAAGAAGAAGCAGGTCGAGCAAGTTCAAGCTGCAGAGATGAATTTCTAGCAACGAGTCTGGCTTGCTAAATTGAATGTACGAAAGGCGCTTCCTCATGGTTGCGCCTTTTTTTAGAACGTTTGAAGAATTAGAAATTTGCTTATGTTTTCAGAGCAGTCGCTCGAACAGCCTCAAAGTCATATTCCTTCAGCAGGGTACCGTTTTCATAAACCGTTGCCAGAACACTTTGGTCATGCTGAGCTTGTCCTTCTAGGGCGACTGTGCAATATCCTGTCTTATCTATAATCAGGTCCAGACGACCCGCTTTACTCCGCTTGCCTGGGTCGGTAGCAGGATCTTTAAAGACGGGGGTCGCATCTCCGTCGATATTGATGCTGCTGCACTTGTAGGCAAACCGTTGGGTATCGCGATCCACTCGCTGCAGAAGAGCACCTCCCATACCAAAGGCAACATTAGAGGCACTGAAGCCTTGCTGCATCATGGCATCTAAAACGTCTGCAATACTTTGCGGGTTCATGCCGTCCCCCTGAATTAAGCGGACGTGTTGAAGAACTTTGTATCCCTTTGTATTTTTGACGGTACCGAAGGCATCCTCTAGAAGGTGCAGGCAACGCATGACAACAGTCTTGGGGTCTCCAGAATCAGGACGAATGACAACTGTTGCACCGGAGTCGATCACCTGCTGGCGTAGTTTTTGGCCCCAGAGATTTGCGATCGCACCCCAAATATCATAAGAATCCGACACCACAGCCACCGTTTTTCCCGGCTGAGCAAAACGCTGCAGCATATTCTGATAAGCATCCACCTCTCGAGATCTGCCCCAGGCCGTCATCGTAGAGTGTTCTGCTGCCGGAATCGAGAACCCCGCCATCGGGCAATTGTAATAACGGTTGGCGTATAAAACACCCTGTACAGTATCGCTGCCTTTAAAGTTGACTAAGTTAGCCATGCCGCCAATTCCAGAAGATTCACAGCTAGAGACCCCTCTCGCTCCGAAATCGTGAAGCTTAAAGTCAATCTCTTCGTCAGGCTGATCAGCCGTTTTGACCAGATAGTCATAAATGAGCTGGCGAATGTAGTAGCTTTGGGTCGCCACCGTTGTCGGATACCAGACCCTCAATAGCATCGTTTCTAGCCAAGAGACCAGCCAGAACGATTTGGGATCCGTCGATTCCACCGTCATTAGAACATTGTGAACCGGCACCACAGAGCCTTCGGGGACGGCGCGGATTCTGACCGGCAGTCTACCGTCTAGTCGCTGAACAATATCGGTGAAGCCTTCGGCATTAAAGGGAACACCGTGGGCTTGATAGAAAGCTTGAGCTTCATCCACCATCCACTGTTCGAGGGGCTGGCTGAGGTAGGTTTTGAGAATATACTGCAGGCCAAAAAAGACGGTGGCCGGATAGCGTCCCCCTCGACTTTCGGCGTAGGAGAACATGCTGTCGGTGCCGGGTGGATACTGCAGCCAGTGGCTTGCTTTGTACGAATCAGTATCAAGCAGTAAGTTATACATCGTGAATTCCTTTGTCGCGCTCCGCGACAGATATGTATGCCCTCGGTCTATCTGAGGGTTTGAGGTCCAGTTGATTAGGGGAAATTGGAGCTTGCGATCTTATCGGGGTATTGGTTAGCTGAAGAACGAGCAGAGATTTTGCACTGGCCCCCACTGGCCCCCCTAGCCCCCAATTCTGGGGGAAAGTACTCAAATTGTTTAGGCTTTCCCAGAAAATGATTGTCGTTCGCAGATAAGCAGCATTGTGCCTTAGAAGAAACAGCCTTGAGCGTTTAGATGGCCACTAGAAGAGGGCTTAGCCTTTACGATCTCTCAACACTTACATACACTCTCCCCCCAGAATTGGGGGGCCGGGGGGCCAATGCAGCAGCTCCAAAAAGCAGCCGTTCCCAGAAAAGCCACTCCCACAGGAGGTACGGCTAAATCTGGCTAATAAAGTGCTGAATGATGTGAAAGTGATCCTCATAAAAGCGAGGCTCATCTTTCTCAAGGCTTGATAGCGACATCCACCAGGCTTTATCAGCATCATCACTGCCCTTAACGCGGGGCAAGGGGCCAGACTTGAGCTGAATAAAGAAGGCGTGGGTAATTGTGCGGCCCCTCAGAGAGCGGTCGGGGTTATCAAAAACCTGCCGTCCCACAATCGATCCTTGGAGAACCGGAACCGGAACTTTAATACCTGTTTCTTCTCTCAACTCCCGGATCATGCCATTTTCTAGCGTTTCCAATTGATCAATAAAGCCACCCGGCAGCGCAACCAGACCTTTCCCCGGAGAAGCTTTGCGACGGACCATGAGCACGTGGCCGGACTGCACCACGACCGCATCAACCGTGACGTGGGTCGGCGGATAGGGAGCCACTGACCAGGATTCTTTGTACTGCTGAATGAACCGCCATTCTTCACAAAGGCGCTGGTATTCTGGGTCGGACTGGAAGGTTTTCAGATCATTGAGCACGGAAGGGGGAAGCTGTGAGGACTGCTTCCAATTGTCGCTGCCGCTGAAGTATCGGGTCCGAATTGCAGTGGCGTTTAAGCCCTGATAGTTATCAACAGGCACATAGTCCCACTGGGGAAACAAGTCGAGGTAGTAGGAGCTGTTGTCCTTTTGATGGCCGATGATGGCGACGCTATCGGAGGCGTCGGTGATCATCTCGACCTGTTTTTGAATGTCGGAGACCCAAAGGTTGTCACTGTAGAGGCGATCACGGGCATAGGCAAAGATGATGCGATTCTGGGTTGCAGCATCAAAGCAACCAGAGATCATTGATTGCCGATGCTCAGAACTCCAGGGGTTTTTGATATTGGGAGCAACCTGATGGCTCCCTAAAAAAACAATAACCACCTCTGACAACTGCAACGCCTTCTCGACGGTGTACAGATGTCCTAAGTGGAACGGCTGAAATCTACCAATGTAGACACAGTGGCTGTATTTATAATTCATCCCAGACTCCCTAGGAAAAGTGGTGTCTTCTCTCCGAAGACGTGATACCACGCTAATCAATCAAATTTAATCTGTCAATAGTCAGTGACGAATTCTGTGCATGCTCAGCCTGTGATCTAGACAGCAGGATAAGCTTCTATCCATTCAAAAATTCTGTTGACTTGTGGCAGAGAGACCAGTCCAAACTTCCAAAGAATCACAGGGAGATGATTGAGGCTTGAGATCTCCTGCCGTAACACAAGAGAAATGGCTTCTTGCGAAACGCTCAAGTCTTTTTGCAAGAATTCAGTCAGATGAGCGGTGAGTTGTGGTGACATATCTCTCATGCACTTGCTGATGACAATTCAGAATATATCGGCAAAATCTGAGAGAGTCCTGATACAGTTCTAAATTTAGCGGAGGGAGTCTCTAAGAATAAATGAGCCAAGCAAACTTACCGACTCCAAGACTAATGTACAAGAGAAGTGCGATCGCAAATACTCCGACAAAAGATGAGATCGCAACCCAATCAGCTTTCCCTAACACCGACTCATGCAGATAGGTCCGGTCTGCGCTTCCTGAAAATGCCTTAGACTGGAGCACCACCTCTAGCTTTTGCGACTTCATCATCGCTCCTAGAATCAGCGGTACCGCCACCCCACCATAAACCTGCACCTTCTGCAGCGGATTCATTTGCTCCAATGCCAGTCCTCGCAGGCGCTGCGCCTCCACAATGCTCTGCAGTTCTTCAAACAACAGCGGGAAAAAACGCAGCGTTGAAGAAAAGACAAACACAATCTTGTAAGGCACCTTCGTCTGCACCAGCGCCACGATCATATTGTTGATATCCGTCGTCAGCATCGCCAGCGGAATGACCAAAATCATCGTCAGCGTTTTGAAAACAATATTCAACCCGTAAAGCGTCCCCTCCACTGACAGTTGAGCACCCCCAACCCAAAGCCAATTAACAGGCAGGGTTAGCAACGGCGTCAGCACCTCTTTATTAGTGAGTGCCTTGACCTGGGCAACGTTGAAGAATCCCATACTCAACAGCAAAAAAAAATAGAGCGGAATCATCACCTTGAGCAAAGTTGTCAGATAGCTGCGCTTCACGCCCACCAGTAGGCTAGACACGATGACCGCAAGCGTCAGCAGCCCCCCTGCAATCGGGCTTTCCCACAGGAAGGCAATCACGGTGATGAGAGCGACGATCACAAGCTTGGCGCGGAAGTCTAAACGAGTGAACGCTGATTCACGAGTGACGGTTTGCAGTCGAGTGACGGCCATTATCGTTCCTTGAGGACTAGATGCCAATAGGTCAATACAGCCCTCATCAAAAGAAACAGGCCAGTCGACAGCAGAATCCTGGCAAAAGTGGTGAGTCAATTTGATCAGAAGCTAAGAGTGTTGCCATCAGGAGAAGTTGAGCACCTTCCCGCCGATAAACTTCCAGTTGCTTTAGTCGCCAGTCAACAATCCAGTATTCTTGAACGCCCTTAAGAGAATAAAGTTTCAACTTCGCTTCTCGGTCTCGACGTTCATTGGTGTTGCCCGCCGAAAGCACTTCGATTATGAGTTCAGGTGCATCAGTGAGATGACCTTCATCATCCATAATTTCTTCTAAACGCTCACTGCTGACCCAAACTAAATCTGGAATGACGTTATCGGCATCAGAGAAAATAACTCCCGGCGTAATCAGGGGTATCCCCAACGCTGTCTCATTCGACCAGCTCAACAACTTGGCATAAATTCGCCCAAGGGAATTTTGATGCCCGGCGTGAGGCGCACGGGTCACAAAAAGCTCTCCATCAATAATTTCATAGCGCTTCCACTCATCAGCCGCTAACAACTCTACATCGGCGCTTGTCCAGCGTACTTTACCTGTGGCGGTCTGAATCATAGGTCGTGACGCCTAAAATGAGCGTTGCCAAGTTACTCTTGCTAAATCACAAAATATCTAGCCTTATTCACGATTGTAATCGCAATCACTCCAAGCCTATTCAAGACTACCTCTCCCCAATACGTCAGGCTGGTAGTTACAGTGTTAAACCTCGTTCAATGGCGGAAGATTATGGTTTATTTCGTTCCTTGTCGCTTTCCATCTCCACCAGACGGCGAGAACAGCAAAGCAGGCTAACAGAAGAAGCCATTCAGCCGGTTCAGGAACTGCCGAGACAGGTGCGATCTCATCCTGCGGATCGGGCAACTGCTGATCTTCAACTTCACGATTAAAGCGATCGCTGGCTTCAGCCTCTTTGAGCTGCCGTTTCTGCTCAGGATTGACCAACACCAGCATCGACGAATAGGGCGTCACAATACTGTTCTCTTTCGCCACCTGATGAATGGCATCCAACTGGTTAAGCTGGTCCGGTTTGACTGCTTGACTCACCTGCGCAATCCACTGACGAGCGGCCATCGGAGCCACCGCTTCTACCGTCTTCACATCTGAATCAGGAGTGGAACTGAGAAACCAAGCATAGCCATCCACAACGTTTAGCAGAGAAGTCCCCTGTCCCAGGCTGGGTTGGGTCGCAATTCGAGTCATGACTGTTTTGATGTCAGCCGCCACATTACCGCCGGTTTGCTGAATTGTTGCTAACGTTGCATCGTCATAGGCCGCCTGTAAACCGCCTAAGTGAACCAACCAGAGCGGTGCCGCAAGTGGAAGCGGTGAGCCATCTTGAGTTAGCTCGTAACTACCAGAATCGGTCAGTAAAATAACGGCATCATAGTTTTGAGCTTCAGCCACCTGCTGATATTGATCTAGCATTTGGCGAGTCTGAAGCGAACCATAAAGAACCGTTTTTCCGGGGTCAAACGCGTCCAGGCTGCTTACCTTCTGAGCTTGGGTTCCATCAGCCCTTGTTAGATAAAGATCAGCAGAGTTAGCACCTAGCAGATTATCTTTTAGCCATTGGAAACTATCCTCCAGCTCTTTTCGATGGGCCTCCATGCTGTAAGAGCGATCCACAATAAAGGCAAAATGCTGACCCTGAGGAAGTTGATAATCTTGCTCGGCGAGGGGTTTTGCAACAACGTATCCCCCTGGGAGCTTAGCCTGCAATGCTGACGCGGGTTCACTCACATCAGCAGGGATAGAGGCGGGTAGCCAAGCGTCACTTTTTTGCTGAGGTTTACCATTGAGCGTTCGCTGGGTGTCTTGGGTCCAGAAGATATTGCGTTGTTCATTGAGGACCGGCAACATCCACTGATCGTTTTGCTTCATCACCTTGTAGGTCATCCATAGGTGCATCCGATCAGGCTGACCATCTTGAGGGAGTAAATCCCGACCCGCAGGCGGAATGGGAAAGGCCCGCAAGCGATAATTCCGTGGTCCTACCTGTTCAAGTAAGGCCGGATCAACCTGCCGCCGAACTTGGTCCGTGTAAACCTGTTGGGCTGCACCCCGAGGAGCCACGACATATTCATATCGCTGGGCGAGATCGGCTGTTTCTCCTAGCCACAGTCCTGTGATGGTGGCGCTTTCCGGTAGCGAGAAGTAGTAGAGAATTTCTGTATTTTCAAAGGTAGTATTGGCATAGACTTCGTGCAGTTTGATCTCAGCCCAGTCTCCCTCAGGCGTAATCGAAACATCCTGCTGCTGTAGTCGAACGCGCTCGGCACCAATATCTAAGAGTCCTGCCTTTGCCTCTGTCCGATTAAAGTTTGAGAGGACTGCATTTTGGATTGTGCTGTGTTCGCCGCGAAGGATTGGGGTGTCGAAGAATTCTGCATAGAGCTGGGCCGCCTTATCTTTATCCAGCGCATTCCCTTGATAGGCAAAAGGTGTCAGTACCGTCCGATAGGCATCCTGAACAGTCTCGGCGACTGCGTTTGGTGCTCCTAACAAGTTTGAATACATCCGATACATGCCTTTGTCTTCCAGCAGTGGGTAGCGGTAGGCACTGAGATATGCATTCAGTAAGCCTTTGCGAATGGCATCAGCATTTTGCAAAAGGGCTTGACGCTCTCCTTCAGACTGAGGTTGCTTTTCTAAAAGGGTAAAGGCTTGGGTTTGAGGCTGCTGCTGTAACAGCAAGAGTAAACCTAGCCATACGGCCAATACTGTTCCTACCCAAGCGCGGGGAAGGGTTTTGCCATGCTGTTGAGAGAGAGACTGTAGTGTTTGTCGCCAAGACCTGAGAAACAACCGCAACATCCCCCAGGGCATCATCACTAGACCAGAAAACACCATGATGAAGGGAAAAAAGATGGGAATCAGGACCACTAAGAAAATTGAAAGGTAAAGCGCACTTCCCATAACCACAATCAGCGGCAAAACGTAGAAGAGAGCAATCACGGACAGATACAGCGACAGCACTAGCATGATCGTTAAGCCTGCCAAATGCATCCAGCTGGCCCATGAAGATTGACGGTGATGGCGATGTAATAACCAATGTGCCAAGGCAATCGTCCCGACAGCGAGCGAGATAAACAGGAAAGAACTCGCAGGTGTCAAAGCTCTGAGAAAGAAGAGGCGAATTGTGCAGGCCATCAGCAGCGGCGCTTCTAGCCCAAAGAAGATTTGGAATAGTGAGATCGGCTGGGGCATTGGCCCTAGAGGGGCTGCAGGCTTCAGGTTGCTAATCTTGTTGAGCTGGCGCTTCCGTTGAATGCCGAGCGCGGTGGAGGTCGTGGGCACCCCAATCAGACCAAAAACAGGAATCAGGATGCTGAAGGGGACTTCGCCTCTGAGGGCGTCATTGAGAATATCCATGGCTAAGAACGGGAGGAAGCCAATGAATATCACGAGTAGCAAGGATAGATTAAACAGCCAGAAAAAAGCTGTAAATAGAGAGCGAGACTTGGGCGACACTGAAGTTGTCATGAGAAATACGTCAGATCTTCTAAAGATATTTAAGTGCTGAGTCTCTGAATTTAGACTTCTCACAGAGACTTAGGGATGATGGTGATTTCTGCGGCTCTTCGGAACGGGGGTTAAGTCATGGCGGTTGAGATTGCATCATGCACATCTGCTAACACCGCTTGCACCGCTGCATCATCAGCGGACACTGACTGATCAAAGAGGATAGAAACCATTGTCCAATGGGGTTCTTTGCGAATCATTTCACTCCAGACGCGATCGAGATAGTGATCGGTTGTCCGCTGCGAAGACTGGAACCAGTAGGCTGCTTGACGTTGGCCCTGATCAAGTGAAAGCCAGCGTCCGGTCACTTGGCTCGTCAGCGTTCGCTTCTGCATGTCGTCTATTTTGAAGCCGCTGGCTAAGAAACAGAGTTCAGGCGCATGGTGAGCCTGCCAGCTTGGACTGGCCACAAAAATCATAGACCCTGAAATATTCTGGGTTTTGAAAGCTTGCTTCTGGGCAACAACACCCGGATATTGGGTAAAAAACATCTGTTCCGGCCGCGTCAGATTGACAGATTCGGCCTGCATTGAGGTCGGCCACTGTAGCGAGTCCCAGCCGACAGCAGCGGCAGTTGGATGCGGAATCAAGGCTAGACCCAGCAGCAAACCCAACGTTATGAGCGCATTGCGGATATTTGCAGCGGGCGACTGAGTCTTTCTGGACTCTTGAAGCTTTGTTGTTGAAGGACGCTGATGGGGAACAAATTGGAGCAGCAACAGCGTAAGCAGACAAACGCTGATGAAGCCACATAACCCAAGCGGTACATGCAAAATTTCTGCTACAGTGCGCTGCTGCAGGACAAAGGTGAGGGTGACAATGACAAAGATTCGGGCGATATTAGCGACAATCAGCAAGGCAAAATTCGTTACCCCGACCAAAAACCACCGGAGGCCCATCTGCCTGCGTTCTAGCATTGATGCAGCGATAAAAAACAAGCTGCCAATCTCAATATTTTTGAATCCGCTGCAGGGGATATCAACAAAGGCAACACCGGTACTGAGAACTAAAATGTCTTCAGAAGTGATGGCGTTGACGCTAAAGGGCTGCAGCAAGTATTCAACGATTTCTGCAATTCCGGTACGGGCCAGATGGCCTAAGTCTGTAAGCTCTAGAGCGAACAGAAAAACCAGAATGGCGAAGGCACCCACGAACGGAATGTTACGCTTCCAGGTTTGGGTGTCGCAGAAGAGGCCCATGAGTCCGTAGGCTCCGATAATGGCCCCGACTGCTGAGAGGTTTTCTAGATCGAGAAAGTTTCGAGTCAGGAGAGATGCGATCGCAACTCCAACCATCACCAACAAAGGCAATCCTTGAAAGGTCGGCTCCAGCGAAAACTTCCATTGATCTCGGCAACGAAATCCCTGAATAAAAAGCACTGCAGCCGCCCCGGCTAGCAGCAATATATTGAATAGAGAAAGAATCTTGAGCAGATGCGTGAATCCCATTAACTCTGGCAAGAACAAGACGAGCCAAAGGAGAATGGTTATCACCCCCAGCAGCCGATTGAGCGACAGGACATGCGTGGGGTCAGCTTCAAAACGAGCAAGAGGGTTATCGTAGGTCATAGCTCAGTCCTCCAACCGTCAACTGAGCTGCAGATCGTATTGAGACCATGAGACCGTCCTTCTTCTGAAACCAACGTGCCACCAGCTTAGCCAGCACATAGTCGGATTGTCAGTCGGGCAAAGTCGGACGTTTCGGCATGGGTCTGACAAGCCGAAGAGGAGACATAAATATTATGGTCCTGCCCCGCAAGGTGCCAAGCTGATCCACTCGACCCAAAACTCAAAGCGATTGAGATAAAACTTGCTCTACGAGCGTATTAAGACTGACGCCCTTAATCTGAGCCTTTTGGACGGCTTTTCGATGCAATTCAGGCGGAATTCTCAGATTGAAGCGGCCTGAACAAGGCTTATCTGGATCTTTACCGACGCGTTGACAATCTTCTAGATACTCATCAATGACAGCCTGAAAGGATGATTCCAGCTCGTCTACTGTTTGACCATCAAAAACAATTACATCTCTGGTGCCAACCACTCGACCGAAGAAAATACGATCTTCAGCATCAAACTCAACAGTCACCTCATATCCCCTATATTTCATCTTTGATACCTGCCTTTGTTAGAAAATCACGTACAGCCTGAACTTGATAACGCTTTAGCTCATTCCCAGGATGAGGAGAATGAATATTTAAGGCAACGCTATTAAGATCGAAGCGCGCTCGTGAACCACTCCCTTGCAGGACATCCCCGCCCAGTCCCTTGATCAAATTAACGACATCAGGCCATGAGATATTTCTGCGAATCGGTTTTGCAAAAATTGCCGTTAGCGTTTTTCGCTGCTTGCTGTTCATTGATGCATAGTACCACTACATAGTACCAGACCCTAGTAAGACTGTTCTAGAAACACGTTTAATTCCTGGATAATCCATTCTTTCTCGCAATCGCTGAGCCTTGCACCAAATTTATACGTTTGGTTACCAACATAAATCGTGCAGACCTTTGTGGATGGACCGCTGTAACCAGGAGTTGTCTGGAGTGCAACCTTCTTTAGCTTATTTACGTTGCCTTGAACTTTTCTTTTGAGAAAGAAGAACTGCCACTGAAGTTGAAATTTTCGTTTATGAATCCATAGGCGTGTGCAGCCAGAACTCCAATAGAGCAAGCGTATCCCCATTCCTAAGCCAGCAAGCAAAAACGGGATTAAAAATGGGACAGGTGAAAAAAACAAGGTGCCACCGGAAAGCCAACTGCAGAGATAGACAAAAAGAAAGCCATTCCACACCAAGGTGAAAGTTGCGAGAGATAATGTTTCCCCCCGTAAGCCCGTTGATGGAATAGTTAGCAGCAGTCATGCGTTTGTTCTCTGAAGCTGAACCAAGCTACCAACGGGTTGACTCAGTTCACCTCTTGTCAAAACGGGGGCCATGAACCGAAGAGGAGCTTGGTCTAATGCATTTAATGCTTCCTGTGCGGTCGGAAAGCGATCTTCAAGATGGGGGTTGATCATTTGATCAAGCCAATCTGCAAAGCTTGGCTCAATTTGCCCCTGTAAATGTTCTCTAAACAACAGCTTGAGGCGCTTCTGCGGAAGATCTCCTGGACAGATATGAGTCAATAAAAAGAGTAGAGTTGCTCCTAAAGCATAAAGATCAGTTGCACCATAGGCTTGTCCTTGTAATTGCTCGGGTGCCATATAACCGTAGGTGCCTACAATCGTACTGCCGTGAACTGTTGTGTTGCGAAGCACAGCTTGAACAGCTCCAAAATCTACCAGATGGATGTGACCATCATTGCTATACACAATGTTTTGGGGCTTAATATCCCGATGGACAACGGGTGGCGTTAAACCATGCAAATAAATCAGGATGTTGAGAGTCATACGAGCAATGCGTTGAACCTCAGCCGGATTTGGACACCAGCCTTCTTCAATGAGAGTCGCCAGCGACTTGCCTGGAGCTAAAGCTTGGGCGATATAGAAGAGGCGATCATGCTCACTATCAATCTGGAAGTAATTCAAATATTGAGGAATCGCGGGATGCTTCAGACATGAGAGTACTTGAGCTTCACGTTCAAACAGCTCCAACTGCTTCCAATTCTGCATCCCTCGGAAGGACATAGCCTTAAGAGCTACCCGCTGATAGGTCTCAAGATCCTCCACTTCATAGGTTGTACCAGAACTGCCCTGTCCGATTAGAGTAACGATGCGGTAGCGGCCAAGGACAATCTCATCGGCAGAGTGCAGGGTCTTCAACACAGCAGGTCTCAGTTTTGCCAGAGGTGGCGGTCTATTCTAAGTGTGCCTTGGCAGCATAGAAATCTTTCAGCTTGAACCCGTTGAAGAATATATATTTTATGCTCTAGAGATGCCAAGCTGCTGGCACAGCTCTTGTGAAGATTTCATTGAAAAATAGAGCTTCGTCGGCTTTGGACCGGGATATCGTATCTACTTTGGGCAAGTTGATGGCTTCATCGTCGTTCTGCTTTGTGGCGGTGATAAAAGTACCCAGAAACAGAATATAAAGAGCGCTATCGCATTGTGGGAGCTTTACCGTAATGAAATTGAGAGATATCTCCGAGACTTTTGAGGCAGACCTGCAAGACTCTGAGTTTGTTCAGGTGTATTTAGAGGAAGCCATGCATGATGGCACACCTAATCTTCTCGTAGCTCTACGAAATGTAATTCAGGCCAATGAGGGCATGGCAGACATCGCTCAAGAAGTCGGTGTCGGGCGTGAAAGTCTATACAAAACTCTCTCAGAAACTGGGAACCCCCACTTTGCAACGATAGAGAAAGTAATCAAGGCTCTGGGACTGAGATTGACTATCGCTCCAGCGGCAATGGCGAAAGCTTCATCAATCTGATCTCTTCTGCTTAGCGAAAACAACTAGCCACCTCAGCAGGGGTTAGCAAAGGATAATCTTTCTCTGTCAGTCGGCCTAGATGCTGCGCTAGCAAAACAGCTTGGGGAGGCGCTAAGAAAGTAGATTTCAGAATCTCAGTCTGGTGGTAAGCCTCTCGCAGTGACGTATCAAGCAAGACTGTCCCCTGCCCCATAATGACGGCCCGCTCAGCATAGTCTGGCATTAGATGCAGATGGTGAGTAATTACAATCAGCGTCTTGCCCATCTCATGAAGCTGCCGACTCACCTCCAAGATTGCATTGGCTCCGCGATCATCCTGACCAATAGTGGGTTCATCCAAAATGATGATCTCTGGCTCCATTGCCAAGATGGCAGCAATCACGATCCGGGCACGATCGCCCTTCGGCAGCGAAAGCGGATGAACCTGACGCTCTTCGAGCAAATTCATCGCAGCTAAACTCTCCGTCGCTCGCTGCTGAATCGTTCCCGAGTCATAGCCTAGATTCCGCAGCGCATAGGTGACTTCTTTCTCAACGGTAGAGTTAAAAATCTGGTTGTCTGGATTCTGCGCCACATAGCCAATCCGGCGCGCTAACTCACTCATCTTTAGCTGCGCGGTGGACTGCTGCCCCAGCATTACGTTCCCAGACGTAGGCTTGAGCAAATTGAGAAAGTGCTTCACTAGCGTGCTTTTACCGGCTCCGTTCTGGCCAGCAATCAACAGATATTCACCCGGAAAGATGTCCAAAGAAATATCCGTGAGCGCTTGCGTACCGTCAGTATAGGTATGGCTTAAATTCCGCACTGAGATTTGGGGGGGGGCACCTCTGGGAGAAGACTTCTCAGCTTTCGGGGCTGGAGATAAGTCCCGCAGACGGATCAATTTCTCTAGAGCTTCCAGGCCCTCCGAGAGAGTGACAGGCATCTCTTGCAAGGCCGGTTCATTAATCTGGGCCATCGTCTGCGTCACCTGAGGGGGCCGAAGTCCCAGAGACTGCAAAGGCGCAAACTGACCATAAATTTCTGAGGGCGCTCCGGTGACCTGAAGTTGCCCGTCAGAGAGCAGCGCAAGGCGATCTGCGTAGGTTGCCATCTCTTCAGCGGCGTGGCTGACCATGACGACGGTGACGCCTAGGGTTTGATTAAGATGCTTGACGGTGGCGAAGACTTCTTCGGCCCCAACAGGGTCAAGCTGGGAGGTCGGTTCATCAAGAATGAGGAGATCGGGCTGGAGGGCTAGGGCAGATGCGATCGCAAGTCTCTGTTTTTGCCCCCCCGACAAATCCTGCGGATGCTTATCTTCCGTCCCTTCCAATCTCACCGCTGCCAACACGCGGGGAATCCTAGCTCGAATCTCAGGCGCTGGAACCTTGAGATTCTCTAAGGCAAAGGCAATTTCATTTTCTACTGAGGTCGCCGTGAGCTGTACTTCAGGATCTTCGAAGACAGCGGCAACGTGTCGCGCAAGATCGCTAATCGGATGGCTGAGGGTATCTTTGCCTGCGATGGAGATGTGACCGAAAAAACGACCGCCATAGAACTGCGGCACAATTCCATTGAGCGTCAGGCAAAGGGTGCTTTTCCCCGCTCCTGTGGGGCCAATGATACCTAGAAACTCTCCTCGATAGATCTCTAGGGAAATATCTTTCAGAACCGGGGCTGTGGACTTGGGATAAAGGTAGTAGACATTTTTGAGGGTTGCGATCGCATCCATAGCCACAGGGGTTAAGGGGAAGTCAATAGCATGATCGATCTCAGCGGATAAATGCAACTCAAAGGACTGTGAGCCTAGATTTTGCTGACTGGGAGTCTCTGTCAAAACAGAGCATTGTTTCCATCACAGGAAATAAACAATGATCAACCCAACTCATTCCCGTTCACATTATTTAATTCCTCCTTATTAGTTTTTAACGATTTCAGCACAAAATATGGGAGAAGATGAACGCGAGGATAAAAGCAAGCTGTTTTTCCCTATATTTTATTAGCGAAAAATCATTGAAGCCGACATTTTTGAGTTTCTCACCCGTCCCATTTCTATAGATATCTGCAATGACCCTTGTTAGGCCAGTCCATAACATCAGGTATTTGCTATGAGATTTTCTGAGAGTTTCAACGGTATTCTGTCCAAGAAATATTTTCAAGAAAAGCATCAAAAAAATTCAAGATTAAATCAAGAAGTATTTAAAGAATCCCCAAATTCATTTGGAAAGTATTATCGAGGTCTAGGTCATGGAAGTGCTGCAGTCCTTGCTCAACAATTATCTACTTCTCCCTCTACAAAGAAAGTCTCTCTACCCAATTTCAAAGGAAAAGGACGAGAAATTTTCTCTCGCCGATTTGATCCTGAACGGCTAAATATCGCTGAGCAGCAGCTAGGCTTTTCTGATGAATACAGTGCCCTCATCAGAAGAATAAAGAGTGCTCTGAGCTTAGAAAATCGTCATGACTTAAGGGACTCTATTGTCCAAGTCGACAAAGAGCTATCACAGAAAAACCCTCATCAGAACACACCACAACAACAGATAGCCTTTGAAGGATTTCCCTATCTTTCAAATTTTGTGGAGCTATCCAACGATCTCAACATTCACTATCTAGATGAAGGGAGTGGAGATCCCATCGTTTTACTTCATGGAGTCCCCACATCTTCTTACCTCTGGCGAGATATTATTCCTGAATTAGCAACAAGAGGACGAGTGATTGTTCCAGATCTAATCAATTTTGGGCTTTCAGACAAAACAGAGGATCCACTTAGTTTCGTTGAGCATGGCCAACTTTTTGGTGAATTCGTCGACACCTTAGACCTTGAAGACATTACCTTTGTAGGTCATGACTGGGGTGGTCCGATTGGATTAAACTACATTGTTGATAATCCTGACAATGTGGAAGCACTGGCATTCTTTGAGAGTCCCATCGTTCCTTTACCAAATGTTGACGCCCTCAGAGCATTACCGGGTAATTTTTTCGATACTTTTATCGACCCTGCAAACAGTGCATCCAATATTGTTGATGAAAATTTATTTATCGAAGGATATTTATTTAATCCTGAGTTCGGTGGGGTCGCGGAAAGCCCCACCGACGCGGAGAAGACAATTTACAGAGATCCTTTTTCAAATGCGGAAGATAGAGATCAGCTCCTTTCTTTTCCACTAGAGATACCACTCCTAAATACAACCGGTCATCCCGTCTATGATCCTGATGGTGTAGGTGGCTTACCTCCTGAACCCGTTCCGAATATTGCCGAGTTTTTGAACTTCGCGAACTACCTAAGTACAACAGATATTCCTCGACTGCTCATCGCCGGAACACCAGGCTTTGCTCCAGCAGACGTGGTCCTTCCCCTTGCTGAAGCCATCCCTGGTCTTGAGGTACAGACCGTGGGAGATGAGATCAACAATCCGGCCTTTCACTTTTTACAAGAAGATGTACCAGAGCAACTGAGCGAAGTTTTAGGAGCATGGATTGATTCGACAAACGCTCCTCCTGAACCTGAACCGCCCTCAGCAACAACCTTACAAATTACCGTAGAGAACTTAGCGCCGGAAAATGGCATTGGCTTTGCGGCCCTATGGTTTGGCCTCCACGATGGCAGCTTTGATACATTCAACCCTGACGATCCAGCTTCAGAAGCCCTAGAGTTCCTGTTTGAAGATGGTTTAGTCGGCTTAGAAGAGGCTGTCTTGCCTGGGATTTTAGAAGACATAATTGCCGCCGGTCTAGATCCAGCTCAATTGCCGCTGTCTATCCAACAGGCGTTGACTTTAGGGCTAGATTTACCGACGCTACCTCCTCCTCCAGGAACGCTCGCGGGAGAATTCCTCCTCGATCCTGCAGGCGCAAATGGTGGAACACAGGGGATGGTAGTAACCAGCATCAGAACCAATCCGGAACTGTTTGACTTGCTCGACGACCCGAGTGCCTTCCCCCAAAATGTTTTAGACAGTGTCACGAACCCATTCTTCTTTATCCAAGCCTCGGGAGAGACTGAAACCTTTACGGTCACACTCAACGGCACACCAGAGGAAAATCGCTACTTCAGCTTTGCCTCAATGCTGTTCCCCACCAATGATGGCTTTATCGGCAATGATGATCCTGAAGCGATAGAAATCTTCGATGCGTCAGGCAATTTCGTCGGTGCAGATTTTATTGTGACGGGTGCAGATGCCTGGGATGGTGGCACAGAGGTTAATGACGAAGCTCCCGAAAGCCTCCTTTATACCTTCGAAGCATTTGGAGACGGTATTGATGAAGGTGGAACCATTCAACCTTTCCCTGGTTTTCGGCCTCCGGGTGATGGAGGAGCCTTAGACTTTGAATTCAATGGCAATCTAGTGGCTGAGAATGCTGATTTTTCCAGTACAGACCCAATTGCCAGAATCACTGTTACAGCGGTCGATGCGCCAGAAGTGCCGACTTCACCAGAGCTTGAGCCAGATTTTGGCACCGATGGTGACGACATTTTAGAAGTCGCCAATAGCAACGAATTAGTTTTTGCAGGAGCTGGCAACGATTTAATTGATGCTTCCCCTAGTCAAGGGGGAAATCGTATCTTTGGCGGGGCCGGGAACGACACCTTTATCTTAGGGACAGGAGATGTCTCGGCGGGTGGAGAAGAGAACGATCGCTTCTTCAATCAAGCTGGCGGTGAGAATCAGGTCGCTGGGGGAACCGGGGCGGACCAATTTTGGATAGCGGTGGCGGATCTACCGGGCGTAGCTTTGGTGATTACTGATTTTGAGCTAGAGGCTGATGTGATTGGTATCGCAGGGATTGGTGCGTCATCTGCGGCTGACTTAAGTTTTAGTCAGGAGGGTGATAGCGCAATCATTAGTTTCGGCAATACGGATTTAGCGGTTTTACGAGGTATTGAGAGCAATAGCCTTGAGCAAAATGCAACCTTTGCATTTGTCTGAGGATGGTGGTTTAGGGTTGCGATCGCAACCCTAAAAGAGAACCTGAAGAATAGCTGCCAGAGTGATGGAGATAAGCCGTTCAATATAGTTCAAAGGTCAGTGAGGCTTAGAAAGCCTCACTGACCGACACCGTTCCGAGAACGCTAGGCTAAGTCAAAGCGATCGAGGTTCATCACCTTGTCCCACGCTGCCACGAAATCGTGCACAAATTTCTTCTGAGAGTCCGCACAAGCATAGACTTCCGCGAGGGCGCGGAGTTGAGAGCTAGAACCAAAGATTAGATCAACACGAGTACCGGTCCACTTGAGTTCACCCGTTGCGCGATTGCGTCCCTCAAATACATCTTCAGCCTCAGAAGTTGCCTTCCAGGTCGTGCCCATATCGAGCAAATTCGTGAAGAAGTCATTGGTAAGACTCTCAGGCCGCTTCGTAAACACACCGTGCTGACCCTCGACATTCGTATTTAAGACGCGCAGGCCACCGACAAGGACAGTCATCTCCGGCGCAGACAGCATCAGCAACTGCGATCGATCCAGCAATAACTCTTCCGCAGAGACAGGGTATTGCCCCTTGAGGTAGTTACGGAACCCATCCGCGAACGGCTCAAGAACCGCGAAGGAGGCCACATCGGTCTGTGCCTGCGAGGCATCCGTGCGTCCTGGCTTAAAAGGAACCGTAACGTCATACCAACCCGCCTTCTTCGCCGCCTGCTCAACGCCAGCACATCCACCCAGAACGATTACGTCTGCAAGCGAAACCCGCTTGCCGCCAGACTGCGAGGTGTTGAAGGTTTGCTGAATCGCCTCCAGAGTCTGTAGCACCGTTGCCAACTGAGCAGGCTGGTTGACCGCCCAATCTTTTTGTGGCGAGAGACGAATGCGCGCCCCATTTGCACCGCCGCGCATGTCAGATCCCCTGAACGTTGAAGCCGAGGCCCAAGCCGTCGAAACGAGCTGGGAAACCGATAGACTCGTTGCCAGAATTTGACTCTTAAGAGCAACGATATCTTGCTCATCAATCAGCTCATGCGTAGCTGCGGGAATCGGATCCTGCCATGCAAGCTCCTCTGCAGGAACCTCTGGACCCAGATAGCGCACGCGAGGCCCCATGTCACGGTGGGTCAGCTTGTACCAAGCCCTAGCGAAAGTATCGGCAAACTGATCTGGGTTCTGAAAAAAGCGTCGCGAAATCGGCCCATAGAGGGGGTCCATTCGCATCGCCATATCCGCTGTCGTCATCATTGGCGCATGGCGCTTCGACGGATCGTGGGCGTCGGGCACCGTATTGGCACCCGCGCCCCCCTGAGGTACCCACTGATTAGCACCCGCAGGACTTTTCGTTAGCTCCCACTCATAGTTAAATAGGTTCTCGAAGTAATTGTTGTCCCACTTCACTGGATTGGTGGTCCAGGCACCTTCGATACCGCTGCTGATCGTATCAACGCCTTTGCCCGTACCAAAGCTACTTTTCCAGCCAAGACCTTGCTCTTCAATACTGGCTCCTTCTGGCTCACGACCAACATGTGCATCATCGCCAGCACCGTGGCATTTACCAAAGGTGTGTCCACCCGCAACGAGGGCAACGGTTTCCTCATCGTTCATCGCCATTCGCCCAAAGGTTTCGCGAATGTCTCGTCCAGACGCAACTGGGTCAGGACGACCGTTCGGCCCTTCGGGATTAACGTAGATGAGACCCATTTGCACGGCACCCAGCGTCCCTTCGAGTTCGCGATCGCCTGTATAGCGCTTGTCGCCTAGCCATTCGGCCTCAGTGCCCCAGTAAATATCTTCTTCGGGTTCCCAGATGTCTTCGCGACCACCAGCAAAGCCGAAGGTCTTGAGTCCCATCGACTCTAGGGCGCAGTTGCCGGTGAGGATCATCAGATCGGCCCAAGAGATTTTCGCACCGTATTTTTGCTTGATCGGCCATAGCAGCATACGTGCCTTGTCGAGGTTGGCGTTGTCAGGCCAACTGTTGAGAGGCGCAAAGCGCTGGTTGCCGGTACCTGCACCGCCACGACCGTCACCGATGCGGTACGTGCCAGCGCTATGCCAAGCCATCCGAATAAAGAGCGGTCCATAGTGGCCGTAGTCAGCGGGCCACCAGTCTTGGGACGTGCGCATTAGTTGAAAGATATCTTGCTTCACAGCCTCTAGGTCAAGGCTCTTGAACGCTTCAGCGTAGTTGAACGCCTCACCCATGGGATTAGATTTGGAGGAGTGCTGATGGAGAATATTCAGGTTCAGCTTATTCGGCCACCAGTCTCGGTTAGACGTGCCACCGCCAGCGGTGAACTTTAGATCTCCGCCCATAAACGGACATTTACTTGCGCTGCCATTTGTGCCGCCACTTACGCCGCCAATAGTGCTAGTCATAGTATCGCCTCTCGTGTATTGCAATGTGGATGCTGGGGACTGCGAACCGACAGCCTCTTCGAGCGGTTGTGCCTCGCCAACAACAGGAGCTGACGCTGGAGACTGACTCACAAACAATCCGAACCTTGAAAACAGTGTTAGCACACGCTTAATAACAGCCACACAGCCCTCTCTATTGATTCACTCACTTTTGAAGCAGGGTATCCTGCTCTTATCCACTTATATCAGAATAGTTCTAACTTAAGAGTAAATAAACAAAAATAATTATTCAGATTTAAGTTTTACTCAGAAAGATGAATATCTGTAGACTAGAGAAGTGGGGCTTGTTATAATAAATCCTTAAACTTACGCATTGAGGTGGGGTTTAGCGCGTCTCCGGAGGAATCATCGATGCAGCAAACGGCAGATAGAATTGTTCAGCAAATGAAGTCGAAGGGATTGCGGGTAACGCCCCAACGCTTTGCAGTCTATGCCCACTTACTGGCGCGTTCGGACCATCCGACGGCAGAGCAGATTTCAAGTCATCTGAATCAAGACGTACCGACCTCTTCTCAGGCAACTGTGTACAACTCGCTCCAGGCCCTGCGAGAGGTGGGACTGGTGCAAGAGGTTCTCTTGGAAGAAGGAGTTTGCCGTTATGATGCCAACATTGCCCCTCACCACCATTTTCGATGTCAGTCCTGCGGTGTAATTGAAGATATCGCCTGGGAAAAGCTCCAGAATTTAGAATTCAAGGGGCTGCGCTCAGGATTGCAGGTAGAGAATTATGAGATCACCGTGCGTGGATATTGCGATTGCTGCAGCCCTAGAAGGTAAGCAACAGCAATACATCACCCACAAGCTACCCTGGCAGACCTTTGCATCATTCAATGCTTGGCAAGGTTAATAAAGAGCAGCGGGTGGCTTAATCAAAAAGAGCACCCGCAACCCAGTAATCACCCGTGCACCAATTAGCGTCCCAACGACACAACGCACGACCTGCTCAAAAGGAATAACCGGAATCAGCGTAATCCAGATCTCCTGGGGCCAGTTGAAAACCGCATAGGAAATACTCATCTGGAACAGATGCGCGACGCCTCCAGAAATCCAGGTTCCTAAAACTAGGCCCATCGCCAACTGGATCAGATCAGAACTTTGCAGCCAGCGGCCCACCAGCTTACGAACAGGCAAAATCAGAAAAATCAAAGCTGACCAGTCAATAAAAGTGCCAGCAACAAATATTTTGAGGTCTACCCCATTCTGAATCACAGCCCGAGCCGCCAGAAATAAATAGGCCGGTACTGCAAAACCCACCAAAATCCAGCACCACCAACCCCGCCGTGCCCCCATTAAGCCAGCAGCAAGACTCGCAACAGCAGCCCCTCCCACCGTCAGCGGCAAAATCCCAGCCGTATAGGGAGCCAAAAAGGCACCGATAAACGTGCCAATACTGCAGGCCACAGCCCCTGCTACTGGTCCTAATAAAAAGCCAACTAAAGGTAGAATGCCGCTGCTCAAGGGAATCGCGCTCACAGACGTCCCCAGGGTCACCGAGAACGGAATAAACGAGAGCGCCGTCACCACAGACGCCAGCACAACAATATACGCAATCGGCGTGCCATCAATCGAAGCACTCCCCAAAAAGCGAACCTCACGCTCCTCAGCCTCGGGGGGAATCTGACCTGTCATCGCACCACACTTTTCCGCTAACCTTTGGGGAAGCGTAACACTATATTCTCAGCTCCGCCGTGCAACTTTGTCTGCGACCGACTCCCCTCAAACCCGGAGACCGCCTTTGGGTGACGATGCCCAGCGGTCCCCTACGAGATCCAGACCCCTTTCATAAAGGAATCGAGATGTGGAGGGATCGTGGCTATCAGATCGATCTATCCCCCAGCTATAAGCAGCAGTGGGCTTACCTCGCAGGCACAGACCCAAAACGGCGGGCCTCGCTTGAACAAGGACTGAGAGATCAGCGATACCGGGCGATTCTCTGTGGCCGGGGTGGCTATGGCGGTGCCCGACTGCTCGAAACATGGAAGTGGCCTGCTGTACCGGAAAAATGGCTGATTGGCTTTTCCGATATCACCAGCCTACTCTGGAGCTTGGCACAAACCGGCATATCTGGTGTTCATGGCCCCGTTCTCACAACGCTAGCCCAAGAGCCAGACTGGTCAGTACAGCGTCTATTTGACTGGGTTGAAGGTCGAGCCATCGCTCCGCTCAAGGGCGCTGGCTGGGGCGGTGGCCGTACCACCGGTAAACTTCTGCCAGCCAATCTAACTGTAGCCACTCACCTGCTTGGGACTGCCGTGCAGCCTGATTTATCCGGTGTCATTTTAGCCTTTGAAGACGTAGGCGAAGCTCCCTATCGCATCGACCGCATGCTAACCCAATGGCGAATGACGGGGGCACTACAGTCCATCCGAGGAATTGCTCTCGGGCGGTTCAGTGACTGTGAGAATCCAGGGGAAGAAACCGTTACAGAAACATTACGCGATCGCATCGGCGACTTGGGCATTCCAATCGTCGCGGACTTACCCTTTGGCCATCAAGGTGCCAACGCAGCACTTCCGGTTGGCGTAATGGCGCATCTTGACGGCAACCAAGGAAGTCTTGAAATTGACAGCACTTAGGCTCACCAAACCTTAAACACCTGTCTCAAAAGAGATCTTTGTGTTTACCCAATCCACTGAACTTCATCTTCGTCAGGTGACTAGATTCGAGTCGTTTTCGCTTGCGATAGAGTAACCTTCGCGTCTAGTTTAGGATCCAGCTGAATATTGCTCTTTTCACGCTGAGATGGGGCGGAATGCTTTTTCATTAGCATCCCCGCAAAGCATTCTTCAGGGAATAAATGGAGCAGGAAAAAATCCAGCGTCGGCTGCTTCATCAGCCCGAGCAAAACGACGGCTGTTATCGCTGCTCACAACAGATGCGCTCAACTTGGTCTGTACTCAACAATGCTGCAGCTCACCCAACCAAAGCTTATGGACTTGACCAAGCAAATTGGGCCACTGCTCAACGAAGAAATCAGCTGTCTCCTATTTGAGCTAGCCGCGAAGGGCTAAGATCTCTCCAAAGAGCAGATTGGCATAAGAAGATTCGTCATGAGCTGCGACTTCAATCCGTGCCTCAGAAATCAATTCAGCCCTCAGCAAAAGCTTACCCAAGCGGCGAGGAGGACTCGATTTTAAACCTACCTAGGCTTTGTGATTTAGCGATAACGGCGCACACCACCTTATAAAGGCCCTTTCTTAGCTCAGCAGAAAACTCGAGGCAAATTAGAGAAAGTAATGGATGTGGTGAGCAACTTACTGGATCTGCTCGTTGGGAGAAGTCGTAACAGGCTGCAGTTCAGGCTTGGCTGTGGAGGACTCTAAACTTACCTGGTAGACCTGCCATACGGCGGTACCGCCTAATGCCGTCATCGTGCATAGTAACAACCCCGAGAGAATTTTAATTTGACTGCGAAGCTGCTTGATCTCTCGAACCTGTGAGCGAGGAATTGCGCTTTTTTGAAGTAGTGCGGCTTCAGAATTATCAGATGACACGACTTCAGCAACGGATGGAACAGGCTCCGGATCCGGATCCGGCCGGAGCGAAACCTTGGACTGTAGCCAATTGACGATAAGAGTCGGGCAATTCTTCTTAAACCACCTTAGAGCAAGAACTTTTGCAGCTGGTTTCGACATTCCAGCCAAAGTGCGGGCAACACGATTCTGGCGCTCTCCAGTTACTTTTTGGTTAATTAGATTGACGGCACCTACGTCGTATAGACAACCAATAATTAATTTCAAGGTCGTCTCTTCATTCTCGACTAAATGATTCAGCAGCAGCAAAACGTTCTGCATTTGCTCTGCTTCTTTCTGACGATCCTTGGATATTTTGTCGATGGCCATGGGTCTACTGAGAGTGACGTCTTTAGTATGGAAGAAGAGCCATCAGTTTTCTTCGATGGCTGTTGGCCAACCCTTAGGCCGACCGCAGGACTGACGCTCCTCTCTCACAGACTCAGAAAACATCGCATAGCCTCAACCTGCTCCATAGAGCTGTCTACAAGCCAATGTATGCAGATCTAACTCAATATATAGGAACCATGGAACCTACACCTACCTGATTGTAGACGCACCTCAAATTTTTGAGCAAGATTGAAGGCCAAGCTTTGTATCCCCTACCATAAGGGAAGATACAACCCTACTCTCTTCGAGAAGAAATAGCATGCCTGTACGACTTGACAAAGCAGCCATCACAGAAAAGACATCCACTTTACCAGACTGGAAAACGGATGGCGAAACCCTTCACCAAACAAAAAAATTTCAAGACTTTGTAGAAGCGATCGCATTTGTCAATAAACTTGTATCGCCAGCTGAAGCAATTGGCCACCACCCCGACATCAGCATTAGCTACAACAAAGTCTCAATCACAATCACAACGCACGACGCGGGAGGACTAACTGAGCTGGACTTTCAACTCGCTCAGACAATTTCTAATCTAGTCTAAACAGACCTACGACCAAGCCAAAACAGCAAACAACACCAAAAAGAACCCCAGCATCGCTAGGCGGCCGTTCCAGAGCTCTGCATTGCGGGTCCATCCCCACTTCCATGCTTCATGATGCTCAACGGCTGCAGCCTCCACGACAGAATTTGACCTGGGATTGGCTTGGGTGGATAAGTTAGTGTACATGAAGCAACTCTTAAACTGCAGTAGAAAGACAAAATCGGCAACAATTGCGGCAGCAGCTAAGCTGACACCGAAACCGCTTAAACTATCTTAACAAATTTATGTAAACTTGCTTACCCAGCGCCAAGCGTCGAACACGGAAGCAGAGATTAGTGCATTGACATCAGATAAAGATAAACCCCTAGCCGTCTGCTTGGCTAAGGGTTTGGTGGGGTTGCTTAACCGTGGGGGTACACTGCTAAGCGTTATCTACAATTTAGCCTCCACTTGTGAAGAAGTCGGGAAAAAATCAGCCCATCTAACAGTGCACGTATTCATCAAGACTATTTAGTGGATGACATCAGGCAATACAGTAACTGAAATCAATATTGGCAAAATGAAGAACTACCCCAGCTCAACGGACTACGGCTAAAGTTAAACCCCTAGCCGTCTGCTTGGCTAGGGGTTTGGTGGGGTTGCTTAACCGTGGGGGTACACTGCTAAGCGTTATTTACTAATTTAGCCTCCACTTGTGAAGAAGTCGGGAAAAAACGGGCAGAACAAGAGAGAAAGTTAAACCCCTAGCCGTCTGCTTGGCTAGGGGTTTGGTGGGGTTGCTTAACCGTGGGGGTACACTGCTAAGCGTTATTTACTAATTTAGCCTCCACTTGTGAAGAAGTCGGGAAAAAGCCAAGCCTTGCAAATCGAAATTGATACTGAAGCAACCTTCAGATTGTTCTAAATGCATAGAGTCAATCAATAACGGTCTATTTTGGTGAAAACGACTATAATTAAAATAGTCAAAATTTAACCTAGCCATAAAGGTATTGAGACGTGTTTACTGCTCTTCGTTCGTCGGACACTGCGCTGCCCTTAGACTTAGTCTCAGCAATTCAAGAACTCAAGCGCGAGCTCAACGCCGTAGTTTTAGCTCACTATTACCAAGAGTCTGAAATACAGGATGTTGCGGATTACATCGGTGACTCCTTGGGATTGTCTCGACAGGCAGCCAGCACCGATGCCGATGTGATTGTCTTTGCTGGCGTTCACTTCATGGCGGAGACCGCGAAGATTCTCAATCCAAATAAGCTAGTACTGCTGCCGGATCTAGAGGCGGGTTGCTCTTTGGCAGATAGCTGCCCTCCCGATCAGTTTGCAGCTTTTAAGGCCGTTCACCCCGACCATTTGGTGATCTCTTACGTCAACTGCACTGCTGCGATTAAAGCAATGAGCGATATTATCTGTACTAGCTCTAATGCCGTACAAATTGTGCAGCAAATTCCTGCAGAACAGCCCATTATCTTTGCCCCCGATAAAAATCTGGGTCGGTATGTGATGGCTCAGACCGGACGAGATCTGCTGCTTTGGGACGGAAGCTGTATTGTGCATGAGACTTTTTCTGAACGTAAGCTTATCGATTTAAAAGTTCAGCATCCTGAGGCAGAGGTTGTGGCCCACCCTGAATGTGAACCGACAATTTTGCGCCATGCCCATTTTGTGGGGTCGACAACAGCACTGCTCAACTACACGCAGCAAAGCCCCAAACAGGCGTTTATTGTGGCGACTGAATCCGGCATTTTGCATCAGATGCAGAAGCAGGCTCCAGGGAAAACCTATATTCCCGCCCCGCCAACACAGAATTGTGCCTGTAATGAATGTCCCTATATGCGCCTGAACACTCTAGAAAAGCTTTATACGGCCATGAAGGAACGCTCCCCTGAGATTACTTTGCCTGAAGAGGTGCGTGTTGCGGCTCTAAAACCAATGGAGAGAATGTTAGAAATGAGTGCTTGATTCAGCCCCAAAACATGGGGCAATAACTAACACCCCCCGCAGCTCAAAAGCTGCGGGGGGTATTTGATGCGGATGGCGAGAATCGAACTCGCAAGGCTTACGCCACACGCCCCTCAAGCGTGCGTGTCTACCAATTCCACCACATCCGCTCGCAATTTAACTAGCGATTGAGTTTCAGAACTCTAGGCTAGTTCAGAAGCTCAATTAGTATACCAACATATTTCCAGTCCTGACCGCCATTTTGGGCGATGCTGTAGCGACATCTGCGAAATATACGTATGTAGGGAGTTTGAAGGCTGATGGCAACCGTCAAAAGTTCAGTGGTTTCCCCTTGGGCAATCTACTTGGGAGTGGCGATAGTGGTGTGAACAGGTTATTTCACCTCTTTTGAACACATCTATTCTTCCCAGGCTCCCAAATGTCAGTTTCTTTACAGCAGAAGTTTATTGAGTATCTACAAACCGAGCTAGATATACCGACTAACTCCATTACGGTTGTGCAGCGCTGTAGTGGCTACTGTCCAGGTCAGCTCCACATGCTCCTTTGGCAGTATGGGTTGATTACGCTGCAGCAGCTAGAACGAATTTTTGACTGGCTAGAGACGGCTGCGATGCCTGCGGTACCCGCAGAGCTATAGAAATCGTCAGAAGTTGAGCGATTCAATAAATATTGAGTGAAAAACAGTACGGTCCCCTCATGATCTGCTCTTGGTCTGTTTCGAGGGTATGAAAGATGATGCTCAACGTCAGATTTTAGAGGTATGCCACTCTCCTGATTTCCCGCCCTGTTTGTGCAATAGATGAATGTTCTCAATGCGGATCGATTTTTCCAGTGCTTTGGCCATGTCGTAGAGGGTGAGTGCAGCAATCGAAACAGCGGTCAGTGCTTCCATCTCTACGCCTGTCTCTGATTTCGTTTTCACGATTGCTTGAATAACATAGCCCGAGCGTTGGGCATCAGGGGTAATCTCAACCTTAATTTTCTGCAGCGGTAGGGGATGACAAAGGGGAATAAGCTGAGCTGTTTGCTTCGCTGCCATAATTCCGGCTAAACGGGCAGTGCCGAGAACATCGCCTTTGGGAGCATTGCCAGCTTCAATAGCGGCAAAGGTTGCCGCGGACATCAGGACTTGCCCCTGTGCGATCGCAACTCTAGCAGTCACCACTTTTTCGGAGACATCGACCATATGGGCCTGCCCCTGAACATCTAGATGAGTGAGAGTAGGAGAGTCATCATGGGGGGGCTGAAAGCCAGGCCCACCATTCCCCTCTGTAAATTCTGTTGTCATAGGTACAGCTATGGTAAGATGGAGTTCCTCTGAGGGCTTGTAGCTCAGTGGACTAGAGCACGTGGCTACGGACCACGGTGTCGGGGGTTCGAATCCCTCCTAGCCCGTTTGATTTGTCAGTATACGCTTTCCCCTTGATGTCGGTCAGATGTCTTGGGGGTTTTGCGTATTGGCCGCGTTTTTCAATTTTATTGCCGGCGAACCGCTATTCTAAATCCCGGATAAAATCTAAAAGCTGGTGAGCCATCGATAGCTTGCTACAGTTTGAAACTTCAAGCTGGCGACCGGTTTTATCAATCAGAGTGGCTTGATTCTGACTGCTGCCAAAGCCGCTGTTGGGCTGGTCTACCGGGTTAGTTGAGATCGCATCCAACCCTTTCCTCTGCAGCTTGTCTTTAGCCGGTGTCACAATATCTCCGGTCTGAGCCGCGAACCCAATCAGTCTCTGGTGGGGCTGTTTAAGCCGACTGAGTTCCGACAAAATATCAGGAATAGGCTCTAGAGCTAATGATTCTGGAAGTGACTTTTTGGGAAGCTTTGCCGTCGAGTATTGTGCGGGTTTAACGTCGCCGACTGCTGCTGCCATGATCGTCCAGTCTGCGGTGGGGAATACTTTTAGGAGTTGCGTTCTCATTTCCTCAGCCCCTCTCACCGCAACAGCATCAATATTTGAGACCCGCGACAACGGCTCCACCAACGGCCCATGCACCAAATGCACTCTTGCCCCGCGATGCCAAGCGGCCAACGCCAGTGCTACCCCCATTCTCCCCGTAGACGGATTACCAATAAATCTCACCGGATCGAGATGTTCACGGGTTCCTCCTGCACTAATTAGCAGCGTCTTACCCGCCAAATCTCGGATACCCTGCGAATGCTGAAGTGAAGCTAAATAGCTCAGTATATCTGCTGGCTCTACCATACGCCCCAAACCCACCGTGTCGCAGGCTAGTAAACCGGATCCTGGGCCAACAGAGTGATAGCGCGACTCTTGCTGCAGCTGCTCCCAATTTCGCCGTACTGAAGATTGCTGCCACATCGTCGTATTCATCGCGGGTGCCACTAGAATCGGACAGTCAGACGCTAAAACCGTATTCGTCAATAAATTATCGGCCAGCCCACAGACAAGCTTAGCCAGCGTATTTGCCGTTAACGGAGCCAAAAGCATGAGATCAGCCCAGTCCGCCAGCTCAATATGCAGAGGCCGTTCATGGATCGGTTGCCAAAGGCTCATATCGTCATAGACCGGGTAGCGGCAGAGCGTTGTCACCGTCAGCGGCGTCACGAATGCCTGAGCGGCCTCCGTTAGCATTACCCGCACCTCTACCCCAGACTTAACGAGGGTAGAAATAACCTCACACATCTTATAGGCCGCAATACCACCACCGATGCCAATTAGAATGCGTTGAGCCACAGTTTACCGTAGGAAAAGTTTCCCAAAAATATCAACTTGCTCCCCAGAAGCAGCAAACCAGCGAGATCATCCAGGGTTTGAAGACTACTCCTAGATACAAATCACCAAAGAAATTGCCTAAAAGGTGCCCCATCCCCCCTAGCCACCCTAAAAAGGGAATAAGAATCTAAAAATCACCCATCAAACGAGGGGTTTAGAGAGATCTAGCAAGGCTTGATATTAACCCTCAAGCCTCTCGCCCATCCTCTAGGACTCGTCAAAAGCTTCTAAGTCCAGCAGATGCATATAAGGTTCTGCCAACTCTGGCCGCTGAAAGGCAACAGCTCTTAATAGATGCCAGTCACCTAAAGCCGCAAACGGAGTTTCATAATCATCAGCATCAAGGCGCTGCGCTAGTTGTTCTACATCTGCAGTTGTGTAGTCGGTTAGCTGTGCTTGTTGGGTGTCAGGAACGCTCATAGGGTTGTGCTTCACTCACTGCTACTATCTTAAGATCAATATCCTCATGTGAGATCAAACTGTTACATCCAGCATCATCGCCCCTTGGTTGTGGGCGCAGCAATCTATTACTGCGTACAGCAGTCGTGATACTCTGACACCAGCAAATAGGGCACGGCCCCTCCACAGGCAATCACAAGCGCCACATTTGCATCAGATTATCGGCTAAGGATCAAAGCTTTATGGCAGTTATAGACGCGCAAGGTCGTTTGTTTGGCAAAGTTAACATCCTCGACGTAGGCGCGGCCCTTGTGATCTTGTTCGTCGTTTTAGGGATATTTGTCCTCCCTGGCAGTGGAGGACCCGTTATCGGGAATAGCGGCTCAAAAACCGTTGAGGTTGACGCCGTAGTCCTCGGTCTCAGCGCTCGCAATCCCAAAGAACTCATCAGGGCAGGTGATAAAACCAGCTTCATCATTCGCAATGCCCCAGCCGGTCAAGTCGATATCAAAAACGTTGAATTTCTACCTCGGAACCTGGCGATTACCCAGCCCGATGGCTCCGTTAAGCCTCTGCCCGATCCCAGGGTAGAGGCCCAATTTGTCTCAAACTTATTAATCACCTTAGAAGGCAAAGCCGAAGTCAAGGGCGACAATATTAAGCTGGGCGGCACAGACATCAAAGTGGGCGTCCCCGTCGAACTAGGGGGGCAACAGTACAACTTCAAAGCCAGCATCATTGATATCAGACCCCAATAACCTAGCGGCTCAATATCCTTGAGCCGCAACATCAAGCTGAGGCAGATCAATCTGAACTCGCTGCACCTCGCTTTCAAAAGTGCCATCCGGGTAAAGCTGTAGCAATCGGAATCCTGGCCGGGTTTCGTCAAGGGCAAACGTTTTTTGGTGCGGTGCAAACTGTACACAGGTTGAGGGTGTACTCAGATAAGCAATCCCCCGTCGATGCTGTTCAACCTGCTGATGAATGTGGCCAAAAATGGCGAGCTTCACATGGGGATAGCGCTCGACAACGGCAAAAAACGCTTCTGAATTTTGCAAGCCCAGATTATCTAACCAAGCTGAGTCAATGGTCACAGGCGGATGGTGCAAGGCAATCAAAGTTGGGTTAGTATTTGCCTGCAGTTGCTGCTCTAGCTGCTCTAAGTGCTGCGCTGAGAATTTCCCATGTACCTGCTGAGCGACTGTGGAATCTAGCATCAAAAACTGCCACCCCCCCATTTGAAAAGCCTTATCGAGATAAATCGGAGGTTGGTTCAAAATAGACGCCATACTGGGCGAATGGTCGTGATTCCCCGGCAGCCAGTAGGTGGGAATGTTAAGCGGTGCTATTCGCTGTGCTATTTGCTCATAGGCAGCCGACGATTCATCCTGGGCCAAGTCCCCCGTCAACAGAATCACATCAGGCTGCTGCGGAAGCTGCCTCAGAGCATCTAAAATTGCGGCAAATGACGCCATTGTCTGCAGACCGAGCAGCGTCTGTTCCGGTGTCGAGAACAAATGCAGGTCAGACAGTTGAGCAACAAGGAGCGGCGAGGATGGGGACATGGGTAAACGGGGCGTCTGTAGTAACCTTCACCAGGACAGTCAATACTTCATTTAAAGATGGCAACACAGACTAAGTAACCTGAAAAAATACGGCCATCTAAACTGTTCTAGTTAACCGCGATTGTAGACAGCAAAACACAAAATCAGGGTGATGTATATCACACGGTTGATTGAACCTGCTGTTCAATCAATTGGCAGCAGTCTTCTACAGAAGCACGTTGGTTCATAGCCGTAACCAAGGCATTATAAGTTTCCCAGTGGGTTTGAAGCAGTTGCTGCGCTCGCCGACCGGCAACCCGCTCCTTTAAAACCGCATCTCCGACGTCTAGCTGGGTGAGAACGCTCCGCAGGGTTTCGAGATCGTCAGCGCCTCCTTCCACATTGTCGTAAACCAGCGATTCAGCGACGCCCCCAGCCATCCAGATAGTGCAATAGCGCTCTAGCTCAGAAGCGGTGATGGTTTCGCCAAAATCTGGCGTCTCGACGCGAACGCCACCTTGACCAGAATGGCCCTGACGAAAGGCTTCCCAGGCTGTCAGGGTGTACCCCACCACCGTAGCGCCCAAAAGCTGAGCCGTCAGGAAGTGGCCTGCCTCATGGTGAATGACCCGCTGACGATGGGCTGGAGAAAGCTGGGAGAATCCATCTAGCAGGAGTCTGCTCCCCAAACCATTGAAACCAAAGGTATCGACAGCAGCCAGCACCAACACACCCAGCGTAATCGCGGCTGGAACCGCTGAAGGCAGATTCAGATAGGGACCCAGAAGAACGGAGAAAGAGAGGAGAGCGACGGAAAGTGCGATCGCATTTAAGGAAGTTTGCTCATTCATGGAGCGTCCCCCTCGGCAGCACTAGTCTCTTTGAGCTTCCGAGCACTATAGAATGTTTTAAGACTCGGTTGATCTCCCACATAGCGCCAGTGCCAAGGCTCGTAGCTCACACCCTGGGAATTCCCCTTAGGGAAAGAAAGCTCAAAGCTAAAGCGAGCTGCATTGGCCGCTAACCACTTAAACGCGGGCGTCTGATCAAAAGACTGACTCAAGTTTGTAGCAGATCGCGTAGCATCTCCCAGATCAATGGCATACCCTGTGTGGTGTTCACTATGACCTGGAGGCGCACTCACATCAGCACGCTGCGCCGTCGCTTGGGCACGCTGTTCTTTGACTTTAAAAAAAAGATAGTTCTGCTCTTCAACCGTACGAAACGCAGAGATGGGCTGGAGACTAACGCCTGCGGCTTTAGCAGAGGCCAGCATCCGCTGATAGGCTTGGGCCGCCGAGGTTCGTAGCTTCAGGCGTCCGTCAGCAGAGATGGGCTTCAACTCCTGCGGGGGTGCCTCTTCGTAGGATAGATGTCCCAGCAAGTCATCCGTGGTCGGCTCTGCAGAAGGCGTCGGGCTAGGTGCTGCAGGAGCAACCTCAGAAATACTCTCAGAGGGATTTGTATTCAAAGCACTCAGCGTAAACCATCCCCCCGCAGCCAACACCGCCAGCCCCAAAGCACTCCCCACCCAAACCAAAGGGGTCGCACGCGGTGAGGAGGATTCAGAAACGGGTTGTCGAAAAGCTTCAGGAATATCGTCGTGCATAGATTCAGCACCTGCGAGCTGAGTATGTCATGAATTGTAACGGTTATCGGGTGCCTAAAGATAGGACGATTCTGTGCAGAACAGTCCTTCTGAGGCTGCTACCGGGTGCTTATGCTAGCTCAATCGCAGAGGCAATCGCCACCCTCAAAGGGACTAACACCATAGCCACCCAACTAAAAATAGGGCAAAATTAGCAGTGTTCATCTCAGTGCGCTACGTCATGACTCTTGCATTATTAAAACGCGCTTGGTGTCTCTTGAATAAGAACGCTTGGGCAACTCGCGCATTGGCCGGATTGTGCGCTTCACTACTTTGTCTAGGCGTTTTCAGCGTAGCTCCCGCTGCTGCAGGAATTACCGACGATCATTTTGATGGCAATATTTTCGTTCTGTACGCCAGCAACGGTTCATTAGTGCCACCTAGAAGCAGTCTCGCTGAGTCCAAACAGAGAGAGCGGCCTTCTGTGCTGATGTTCTACACCGACGATAGCTCAGAGTGCAAGGATAATTCCTTGGTGATCTCGCAGCTGCAGGCCTTCTATCGTCAAAACGTTAACTTTATGCCCATTGGCGTTGATACGCTTCCGGCGGAAAACACTTACACCCCTGAAGAAGCAGCCTATTACTACAACGGCTCCTTTGTGCCTCAGTTTGTCGTCATTGACCCTGAAGGCAACGTTGCACTCGATCGGGTGGGACAGACCCCCTACGAAGTCATCGACGATGCACTTCGAGAAATCAAAGACCTTCCACCCCGCCCAGAATCCTTTGCCATTGAGCGTCCGGCTTTTTCACCGTCACCCAGTGCCGACACGACCTTTTGGACGGCCCCTGTTAGAGGGATCGAGGGTATTGATAACGCTGACTTACCGGCTCCTGCCACTCGCAGCTAGAGCAACCGGCGACCTATTTCCTTGTAAAATAAGGTTCTAAATTCTAAGTCACGACTTCTATCTATGTGATGGAAGCGCGTAGCAGGCTTTGGGCAACGAACCACTCAACTTCACTCTGATTAAGGAGACTGCTTTGCTGACTGACACTTTGAATACCACGAAGTCAGAAGACATTTTTGCCGCCGCTCAAAAGCTAATGCCCGGTGGCGTTAGCTCCCCTGTGCGGGCTTTCAAATCTGTGGGCGGTCAACCCATCGTCTTTGATCGGGTCAAAGGCTCACAGGTTTGGGATGTTGACGGCAACCAGTACACGGACTACGTGGGCACCTGGGGACCGGCAATCTGCGGTCATGCTCACCCTGAAGTACTATCGGCACTCAAAGAAGCCCTTGAGAAGGGAACCAGCTTTGGTGCGCCCTGTGCCCTAGAGAATGTCCTCGCCGAAATGGTGATCGAGGCAGTACCCAGCGTCGAAATGGTACGCTTCGTCAACTCTGGTACAGAAGCCTGCATGGCTGTGCTGAGACTGATGCGGGCCTTCACGGGGCGCGAGAAGCTGATTAAGTTTGAAGGCTGCTACCACGGCCATGCAGACATGTTTCTGGTGAAGGCCGGTTCAGGGGTCGCAACGTTAGGACTACCGGATTCTCCCGGCGTGCCGAAGGCGGTCACCAGCAGCACTTTGACAGCCCCCTACAACGACCTGCAGGCGGTTCAAGAGCTATTCGCAGCTAACCCAGGAGAGATTGCAGGCGTTATTTTGGAGCCCGTGGTAGGCAACTCTGGCTTTATTGCCCCTGATGCTGGTTTCTTAGCGGGTCTACGAGAGATCACGAAGGACGAAGGTGCTCTCTTGGTTTTTGATGAGGTGATGACCGGCTTCCGGATTGCCTATGGCGGCGCTCAGGAGAAGTTTGGCATCACGCCCGATCTAACCACGCTGGGTAAAGTAATTGGCGGTGGTCTACCAGTGGGTGCCTATGGCGGACGGCGCGACATTATGAGTATGGTAGCCCCTGCGGGCCCAATGTATCAGGCGGGTACCTTATCGGGTAATCCTTTGGCGATGACGGCAGGCATCAAGACGCTGGAGCTATTGGGACGCCCTGGATCCTATGAGCAGCTTGATAAGATCACCGGAAAATTAATTACGGGGCTTTTGCAAGTTGCCAAGGACAACGGCCATGCGGTCTGTGGTGGACACATTAGCGGAATGTTTGGCCTATTCTTCACCGAAGGTCCAGTTCACAACTATGAGGATGCTAAGGCGGCAGACGCCCAGAAGTTTGCCAAGTACCATCGAGGAATGCTGGAGCAGGGCATTTATCTTGCCCCCTCAGCTTTCGAAGCGGGCTTTACATCTTTGGCTCATACCGAGGAGGATATTGACCGAACGCTGAAGGCCGCTCAGGTTGTGCTGTCTTCAATGTAGGTTCGAGAATAGTTTCATAAAAAGGAGGGTGTTGAAGTCGGCACCCTCCTTTTTATTTTTAAAATCGTCAGACTATTGGCGAATGGGGCCGTTGTAGTCAATGGTTAACTTGTTGTCCTGAGCAACGGTAATCTCCGACTCTAGCAATTGTGCTTCGGCACCGGGACTTCCTCCACGAAACTTGAAGGTAATGCTGCCGTTCGTATTCTTGACGTGGGGTGCTTGGGACGCAGGGCCAAACATCCGAGGATCAGGTCGATACTGACCTAAACCACCATTCGTCTGGATTGCAGCTTGTCGAGCGAGGTTCTTGGCTCGTGCAAGAAAGAGGTCAGCGTTCAAGGCGGTATCAGCGGCGGCTGATGGAGCTACTGCAGTAGTGGCCTGAGGCTGGGGTGACTGGGGTCGCGGAACACTAGCAACAGTCGTAGGAGCAGAGGGAGTCGGCAGTTCCTGCTCGAAGGGGCGAATGGTCACAGGTTGCGGACGTGAAGACTGAGGGCTGAGTTTAGGTAGGTCATCCCGTGGAGCAGAAGGAGCCGATGGAGCAGGGGCGACCGGCAAAGACGGCAGCGTCTGCAATGGTGCGGGAGCGGGCCGTTGCGGTACAGGGGGAGCTGCTGTCGGCTGTGGTGCAGGGGCAGGAGCAGCAGGAGTCCAGCCAGGTGACGGATTTGAGGAAGGAGCCGATGGGGGCGCAGCCACGTTGGAGCCACGGATAGGGCCGTTGTAGTCTAAATTGACCGCACCGCTACTGACAACGGTCGCAACGGTTTCGATGGTTTGGGCACCTCCGGGCGGGCCACCTTTGAAGGTGAAGGTCAGGCTACCATCAGCATTTTCGACGAAGGGGGCGGTTAAGGCTGGACCTGACATCGCAGATTCTGCCCGATATTGGCTCAGGCCACCATTAGCTCGCTCAGCAGCTTGTCGGGCGAGGTTCTTGGCCCGACTGCGAAAGTAGGGTGACTGCCCTGGTTCAGAGGGTGCGCTGCTCGCTGGCGGCGGTGAGCTAGAGGGAGTCGAAGGGCTAGGAAATGGTTCAAATCCCTGTGCCCCAACGGAAAGGGGAAATAGGGGAACCGCTAGAAGCGTAAAGAGAGGCAGATTACTTAGCTTAAACATAGGAGGAGACACCCAAAACCATAATTCACGACGCCGGAATGGAGCGCTACAGGATCAGACGCTATAGGCCACTCGGTGTTCCTAGCTGCTGATGAAAGCCAGGAGATTTATGTCTATTTTAGCCTAGCCCTCAGCCTTGGTTGTCAGGCGAGGAAAGGTCTGTCCTATGGGTCTGGCTGATGGTTGGGGTAGGGAAACGGTGAAGGTTGTCCCCTGCTGGATACGACTAACGACCTGAATGTGACCCTGATGGTTTTCGATAATTGTCTGAACGATGGCTAACCCTAATCCTGTGCCTGAACTTGTAGGCAGAGCAGACTTTCTCCGGGCTGGATCCACTCGATAAAAACGATTAAACAAATATGGGAGCGAGGTGTCAGGAATACCGATACCGGTATCGCTAACGTCCACTTTCAAGTATGGCAATCCTTGACGCTGGGTTTGCTGGAGATGAATTTCGATACTGCCGCCAACAGGGGTGTACTGCAGGCTATTGCTCACTAAGTTGGTAAATAGGCGAGCAAGCTGATCATAATCACCGAGAAGTGTATAGGGTTCTTCTCCGGGGAGAGAGGCTAAGTCACCCAAATCTAGGGATAAGTTAATTTGCTGGGTGGTTGCGATCGCATCTTGTTCTTCCACCACTTGCATCAGGAGGGCATCAAGCGGACAGGGCTGCATTTGCATCTGCCCCACCCCACCCTCTTGACGGGCCAGGAATAGCAGATCGTCCACCAGTCTTCCGAGGCGCTGGGTCAACCGTTCCACGACCATGAGCTGCTGTCGCTGATCTTGAGAATCGGCATCGGTCTCCGTGAGCGCCACTTGAACGTTGGTTTGAATCAGCGCAATAGGATTGCGTAGCTCATGGGATGCATCAGCCGTAAACTGCTTGAGCTGCTGGTACGACTCCTGAATCGGCTCAATGGCTAGGCGTGAGAGGAACCAACCCACCGCCGCCACTAGTGCAATCAGCAAGCTGGTACCTAAGCTCAGATCAATCACCAACTGTCGGGCTGGTTTGGTGACCTCAAACCAAGGATGACTGACTCGCAGAAAGCCAATCACGTCTTTTCCATCCGTGAGCTTACGGGTCACCTGGCGCAGCCAATAGTCCGGCGAGATCTCAACCGTAACGCCCCCCGGACTCAGGCGAATCGGGACATCAATCGGCTCTTTAAAAGTTGACCACAGCAGAACTCCGGTGGGGCCATACCATTCGAGATCGATGCGATCGTCTTCCACCGCTTCCGGGGGACTGCCAAAGCTGGCCTGTAAGTTGATCCGATCTGCCGCCATTGGCGCACTTGCGTCCACAACCAGCGAGCGCTGCACCACCTCTACGACATGGCTAAGGGTGTCGTCAACGCGCTCAATCAAAGTGCCACGAACATAGATATAGAAGCCGCTGGCAAACAGCAGCAGCAGCACCGCCGTGACGACGGTATACCAGAGGGCTAGACGGCGGCGGGTGGCTTGAAACATTGCGATCTCAACCCCGAAATTTACTCAGCAGCCTCCATCGCTAGCTTCTCCTTATCACGCTTACGCTTCTTGGCGTATAGCTGAATCGTCACCACCATCGCCAGCACCATGCCAAAGACAACCCATACAGTCGCATCGGTGGGCAAGCTATTCTTAAACACCGCCAGCAGTACGATGACCAGCAACAAAATTGTCGGAGCCTCATTCAACGCCCGCAACTGCTGCCCCGTCCAGCCGCAAGTACCCGCAGCCAACTGCTTCATCAAGCGGCTGCAATAGAGGTGATAAACCACCAGACCCGCCACAAACACCAGCTTGACCTGTAGCCAACCTTGTTTCAGGACCTCTGGCTCAGTGGTGAGCAAGCCAATCGCCATCACAACCGTGACCGCCATTCCAGGCGTCGTGATGATCGTGTACAGCCGCTTCTCCATCAACGCATACTGATTCTTGAGAATGGACTGAGCGGGTTCTGGTTCCTCATTCGCTTCAGTGTGATAGATAAACAAGCGAACCAAATAAAACAGGCCCGCGAACCAAACTACGACGCCAATAATATGAAAGGCTTTAAACCAAAAATAAGGCATGACTGTCTGCTCCATTGCGACCCTTAGAATCAATCCTAAACCAGCACTGCTCCAATCATGCAGGCTGTATCTCAACCATTAACTTCCATGAAGTATTCAGAAACTCTACGCTTTCATTAGTCGTTCTCAAATTACTCGTAGCCTCATCGTTCTGGATGACCTAGCTGACCTTAGAGAAGCTGAGCACCCGGCTTGCCCGCTTCTACGGCATAACTCTCCAAAGTCCGAAGACCTGCATCTGGCTCCTTGACGGTATCAACGACTTGTAGCCGACTGACCCATTGCTGCGGCTCAATCGTGCATTGTACATAGCCCCGTAGGCGGCTCTCAAAAAACTTGATGTGGGGATTATCAGGTAAAAATAAAGAAAATACATCGTAGTTTGGTCCACCCGAGCTAATAGAGGTTCCCACAAACTCAGTGGCGACCACAGGTGCCTCGTCATCTTGATAGTCAGTCTTAAGATCGGTGACCCAAAAGGAATGAAGATCACCTCCCAGCATTACCGGATTAGAAAGCTGACGTTGTTCGATAAATTTCAGTAAACGCTGACGGGTGGGGGCATACCCATCCCAGCCGTCAGACCAAAAGCCAGGAACTTCCCCTAGCTTCTGCGCCAGTTGAGCCATGAGCTGCTGCTGAGCCAGCACATTCCACTGAGCCTGGGATTTCGTCCATCCATCCAGCAGCCATTTTTCCTGCGTTGCCCCTAACATTGAGCGCTGCGGATCAAGACGCTCCTCGCAGCCGTAGACCATTTGACCGCCTCCCTTCCCATTGCCATCACAGGCTTGGTCATCTCGATACTGGCGGGTATCGAGAACGCTAAACTCCGCTAGATTGCCAAATCGGAACCGGCGATAGAGCTGTAGGTTGGGGCCACTCGGTCGAGCACTGGGCCGCAGCGGCATGTGTTCGTAGTAAGCCTGATACGCTGCGGCCCGTCGTTTGAGAAATTCTGCCCCTTTGACGAACTTCTGCGACTCATCACTGGCGTAATCATTCTCGACCTCATGATCATCCCAAGTGACAATAAAGGGAACCACGGCATGCGCTGCCTGCAAATCAGGATCCGTTCGATAGAGAGCATAGCGCAGCCGGTAGGTCTCTAGATCAACAGGATTGCCCCCCACGTGCTGACGGATGCGACCCGGCCGAGGTTTGCCTTCATAGATGTAGTCGCCCAGGTGAAACACAACATCTAAATTGGCTTGCGCGAGATGTTTGTAGGCGGTGAAATACCCTTTCTCATAATGCTGGCAAGAGACCATGGCCAGCTTCAGCGACTGATCACCATCTCCAGGGGCAGGCGCGGTGCGGGTTCGCCCCACCGGACTCATCTCGCGACCCGCCTTAAATTGATACCAATACCAATGTCCAGGTCGAAGCCCTTCAACCACCACGCGGACAGAATGTGCCAGCTCCGGCGTAGCCAAAACAGTACCCTTCGCCACCACCTGACGCATCGCTTCGTCAGTAGCAACCTGCCATTGAATCGGAATATTCGTTGGGGGTAACGACGGCTCTCGCAAAGGATTGGGGGCTAATCGAGTCCAGAGCACAACGCTCATGGGCCAAGGGTCACCGGAAGCAACCCCCAAGCTGAAGGGATAGTCAGAGAATCCAGATTGAGGAGTAAAGGTGCTGCTGGAGCCCACCGTTGCCCCACCCTTAACGAGGCTGCAACTGAGGGCGCTCGTCGCGAGTAAAAAGTGTCGCCGTTTCATAGGGGTAGAAAGGTTGACATCACTTTCTACAGACTACCTTGTCCTAGCGAGGCTTGGACGCTGTGGCAAGCTTCTCTAAAGCCTGGTCGAGGGAGTGTTCTAAGCCATCAAATTCAAGGGGGGACTCAGTGAGCTGTCGTCGATAGAGAGCCTTCATTTGGGTCTCAATCTCAGCTCTAAGATTTTCTAAGGCTCTCCCTTTTGCAGTTGTTTCAAGCCTTAAACAGACCACATAGGCACCCTCTTTTTCTTCGACCGACTGCATCAAAATTTCAAGGTCTACGTGCTTTTGCCGAACACCTCGCAGAGCCAGCAACAGGGCGAGCCAATCAATGCCTTGGATGAAGGTAATTTCGACGGTATCAAAGGCCACTGTCCGCACTTTTATCCATTGCTCAAACTCACCCGAGACAAAGACGCTGCTGGGAGCTAAAGGCATTCGTTCAGCGAATGTTCTCTTTTCAGGGTCAAGTGTGCGAAAGATGTAGTGGCACTGTAGATTGTGAAGCTGAGTCGAACGCCCGAGCTGCCACTCGGCAATACAGGCTCCTGTCAGTATGGCACCACTGAAATCAGTACCAACCACTCTGGTCATACTCAGATCGACATGGGTTAGATTGGTCCCTCTAAAACTGGCTTCGCAGAGATTCGCCCCACGGAGGTTAGCGCCTGTCAGGTTAGCGCTGCTTAGGTCGTGGCCGCTTAAATCACGCCCGCTGAGATTGACACCGCTGAGATTAACGCCGCTCAGGTTGGCCCCCTGCAAATCAGAATCACTGAGATCAGCGTGATGGAGAATGGCTGAGCTGAGGTCGGCAAAGCTCAGATTCGCTGAACCAAGATCGGCAAAGCTCAGATTAGTTGAATTAAGGTTGGCTCTGACGAACGTGACCGAGTTGAGGTTTGTCTTCATGAGATTGGTACGCCTGAGATTGGTACCGCTGAGGTCAGCAAAGTTGAGGTTGGCTTCGCTCAAAACGGTCTCGCTGAGGTTAGCCCCACTCAGATTGGCCTTAATCAGAATTGCCCTAGTCAAGTTAGCACGGGTCAGATTGGCCCGAATGAGATTCGCTCTACTGAGATTGGCGTCACTGAGATTGGCCTTTTTAAGGTTGGCAGAGGTGAGATTGACTCTGATCAAAATGGCACCGCTCAGATCAGCATCGTAGAGATTGGTATCGCTGAGGATGGCATCACTCAGATCGGTATTGTGAAAGATCACAGAACTCAGATCGGATCGAATCAGATTGGACTTGACAAAAATCGCCCGACTTGCGTCGGCTTCACAGAGGTTGGCACGGTTCAGAATGGCTGCGCTCAAGTTTGCTCTGTGGAGGTTGCTGCTTCCAAGATTCGCGCCACTTAGATCAGCTTCAGTCAGATCGGCACGGTTCAAAATAGCCTTGCTTAAATTAGCTCTGATTAAGTTTGTTCCTCTGAGGTCGGTGTTGTGGAGGATTGCTCCACCGAGATCGGCCTTAATTAGATCTGCATTGCTAAGGTTGGCACCGCTGAGGTCAGTTTTGCGCAGGTTAGCACCACTGAGATTGGCACCGCTGAGATCCCGACCGCCAGCACCTTGATTGACGATTTCCCAAACGACACGCCACTTCTGGGTCAGTCGGGTTCCAGAGCTAATTTGAGTATCACGCAGGGTAGCAGCACTGAGATCGGCTTTCAGAAGATTGGCGTCGCTCAAATTGGCTCCACTGAAATCGGCCTCAGTCAGATCAGCGCCACTAAGGTTAGCGCCGCTGAGATCAGCGCCACGCAGATCCACTTTATGAAGCAGCGCGCCATTGAAGTTGGCACCACTGAGATCGCTATGGCTGAGACTGGCGCGACTCAGCTCGACCTCGCGGCAGTCGGCACCACTTAAGTCGGCACGCTGAAGATTCGCCTTGATGAGAACGGCCCTAGTGAGAACAGCCTCTCGGAGATCGGCACTTGTTAGATTGACTCCGCTCAGGTTGGCTTCGCTCAGGTTGGCTTCGCTTAGGTTAGCTGCACTCAGATCTCTGCCGCTAGCACCTTGATTAATAATTTCCCAAACGAGATGCCACTTTTGAGCTAGCTGAGTCCCACCGTTGATGCGAACGCCACAGAGGACAGCCCCACAGAGATTGGCTCTACTGAGATTAGCATCGCAAAGATTAGCGTCGCAGAGATTGGCATCGCGTAAGTTGGCACCTTTGAGGTTTACCGCACTGAGGTCAGCATTCTGCAGATCAGCGTTGTGGAGATTGGCAAAGCTAAGATTAGCGGAACTAAGATTAGCAGAGCTGAGACTAGCAGAGCTGAGACTGGCAGAGCTGAGATTAGCAGAGCTGAGATTAGCAGAGCTGAGGTTAACGGCACTAAGGTGGGCTCTGAAAAGATTGGCTCTAAAGAAATCCGTGGCGTGGAGGTCAAGACCACAGAGATCAGCGCTACGAAGATCGGCACCTTCTAAAACAAGCCCATCAGATTGTTGGTGTCGCCACTCATTCCAATGTTTTGGACTCTGACGCAATATTTCCTGTAGATCCCTGTCTGAATCAAGGATATCTTCATTGCTTAGCACCATTTCTTGATACCTACTCACCAACAACAAACGTCGCCCTCTAGAGTCAGCCCTTCCAGCCTCTAGATTACTTTGAAGCAAGGTTGTTTCACACTGGCGAGAGAAAATTTTTCCTCGCTCTATCTAAGCAAAAGAGAGCGGTACATCAATTACGGGCTTTGCAAATAGATTTTCAGCAGGCTTCTAGAAGGGAAAACGCTCTCGTTCACTTGGGTCATCTTGCTTTGAGTGGTGGGCTATACTGCAGGCCCATGGCTCCCCCTCCAACTGAACTTCACTCAGCACTTTTAGTGAAGCTCCTCTTAATATCAGATGGTATTGACGCGTGACTCAAAAGGTTGAGATCGCAACCTTCCCCGACAACAGGTCAATATTAATCATCTATCCACTATAAACCCGTTATCGTCTGAGTGCCCTCGGTAACGCTGCCTATTGCCCCCGCCCAGATGCCGTACTGCTCAAACCAAGTAACCAGCTCAGGGGCCATGTCGGCTGACACCACTAACACATAGCCAATCCCCATATTGAAGGTATCAAACATGGCCTCACGGCTGACGTGGCCAGCCGTCGACAGCCATGTAAAGATGGGGGGCACCGTCCACGTTCCTGGGTCTAAGTGAGCTGCCTGATTTTTTTGGAGACAGCGCGGTAAGTTTTCGGGCAAGCCCCCCCCGGTAATATGAGCCATGCTGTGAATGGCAAACCCACTTCGCAGTGCTTCTAACACGGGCTCAACGTAGATTTGAGTCGGCGTCAACAACATTTCGCCAAGGCTTTTTGTGAGCAGCTCAGGCCGATCATTCCAGCCAAAACCTCCGTCAGCAACAATCTTGCGGACGAGACTAAAGCCGTTACTGTGGACGCCTTGGCTGGCGAGGCCCACCACCACATCACCGACCTGTACCTGAGAACCGTCGAGGATCTTGGCTTTCTCTACGAGACCCACACAGAACCCGGCGAGATCATATTCTTGCGGCTGATAAAACCCTGGCATCTCAGCGGTTTCGCCACCGAGAAGGGCGCAACCGGCTTGCTGACAGCCGGCGGAGATACCGGCAACCACCTGGGTAAGCTGATCAGGTTCCAAGTGACTGGTGGCGGCATAGTCGAGAAAGAAAAGTGGCTCGGCTCCGCAGGTCAAAACGTCGTTGACGCACATGGCCACGAGATCAATCCCCACTGTGTCGTGTTGATTGAGAGCCTGAGCAAGCTTCAACTTTGTCCCAACGCCGTCGGTGCCAGCCACAAGCACAGGTTCCTGGTAGCCCGTGGGCAGTTGAAATAAGCCGTTAAAGCCTCCGAGACCACCCAAAACTTCAGGACGGGCTGTTTGAGCGACTAAATCTTTGATGTTGTTGACGAAGGTGCGTCCGGCTTGGACGTCTACACCCGCTTCGCGGTAATCCATTAGGCTGCGGTCAAGGAAGCCAGGGCATCAGGGATGGCCTCTGAGGGACTTTGAAATTCACCGACGGCGACGTATTCAAGGCGCAGCTTCAGCCACGTAATAAATTGAGGGCTGGTGGAGATAATGGCGGCACAGGGTTGGGGGCACTTGGCTTTGACGGCCTGTAGTTCCGGTGATTCCAGGAAGGCGGGCTGCTTTACCAGCCAAAAGTCGACTTCTTTGTTGTTCTCTTCGTAGTTGCGGTATCGCTCTTTGAAGACTTCATCGAGGGGCTCTTCCTCTAACAGAAATTTTTGGCTGGCGAGGGCGTAATGATAGGTTGGCATGGGTTGCGATCGCAAATAGTCAAGACAGGGCCATCAACAGACAGCCGGTTCTTTATTATCTCAGCCGACCTGCGCTTTTGGGAGCCAAAATCTCTAGATGAAATCAATGCAGCAAGAGAAAGGAATTATCTTAGGCGTCACAGAACTTGATGAACAACGGATTTTTGAGTTATCTATTCAAAAAGAGCCACTAGATGATTCGATAGTCATCAGCACAGCACGAATCAATCGAAAGACAAAAGTTGTTTCAGTTATCATCTCCAATCTAGAGAAAAAGAACAGTGCGTTACCTTAGGAGACTGCCTACGCTAAATTCCCACGAAGTTTTTCTGCTCTATCCCAGTAAAAACATGACGAGTAAGAGTGAGAACCAGCGGCTTGCATTGTTCAGATCAGCCAAGACAAAGATTGAGTTCATTATATTGCGCCTCCCATTGCCCCATTAAATTGGAGCGGCCCCTCAAACCTGCAAATGCTTCCGCTCCACGTTGGCGATGGTGCGTCGGACCTGCGGGACAGACTGCTGATCGACCGAAACTGCGGTGATTCCCCATTCGACTAGCTTCTCAAGAAGACGAGACTCTACTTGACCGCAAAGCGAGCAGGGAATATCTAGTGTTTTGGCTGCCTGGATCAGTTGAGAGATCGCAGCCATAACAGCCGGATGACCAGTGTTCAAAGATCTATCCAAGAGAGGCCGGTCGCGATCGACCCCCAAAATGAGCTGAGTCATGTCATTTGAGCCGATTGCAATCCCCTGAACACCTGCCTTAACGTAGTCTTCGAGTAGGAACAGAACGGAGGGAACTTCAGCCATAATCCACACTTCAAATTTGGGAGATTGGAATAGACCTGCGGTGGAGATGCGATCGCAACACCAAACAAACTCCTCCACTGAACGCACAAAGGGCAACAGCAGCCGCACATTGTCCCAGCCCCGTTGCTGCAGCTCAGCTAGAGCCGCCAGCTCACAGTCAAACAGTCGCGGATCGGCTTGATAGCGAGCAACTCCCCGCAGACCCAAGGCTGGATTAACCTCAAACGGCTCTACCTCTCCGCCGATTAAGCCCGCTAACTCACGACTACTCCCATCTAGGGTGCGGTAAAAGACAGGTCGTGGTGCAAAAGCTTCTAAGAAGATCTGGAGACGGTCAACCAAATATTCCGTCAGGATGGCCTGCTTTCCCTGCTGAATCCACTGTTGCGGATGGTGACGCTGGAGCAGATCTAACAGCAGCCATTCAGACCGCAAAAGTCCAATGCCGTCCACAGGAAGTTGACTGGCGGCATCCGCATTATGGAACTGGCTGAGAGTCACCCATACCTGAGTCTTCAGAGAGAGAGCCGTCTCAGTCAGAATGCCTGAGGGCAGAGGGATTGTCTGTTGAGCATCCGTCAAAGGATAGACCGCTCCCCGATCTCCGTCGAGCCTCAGTTGCTGACCGGTCTGAAGCAGGGTAGTCGCATTTGAGAATCCCACAATAGCGGGCAAACCCAGCTCCCGCGCCAGAATTGCGCCGTGGGAAGTCAGACCTCCCTGTTCGCAAATTAAACCTGCCGCCTGCCGCAGCCACGGAAGATCACTGGGCTGGCAGTAGGGAACGACCAAAATAGTATTAGCGACAGATTCTGGAGACTGGGCCTGGAGATCGTGGGTGATGTGGGGGGATGCGATCGCAACTCCAGGCGCAGCAGGAAGTCCCTCCACCAAAGCCCCAGAAGTCCCTGAGACAAAGTTCACGTTTAAATCGAACAACGACCGAGGCAGTTCCGCCGCCAGCTCATGGATCCATAAACGGGGTTCTGATTGATGGCAGAGAGACCATCTAGCACGTGAGGCTCCCGCCACCATATGAGGCTCCAGTTCAGTCGCTAGGGCCATCATTGCTTCTAGTTCCGCATCACTGAGGCTGAAAGCAGTCTCGGTTGATGCTAACGAAAGCTTTAATTCCCCTGCCTGCGAGACTAGGCCATAGGCAGCAGAAGAACCGCTGAGCTGACTAGCGATAACCCCTGTGCGGCGATTGACCTGGAACAAACTGGGACTTATATCACCCAAAAGCAGACCAACAGGAAGCCCTGAAACGACCTGAATCAAAAGATCCTGCGCGGTCAACTGGAACCAACCTGAAACCGGCGCAGCGGGTAAAGGCTGTAGGATGATTGCCAACTTCAAATGCTCGAACGACAGACCCGACTGTTCCCAGAGATAAAGAATTTGTGCCTGAAAAAGCTGTTTCCAGAGCTGTTTGACGCTGTGAGCTAACGCTTCGGGGGTGAGGCAGCAGTACTGGGGCGTGATCAGGTTCGTTAACCCAGCCAAACTAGATTCGCACTCCGCAGGCAACCACAGAGAAGGCGTAAGACTAACCCGCAGGTGAGCCAGTCCCTCAACAGGCCGTCTCTCGTCCGCGCAGGTGAGAAGCTCCTCCCGATCACTCCACTCCTGAAGATTGCGGACCCAGTCTTGGCTCCACAGCAGCGGTAAATCGGTTTCTTCAACGCTAGCCTGCAGCGTCTGAGCCACAGACTGGAGCTGATCAGGCTGGTCTAGATTAAAATGCAGCCTCAAATGCGGAAAATCTCTCAGCAGCGGCGATTGCCACTCCAGCCGCTCTAGAAAAAGCTGCAGCACGTCGGCAGAAATAACCGCACTCTCTACCACAGATTCTTGAGGAAGTTGGCTTAGCCACAGTGCCTGTGTTCCGACCGACGACGGCTGAGCTGCCTGAATCTGGTCTAGTGTGTACAGAGAATACAGCTCCCCTCGGGTGGAGTCAGTTGCTCCAGTCACGAACTAAGCCTTCAGAGCGATATGTCGCTAAACCTTGCTGCGATCGGTCAAGATCTCATAGCCAGTCTTTGTGACCAGTACCGTATGCTCAAACTGAGCCGAGAGCGCATTATCGACCGTGACCGCAGTCCAGCGATCGCGCAAAATTCGAGTTCGCTTAGACCCTTCATTTACAATCGGCTCAATGGCAATCGTCATACCAGCCCGCAGCTTTACGTTCCGCATTTCACGGGTTCTAAAGTTGAACACCGACGGCTCTTCATGTAGGTTGCGACCCACGCCGTGCCCGGTAAATTCTTCAACGATAGCAAAGCCATTGGCTTCCACATGATCTTGGATTGCTCCGGCCAGATCCATCAGGTAGTTGCCCTCTTTAACCTGCTCAATCCCTTTGAAGAGCGCTTCTTCCGCCACCTTGATTAACTTTGCGGCATCTGGCGTCACCTCACCCACCGCAATCGTGATACAGGAGTCGCCGTGGAAGCCCTCAAAATAAGCTCCCGTATCCACCTTCAAGACATCCCCTTCTCGAATAACTTTCTTTTTGTTGGGAATACCGTGCACCACTTCATTGTTAATGCTAGAGCAGATTGAGGCCGGAAAGCCTTGATAGCCCTTGAAGCTAGGCTGCGCGTCCATCTCCCGGATACGTTTTTCAGCATGGGCATCTAAATCTGCTGTGGTCATGCCGGGTTCGGTCAGTTCACCAATCTCTTTGAGAACCGTCGCCACAATCTTGGAGGCCTGCCGCATGATCTCGATCTCACGCTGAGACTTGAGTTCAATACCTCGACCGCGCTGCCGAGGAACGGCTGTAGGCGTCGGTTGAGTCAGCAAATTCGAGAGAATATTCATGCGAAGTAACGATGGTAGAACAAAAGGATAGACTAAGGGACTTCATTCCAAACCAGAGAGAGCCGCTCTCTCCTACAATAACGCCAATGGCTAATCAACAACAGCAGCTGAACAGAGAAGTAACACTCCCTATCCTGTATTCCGCATCCCGGCGGCAATGCCGTTGATGGTCAGCAAGGCTCCCCGCAGCAGCTCACCCTTGCTGTACTGAGACCGTACCCCGGTGCCCGCCGCATTCAGACTCTGGTGGTTTCGCAATCGATTAAGCAGCGAAACTTGCAAAAACCCAAGGGGAACAATGGTGCCGTTACGAAGCTGGACAGAGCGCTTCAGATTAGGATCGCCATCGAGAAGCTGCTTGCGCCCAGTAATCATCAAAATCAGCTTGCGGGTCAGGTAGTATTCGTCTGAAATTTGCTGGAAGACGTGCTCAAAGCGCTCTCGGTCCTCCGGCTTCGATAGCTCATGAACATAATGGTGAGCAATTTGTAAATCCACCTTCGAGAGCGTCATCTCAACCTTGGACACCACCATCTTGAAGAAAGGCCACTTGGCATAGAAAAACTGCAGAAGACTCAGATGCTCTGCCGAATTTTCGGTCAAGAACTCCTCTAGGGCTGTCCCCACGCCATACCAGGCCGGAACCAAAAAGCGACTTTGGGTCCAGCTAAACACCCAAGGAATCGCCCGCAGACTGTCTAATGTATTGCCCTTCCGACGACGGCTGGGGCGTGAGCTAATCTGTAGCTGGCTAATTTCCTGAATAGGGGTGACCTGATAGAAGAAATCCACAAAGTCATCCTGCTCATAAATCAAAGAGCGATATTTCTTCCGCGATCGCGCTGACAGATCCTCCATGATCTCATGCCAGGGATCAATATCGTCAATGGTTGAACGCAGCAGACTCGCTTGAATCACCGCCGTCGTAATCGTTTCTAGGTTATACAGCGCTAACTCTGGCAGCGAGTACTTAGAGGCAACAACTTCTCCCTGCTCAGTGATTTTGATGCGGCCATCGATGGTGCGACCGGGCTGGGCCAAAATCGCTTCGTAGGCAGGCCCCCCCCCCCGACCCACCGAGCCACCCCGACCGTGAAAGATCCGTAGGGAGACGCCATAGGGAGCTGCCGTTTTCTGCAAAGACTGCTGAGCCTTATAGATTTCCCAGTTACTGCTCAGGAACCCAGAGTCTTTATTACTATCTGAATAGCCAAGCATTACCTCCTGCAAAGCAAGGGGAGCTGCACCTTCTGCCTCAGGGTTGTCGTTCTCTGTAGTTTCGGTGGAGGTTTCTGCATTTAGATAGGTTCGGTAGAGCGGTAGCTCAAACAGCGCCGTCATCACCTCAGGGGCGCGCTTGAGATCGTCTACGGTTTCAAATAGCGGCACCACATGGAGCGTGCCACGATGGGTTGCAGGATCGTAGAGTCCGGTTTCTTTGGAAAACAACAGCACTTCTAGGAGGTCACTGACGTCGTGGCACATGCTGATGATGTAGGTGCGGCAGATGTCTTGGCCAAATTCTTCCTGCAGTCGCCGCGCCACCTTGAAGGTGTCAATGGTCTCTTTTGTTCTATCGGAGAAGGGAAGCTCTGTTGGGATTAAAGGCCGTCGGGTCTGCAGTTCTTGAATGAGCCACTGCGTTCGCTCGGCCTCAGACAGCTCGTTGTAAGGTTGGGGCAAGATTTGCAGATAGTCGGCAATCTCGGTGATGGCATCAGAGTGGTAGGAGCTATCTTGGCGAATATCGAGCTGAGTCAGATTAAAACCGTATATTTCAACCTGGCAAATGAGGTCTTCCAGTTCACGGCAGTGGAGACCAGTCCCCTGCAGATTCTGGTTGATAACCAGTAGCTCTGATAAAAAAGCTTCGACATTGGTGTAGTACTGCGGCTCCTGAAGGGTTGTCGCCAGAGGAGCAGCAAACAGATCGCCACCTTGGGTCTGCTGAGAGTTGCGATCGCGAGTATTCTTGAGCCGTTTAAGAATATAAGAGAGCTTCAGCCGGTAGGGTTCTTGGCGAAAGCGAATAGCGAGCTGGTCATAAATTTCAGGCATCAGCAGCTGATCCTGCTCTAGGGAATCGAGCAAATCAGGCCGGACATCACACCAATGCATCGATAGGCTCAGCAGGTCAATCAGCTTCGTAACGGCACTGATGTACTTCTGCAGCACCAGATCGCGTTGATAACAGGCCGTCTGCCAAGTAATCTCAGGCGTAACAGAGGGATTTCCATCCCGATCTGAGCCCACCCAAGAGCCAAACTTACAGAAGTCGTACTGGGGTGGCTGTAGCTGCGGGAAAGCCTCTTGCAAATTCTGAGACAGACGCCGATAAAGCTGCGGAATGGCGTCAAACAGCACCTCATCAAAATAGTGGAGTCCATACTCCACCTCATCCAGCACCTCAGGCTTAAACTGATGTAGCTCATCGGTGCGCCACCAAAATCGAATCTCTTCCGTCAGCAACGAGCGGGCCGCATCTAACTCCCAATCTGCGCGGGTACGGGCCGCTAACCCTGACTCAACAGCATCTAAATCACTAAGCAGACTGACAATTCGGCGCTGCTTATTACGAATGGTAGACCGCACAATTTCAGTCGGGTGAGCCGTAAACACCAGCTTCACATCCAACGCATCAATGAGCTGCTGGATATGGCGCGTCGGCACATTTAAGCGCTTGAGCTGCGGGAACAGCCACGAGAACGTTCCCAAATTGTGATCTGGGGGCGTCATCTCATAGAGACTATTCTCAATATGCTCCGCTGAGCCACCCCGAGCATCGGTATAGGGCGTCTGAGATGCAGCGGCACCGTCTGCGGTCGCCGCTGGGGCAACGTGCCTCTCCTGCAGCGACCCATGGGTCCGGTAAATACTGGCTTCTTGTTCGTAATGCTGCTCGGCAATATTGATCAGCTGAAAATACAGCGCAAAAGCACGGGCAGCACGAATCGCCTCCCCTAGCTCCAGCTTCTCGACCACCTTGAGCACTTCAGCTTCAGGAACACGCGGTGCCTGCCCTTCTGGCGAACACATCGATCGCAACTGCTGCAGCAAATCGACCAGATCCTGCCCGCACTCATCCTGCAGCACCTCTTCTAAAAGCGCTTCAATCATCGTCAAACGATGCTGGAGCAGCAGCTCCGTCCTCGGCGGCATCATCAAATCTGAATTAGATCCGTCAGCAATGGAACCCATGGGCTTTGAACTCAGCACAGTAAACCTACGCTCAATAATAATGTGAGGACCAAATAAGGATTAGAGGCGCATCAAATCATAGGACCGATGGCCTTGAGACAATTCTAGGATGTAATCTCCGTTTGTCCAAAACCAGAGGGCTAGACAAGTTCGTCAGCTTCAGAAGCATCAGCCTCAGGGAAAGGAAGATTGGGCAGCCTACGGCCTTGAAAAAAGCTTTCGCTAAATTGCCCCAATTCTTCAAGCCATTGACCACATTGGCGCTGCACCAGCACGCCCAGAAGCAGCGGCGGAGTCGTGGCACTCACAAGAATCTGAGCCACAGGCTCAAGATGGGTATCCAGGCAATTCTTCGTATCGGTCAGGGTTGATGGCATAAATTTCGACTAGGACTGTAGAGCCGGTCTGTAAAACCGCTTTCAACCATTCTACCCGTCAACCTGGGTAGCCCACTGCTTAGCCCAGTTCAAAATTTCGTCAACGCGTGCCGGATTAGCTGCTTCACAGTACAGCCGTAGAACAGGCTCTGTACCGCTAAAGCGCACCAAGAGCCAGCTTTGATCTGCAAGGCGGAATTTGCTGCCGTCTCCCGTGCCTACATCGATAACGGACTGTCCCAAGATTTCTTGAAAAGGAGCACTGCTCAACTGCCCCTGCAGATTGACTTTGACGCTATCGCTAGCAAGGGGAACATCAATACGATCGTAGGCACAGTGATAATCTGTTCGAGCTTGAAGCTGCTGATATAGCTCACTTAAATCCTTACCCGTTTGAGCTAACGCTTCCAGAAGGTATAGCGCTGACAAGAGGCCATCCCGCTCAGGAATATGATTGCCGTAGCCAATTCCGCCTGACTCTTCTCCCCCAATCAATACCGTCTCTTGAGTTTCTAGCATTCGGTCTGCGATGTACTTGTAGCCAATAGACGTTTCATAAATTGGTAGATCATGAAGCGCCGCCACCCGAGGAAAAAGATCCGAGCCGCTAATCGTTTTGATCACCTCTCCAGTCATGCCGCGATGGGTCGCCAGGTGATCAATCAAAATTGGAATCAGAAATTGAGAACTCAAGAATTCGCCCTGTCCATCTATCGCTGCGATCCGATCGCCATCACCATCAAACACGAGTCCCAAAGCCACGCCCTGATCTTGGCGCGATTTCAGCGCCTGAATCAATTCCGGTAGGTATTTGGGGAGAGGTTCAGGGGCACCGCCACCGAAGAGGGGGTCTCGCTCGCTATTCAATTCTTTAATCGGCGCTTCAAGGAGCTGTCCCAAACCACCCGCCGTTGCCCCGTGCATCGGATCTACATAAACAGAAAGCTTTCCTTCATTAATGGCTGTATTGATCAAGCTCAGATCAACCTTTGATTTGAGAACTTGACAGTACTCCGGCCAAGGATTGAAGGACGTGACCTGGCCGGTAGCAGGCGCTGAAGGCAGAGAACCCGCTTCCAGCTGACTCTGAATCTTTTGAGTGACAGGAAGCGGCACTGATCCGCCAAAGGCACCCTTCACCTTGAGGCCAGAGTATTGCCCAGGATTATGACTGGCTGTAATCACCAATGCCCCTAGCGCCTGACGATGATAGGCGGCCCAGCTGAAAGCAGGCGTGGGAGCATAATCATTAGAAAGAAGAACGTCAAATCCGGCTTGGGCAACGGCGTCTGCCGTAACCTGGGCAAATTCCTCAGATAGGAAGCGACGATCGTACCCCACAATCACCAAGCGACTCCCCGTCGACTCGCCATAGGTTGCCGACAACACCTGGGCTGCCACGGGTGCAACTTTCTTGAGCCGTTCAAAGGTAAAGTCTGCTGCAATCACCCCTCGCCAGCCATCAGTACCAAATTTGATCGGCTTTTGAGTCAAATGATTTGAGGAGAGGACAGGCATAGTCAAACCGTTATGTGGCTACGTTTACATCCTACATGCTGATCTATTTTTTATTATGACCACCGTCATTTTCTCGTTCAAATTTTCATCGGTCATTAAACCCATCATCACGAATGTTTAACCTCGAGATAATAAACACAAATCATTCCCAGAAGAAAATTTGGAAAAGCCTAGTGTTTAGTGAGTATTTTTACCTGTTTCAATTCAAAAAGTAGTTTATGATAAGAGCGTTTAAGATCTCCCATTATTCGCAGCCCGTCGTTGATTTTAAAGCTCCACAAGCTTTGAGTTTTACCTTCAACTGTACGTTTTGCGAGTCGTAATCCTTAGCAGGGATGGGAGGCGACGCAGTTGGAGAAGTGTATTTTGAAGCATCAAGACGTGATCGAAGCCCACGGTGGTGAACTCATTAATCGCATTGCTTCTGAAGCTCAGCGACAGGAGTTTTTAAGCAAAGCAGAACAGTTACCGAGCGTCCAGTTAGACGCCAGAGCAACCTCTGATTTAGAGATGATCGCCATCGGTGGCTTTAGCCCGTTGACGGGTTTCATGGAGCAGCAGGACTACGAACAGGTTGTCCACAAAATGCATTTGGCCAATGGCCTACCGTGGTCAGTGCCCATTACTTTATCTGTCACTGAAGATATTGCTAATCCCCTAGAGATTGGCTCTCTTGTCCGCCTCAATGATCCTGATGGCCGTTTTGTGGGCGTCTTGGAGCTGACACAAAAGTATGCCTACGATAAGAAGCAGGAAGCCCTCCAGGTTTATCGAACCGACGAAGATAAGCATCCGGGCGTGAAAGTCGTTTACGACCAAGGAGGTATCAACCTTGCGGGTCCAGTTTGGCTACTAGAGCGTCATCCTCATCCCCTGTTCCCCTCTTACCAAATCGATCCAGCCCAGTCCCGAGCGCTTTTCAAAGAGAAGGGCTGGCGAACCGTTGTCGGTTTTCAAACTCGTAACCCGATTCATCGCGCCCATGAGTATATTCAAAAGTGCGCTTTAGAAACGGTGGATGGTCTCTTTCTGCATCCGCTGGTGGGCGCGACGAAAAGTGACGACATCCCAGCCCACATCCGAATGCGGTGCTACGAGATTATGATGGAGCATTATTTCCCACAGGATCGCGTCACGCTGGCGATTAATCCAGCAGCGATGCGCTATGCCGGTCCCCGAGAAGCAATTTTCCATGCTCTTGTGCGTAAAAACTATGGCTGTACTCACTTCATCGTGGGCCGCGACCATGCGGGCGTTGGAGACTACTACGGCACCTACGATGCTCAGCATATCTTTGATGAGTTAGACGCTGACGCCATGGGAATCGTGCCGATGAAATTTGAGCATGCATTCTTCTGCAAGAAGACTGAGTCTATGGCAACAACGAAGACGAGTCCTAGCGGGCCTGAAGATCGAATTCACCTCTCAGGTACAAAGGTACGCGAAATGCTACGTCGGGGAGAACTTCCCCCTCCTCAGTTCTCTCGTCCTGAGGTTGCCAAGGTCTTAGCAGAGGCAATGCAGTCAGCTGCAACTGCCTAGAGACTACAGCCTTTCTATATTAGTGGATTTAACAAAACCGGAATGGGATGCTTCTCATTCCGGTTTTGTTGAGAAACGGAGATATAGTAAAAGAGCTGGCTGTTGACGACAGTCTATTCACCCGTGCCGTAAAGCGCTCAATCATGTCCCTGACCCGCCGCGCCTTTTTGCAACAAACCGGTCTCACGCTCGCTGGGCTGGGTTTCGGTGATGTCCTACGAACAGGAGCGCAAAAATATCAGCAGGCTTTAGCAGATCCTACGCCTCGTAAGTTGGCGTTGCTGGTCGGCATCAATCAGTACGCTTCTGATGCAAAGCTGCCAAATCTGAAGGGATGTCTCACCGATCTAGATTTACACCGAGAGCTGCTGGTTCATCGGTTTGGATTCAAGCCGGGTGATATCGTTGAGCTGCGTAACAAAGATGCCACTGTCAGCAACTTAGAAGCGGCGTTGGTTGAACATTTAATCAAGCAGGCTCGCCCCCACGATGTGGTTGTATTTCACTTCAGTGGTTATGGTCGTCAAATTGATGTGAGTCCATCGTTGATAGATCGCGTCGATGTTTTACCTGATACTCCTCTCAATGCTCTAGTCCCCTTTGATGCCCTCAACGTTAGCGATGATCAGCCAGAACTCAATGCTTTTTTGCTGAGGGATTTAAGTCGATTACTGCGATCTCTGACAACGGATCAACTCGTGAGTGTTCTGGACATGGGTCTGACTCACCCAAACACAGATGAACTCGGTCATCTGCGCGTTCGATCTCTACCCACGGCATCTCTAACCGTCAATGCCGTTCGAGATATTTCGATACAGGATGAGGTCTGGGCGCAGCTTTCACCTAGCGAACAGCTCAAGCAGCGAATCCAGCGCTCCCAGCGTCTGCCGGGGTTGGCACTGGCGGCGGCTGATAGCGGACAGACTGCGGTAGAAGTGCAGTGGCATAATTATGCAGCGGGTCTGTTCACGGCTGCTTTAACCCACGAATTATGGCAGGCCATGCCGGCGACAACCTTAACTTTTGCAATGAATCGCACGGTTACGGATGTCGCACAACCGATGGGAGAGATTCAAGTTCCGCAGTTCATAACGCCTCGGAGTCAGCAATCGCTGATCTACGGCGCACCGCAAGAGCCAACGGCGGATGGAGTTGTAATCGCGAATGATAATGCGGTCTGGCTAGGCGGAATTAGCCCCCACGTGCTAGAGCAGTATGAGCCCCAAACCTGCTTCCAGGTTTTACCGAGTTCTGAGCCTGTAGCGCCAGCAGTAGGGGCTGAGACAGCGCCACTGCCTTCTAAGCAGCGACAGGTTCAATTGGTTTCAAGATCTGGTTTCACGGGAACGACTGAGGTAGAGGGGGAAAAGGATGCTGCCCCTTTGCAAACAGGGCAGCTCCTTCAAGAAGCGATTCGAGTGCTGCCGACCACTCTCGATCTGAATGTGGCTTTGGGCAAAGCGTTAGACAGAGTGGAGCGGGTTGATGCCACTAGCGCGTTTTCTGATCTAGACCACATGAGTCCAGTGACGACGAGCGATCAGCCTGCTGATTACTTATTTACCAAGACGGCAATGCTGTCTACCACGGCTGCGAACGAGCCTGAAACAACGGAGAGAACGGCTCCTAGCTATGGTTTATGTCTTTTGGGGGGTACGCCGCTTTCCGGGAGTTCTGGTGACCCTGGAGAGGCAGTCAAAACAGCCGTTCGTCGTCTGCGACCCATGCTGGAAACGATGCTGGCGGCCAAGCTAATGGAGATGACGGTAAATGCAGCGGCTTCGAAAGTAGGTGCGATCGCAACTCTAGAGACAATAGAGGCAGATAAACCCAAAACCCTTGTTTCCCAGTACACTCCCCGAGCACCTTGGACTACATCTGGCCTTGCCAATACAGCTCCTCAAGAATCTATTGTGTCTCTGGAAGCAGGCAGCCAGATTCGCTATCAAATTAGCAACTACAGCGATCGTCCTTTGTACTGGCTGTTATTGAGCGTTAACGGCACTCAGCCGATCGCCTGTTACTCCCAAGCCGATCAGTCCGAGGTGATTGCCGACCGCATTGCCCCGGGGACCAGCCTAACCGTCCCACCAGAGGGCAACAAGTGGAAACTCCACGGCCCCGCTGGCTTCTGCACAACCTATGTGATCGTCAGTCGCCAGCCCCTAACTAAAACCCTGACACATCTTCAAGACCAAGTGGGACAGGATGCCGCAGGTGAAGTGGTCACCTTTTCCGAACTCCTGGAGGTAACACGTCAGCTCCTAAAAGACCTCAACGACATGAGTACAGAAGCCGCGAAAGCTGCTGAAATTGCAGCAGATGCGGGGTGGGCCTTAGATCTCGATCAGTGGGCAACCTTTAAGTTTTTCCATCAGGTTGTCTAAATCCAGCCTCGGTACAAATGGCTTTCAAGGGCTGGTCCCAGGGATCTGTGGGTAATGGCAGCCGATCGGCATCATCAAAGACAAGGCCAATCGTCTTTAAGTGAGGCCACTGGCTCAGCAGACGATCGTAATATCCTCCCCCGTATCCCAGGCGGTATCCCTGGGCACTGCAGGCCACGGCTGGAATTAAGATCAGGTCCGCCACTGCAGGTGACAGAATCGGCAGGGTGGCTTTTGGCTCCATGATGCCGTATTTTCCCGGCTGGAGCTGGTCAAGATCATGGGGCTGCCAATGGTGCCACACCAGCTCGGAACCCACACATCGCGGTACCCCCCATTGGTGCTGATCATCAAATAGGGACTGCAGGGTTGGCTCTTGACGGAAACTAAGATAGGCAAAAACGGTGCGTGCCTGCTGAAAAAACGCGGCTTGGCGAAGATGATCAGAGATGCGATCGCTCTTTTGCTGCCACTCCGCTTCCGGGAGTGCCTGACGTTGCTGTAGCAATTGCCGTCGCAATACCTGTTTAGAAAGCTGCACGTCTAAAACCGGGTTGCGACCAATAGAAAAAGACTATCCACCATCAATGTGCCCAACACCGCCCCAGAAAAAACCCAGCGATAGAGACGGCGATCATGATCCATACTCCCGGAAAGAAGAGGGACAATACCAATCACACACAGGGCCAAAATCAGGGCCATCGCCCAGCCCGAGCCCCAAGGTGTCTGAACCTTGACGAGGGCCGATTGAAGAACGGTAAAAGCCTGAGTCTGATCAACGCGGAGTAAGCTACGCCAAAAGGGAATCAAATCAACAAGATAGAAATATAAATCGGTAATCGCGGTCCCCAAGAGAGACCCAAGGTAGAAGCCCATACCCACTCGACACCAAGAGGCTCGCCAAGCCCAAATAGCAAACGGTAGAGCAATCGCTTCTAAAGGAATGTGCAAGAGCGGTTCCCATCGGAACCAACCCCAATAAATTGACCCCGCAAACCAAGCCAGGGTAAACCCAATCAGCAGGTCGCCCCATAACTGGAGACGCGGCCGAGTTCGCAGATAACTGCCCGTCCCTAACCAGCCAAGTGAAGCAAGTAGGCTCAAGGTGGGCCACTGGCGCACCAAAGGAGCTTGAACGAAGACAGGCAGGGTCACTAACAAAACAGACGCACCAAAAAGCCACCAATGGAGGCGGCTTTCTAAAATATCTATTTTTGGACTGTCTAATACTGGCTGTACAAGCGGTTCGGTCGGTTTAACACCTTGCATAAATAGCGATTCAAATAGCGGAGCAATCACAGGGAAAACCGATGATGTGTCGTTATATTAACGTATCCCACCTTACCCTGCTTCCAGAGCATTGCTGAAGACTCTCTTAAGCTTTTCCAAACAGTTTTAGGCTGCTAGTGAAATCATCAAGGGTGAGAGTGCTGGTTTCTTCACCATTAACGCTTTGGTTAAGTCCGATTTGCGTTATTGAGGAGCGCAAAAGTTAAGATGCAAGTGCTAAGGATATTGATGATCACCGAATGAGCGACAGCACAGTGCAGCCCGCATTGATTACCCATGTTTTGCCCGACTCCATTGCCGCTGAGTTAGGGTTTGAGGCAGGAGATCGCATCCTCTCAATCAATGACCAACGGCCTCGCGATCTGATCGACTATCGCTTCTTGTGCGCTGACGAATTTCTGACCCTAGACGTATTAGATGCTCAAGGGAAGCCCCACCAAGTCGAACTTGAAAAAGACTTTGATGCAGATCTGGGCCTAGAGTTTGAAACCGCCCTCTTTGACGGACTGATTCAGTGCAACAACCGCTGTCCTTTTTGCTTTATCGATCAGCAGCCTCCGGGTCGTCGTCAGAGTCTGTATCTCAAAGATGATGACTACCGCCTCAGCTTTCTCTACGGCAGCTATCTGACGCTCACTAATCTGTCTGCCCGCGAGTGGAATCGCATTGAAGCGATGCGCCTCTCACCGCTCTATGTCTCGGTTCACGCAACGGAACCAGAAATACGCCAGCGGCTGCTTAAGAATGAGCGGGCGGGGCAAATCGTAGACCAGCTACACTGGTTTCAGGAACGACGGCTACAGGTTCATGCTCAGGTTGTTCTTTGTCCTGGCATTAATGATGGTCTTCATCTTGAGCGTACGTTAAGGGATCTGGCACAGTTTCACATAGGAGAAGTGCCGGCGGTGGCTTCGGTGGCGGTGGTTCCGGTGGGTTTAACGCGTTTTCGACCCAACCTAGATGAACTAGAGCCGGTGGGAGATGCGATCGCAACCCAGGTCATTACCCAAGTCCAGACTTTACAAACCCAGTTTCAGCAGGAGCTTGGCTCCACCTTTGCTTGGCTAGCAGACGAATGGTTCTTAATCGCAGGTCAACCTCTTCCCCCCGCCTCTCACTACGAGAACTATCCCCAGATTGACAACGGCGTCGGCTCCATTCGGCTCTTCCTGCAGCAATTCCAGCAAGCCGCATTGGCCCTTCCCCCCCAGGTCAATCCTGCCCGCTGCTACACGTGGGTCGTCGGCAACACCGTTGCAAGGGCCTTTCAGCCCATTATCGAACGCCTCAACCAAGTGCAAGGTTTAGAAATCAAAATGGCCGCCCTTGCTAGCCACTACTGGGGACAAACCATGACCGTCACCGGCCTACTAACAGGTCAAGATATTCTTAAGGCTCTGCAGGGACAAGACTTAGAAGAGGGTTTGTTGCTCCCCCAGCTCATGCTCAAGTACGGAACCCAGGAATTTCTGGATGACACAACTGTTGAGCAAATTTCTCAAGCCCTCAACTGCGACATCTATCCCGTCGGTGGGGGTGCTGCTGACCTTATTCAGGCCTGCATACGCTAATTTTGGGAGTACTCCAGACGCCGTGGACAACAACCCTGAAACAGAGACTAAAGCGCTCTAAGACACCTACAGGCCATTAAAAAGTAAGATAGGGTTATCTTACGGTTGACAATTAAACAATATTTTTCACCAAGTAGCTCCCCTCACCCCGTTCAGCAAAGCTCCAACCTCATCCGTTTCGTACCTTTCTAAAGACGGTCTTAACCATGATTTCTGCACCACGCCAGGTTTTACAGGGAGCAGTTGCTGTTGGGTTGGCTCTTTTTTTAGGCTCCCCTCCGGCACTCAGTCAGACCCTACAGCGGAAAGTCCATTTTGCAAACACAGACATTAGCCGGTTCTGGTCAAGAACATTTCGAGGCATCGGTCGCCCTTGGCGGAAACCCATTGCCTACGAATATCGCAGCATTGCCAAAACACCCTGCGGTATAGCGGGCAAATTTAACGCCATCTACTGTCTCCACAACCACAGCATCTACGTCAACGTACCGCTGCTAGAACAGGCAAACTATCAGGCAGGAGATTTTGCCGCCATCACAATTTTGGCCCACGAGTATGGGCACGCCGTTCAAAATCAGCTCGGCCTCAGCCGATTACATCGCTACTTGGTTCAAGAAGAACTGCAGGCTGACTGCTTTGCTGGCGTTTACGCGCAGGATGCCAATCGACGAAGACTGCTCGATCCAACAGATGTACAAGAAGGCTACACTCAATCCTATATGAGTGGTCAAAATAACTTCCATCCCAACTCTCATGGGACTCGGCGGCAGCGAGCACGAGCCTTTTATCGAGGTGTGACTCATGGCTTTCGCGCTTGCCTCGCCTATTCCTTCCTCCGTTAAGCCAATATCTCCCAGAAGATTGGCGTCTTCGCCAACAGAACACCCCCTCTTGAGCTTTATCGTACAAAGTATAGAGCCAGGGGCACTAAGCGCAGATCTCAGATCCCCTGTATCCTTAAAACACTAAGTCAACCCATCAATGAGTTGCACGTTCAACACCAGGCAGTACCTTGATGAAGTTCTTCAACCCAATCAAAGTTGTCATTCTGGGGTGGTGGTCGGAGTCCAATATCCAAACCCGCCTCATGGCCGCCGCAACGCTTGTGGTTTCCTGCCTCATGAGCGCACTCATTTTCTGGGCCGTCAACAGTATTCAGATTGACGCCCGCCTGCAAGATACCCGCTACGGTCAAGACTTAGGCGTTCTGTTAGCGGCAAATGTGACGCCCTTGGTGGCAGACGAGAACTACTCCGAACTCGCCCAGTTTTCGCGCAAATTTTATAGTCGCACCTCTAGCATTCGTTACATGCTGTACGCAGATGCGGACGGACGCATTTACTATGGCATTCCCTTCTCAGAAGCACAGGCAGATAACTCGCTGATGCTGCGGCAGCGAATTCAGCTCCCGGAGAACTTTGCGCCGAACTCTAACACCGTGATGGTGCGGCAGCACTTGACCCCCAATGGCGAAGTGGCTGATGTTTTCGTACCGCTTTCTCAGGGTGATATTGACCTAGGGGTATTGGCCATCGGCATCAACCCCAACCCAGCGGTTGTGACCTCCTCGCGTCTGACCCGCGATGTCACAATTGCAGTCTTTATCGCCATTTGGGTGATGGTGATTTTGGGAGCCGTGTCCAACGCTCTGATTATTACCCAGCCGATTAAAGAACTGGCGGTGGGGGTCAAAAACATTGCCGCAGGCAACTTTAAACAGCGCGTTGATTTACCCTTCGGTGGGGAACTCGGCGAACTGATTTCAAGCTTCAATGAGATGGCAGAGCGTCTTGCCAAATACGATGAGCAGAACATTGAAGAACTAACGGCTCAGAAAGCAAAGCTTGAAACCCTAATGTTCACCATTGCCGACGGCGCAGTCCTGCTGGGCACCGATATGGAGGTCGTGTTAGCCAACCCCACTTCAAGGCGGCTATTTGGCTGGGATGAGAAAAAAGTGCTGGGTCAAAACATCCTGCACCACTTGCCAGAGCCAGTTCAAATTGAGCTTACTCGCCCCCTCTACCAGAGCGCACAAGGCGACTGTGAGAGTGGAGAATTTAGAATTGCCCTCTATGAGCCCGCCGCAAAAACGGTTCGGATCCTGCTAACCACCGTTCTCGACCAAACTCGAGAAAAGGTCAAAGGCATTGCGATGACGGTGCAGGATATCACCCGAGAGGTGGAACTCAATGAGGCCAAGAGCCAGTTTATCAGCAATATTTCCCATGAGTTGAGGACCCCACTCTTCAACATCAAGTCCTTTATTGAAACGCTCTATGAGTATGGCGACGATCTCAGCGACGCTGATAAGCAGGAGTTTTTAGAAACCGCTAATCACGAAACAGATCGCCTCACTCGCCTCGTGAATGATGTCCTTGACTTGTCGCGCCTTGACTCTGGCAAGCAGTACCGCTTTGAAGGCGTAGATATTACACAGCCCGTTGAGCAGACGCTGCGAACCTGTCAACTCAACGCCCGCGATCAGGGAATTGAAATGATCCAAGAAATTGAGGCCGATCTCCCCGCTGTCTGGGGCAACTACGACTTGATGCTGCAGGTGCTCACGAATTTATTAGGCAATGCGCTGAAATTTTCTCCCAATGGTGGCAAGGTTGCGGTACGCGCCTATCGATTATCTACGTCGGAGTTAGAATCGGCACCCGATCAGGTCCGTATTGAGGTCTCTGACACTGGAATCGGGATTGCGCCAGAGGATCAACCCGCTATTTTCGACCGATTCTATCGGGCGGAGAATCGGGTACACACTTTAGAGGGCACTGGCTTAGGTCTCTCAATTGTGAATAACATCATTGATAAGCATCACTCGAAGATGCATCTCGTCAGTGAAGTGGGCGTGGGAACAACGTTCTGGTTTGACCTGATCGTGTATCAAGAAGAGGCGATTCCTCTGGATGAGGACAGCCTTATCTTAGACTCAGCAGAACTTGAGGCTCAGGTCTTATCAGCCCCTACATCATGATGCGATCTCAACCCACCCTTGCTCTATCCAAGCTGCCCCCTTTTTAGCGAGCCAGTAGAATCGCAATTCCGATCAGACAGATAAACCCTAGCAACCACAGCAAAGATCGTGCATCATACCGCCTTTTCAAACTAGCCTGAGGCCGCCTAGTAGGTGCACTTCGGGGCGTGCGAGAATCTCTGTACAAAGTGCAGGTCTTGGCATGCGGACGCTGCGGAAAAGTACAGGTATCATCCAGTTCATAGACACAGGTTGAGCAGAGGAATGTATCCTCTTGAGCTTGGTACAGTGGTATACCCGGATGACCATAGGCCGTCAGCGCAGTTCCGCATTGAGGACAGGATACAGCAGTCTTCTGGAGTAAATAATTACAGCGCGGGCAGTTAGACATCAATGAACTCCTCTTCGCGCAGAGTGGACTTAACAAAATTGGCGGATCTCCTCCTCAGCAGCTCAACATCAATCTGGCAATCTTCAGGAGCTGATAGGCTATGTACAGTCACTGTTAGAGGTCTGAGATGTCTGATAAAACTGGGGACAATGCTTCGCAATGTAGGCGTCAGCGTCGGCTCACAGATCCTGAAGAATTTGAGAACAATCAAAGACTCGCTAAAAACATTATCCCGATCGATCCCGGTACTTTGCTTTTAATCATCGGTATTTTGTTACTACTGCCCCTATTGCTAACGGGTTTCTTCTCAACTTGAAGTGCCCTTGGTTTACCCCGCATCAGCGACTCAATTGTCTTCAGCTCTCGGACGGTTCTCTATTCTGCAGAGCCGAGAGAGGCTGGTTAACAAAGAGATAATCCGACACCACTTGATTATTCAGCACATGCTCTTGAATGATGCGTTCAATCACGGGCGGCGTAACGGAGTGGTACCAAACGCCATCGGGATAGACCACCATGATCGGGCCGCGCTGACAAACCCTCAGACAGTTTGCCTTCGTTCGAAAAATGCAGCTTGGACGTTCCAATGTCGGTCGGTCTAACTTCAGTTCTTTCAAGCGCTTTTTGAGGTAGTTCCAAGCATCAAGACTGGCTTCTTGATCACAGCACTTGGGTTTTGTCGGGTCAGCACACAGGAAGAGATGACGCTCGATGGCCTGGAGGCCCAAAGCCTGAATGCAAGGTTTTAAGCTCGTGGAGATCGAGAGGTGAGCAGCTTCATCAACAGGGGACATTAGAGATCGGGAGATGAATGGGCGGAACCATTGCCATGGTAGTCATCAGAGTCATAGAAACCGTTTTTGGTTCCAAAGAATAAACAGAAGGTAATAAAGAAAGGCGTGAGACCGAGAAGAACGGTTTTGAAGTCCATAGGGAAAGAGTTGAAACGGCCAGTATTGCTGATGTTACAAAGAAGAGTGAACTTGAGGCGCAAACATAACTTTATTAACAGGTTGCCCCACTCTTCTGTTGTATCGCAAAATAATTATGACGCAAATCTCTGATGCCATTGATGCTGCGTGGCTGTCTCGCCCCGCTGACGCTGTGGCGCCTGATCTAGTGGGGTGTCAACTGGTTCGGGCCTTGCCCAATGGTGATCTCGTTCGGGGGTTGATTGTCGAAACTGAGGCCTACGGACCGGGAGATCCGGCCTGCCATGCTTACCGTCGTCGTACGCCTCGCAATGCTGTAATGTTCGGCCCCGCAGGAATGACGTACGTCTATTTGATCTATGGAATGTACCACTGCCTCAACGTCGTTACAGATCAAGATGAGGTGCCGAGTGCGGTCCTGATTCGAGCGCTGAAGTTTGAGGAATGGCCCCATTGTTTAGATGTACAAACCAAACAGCCGCTCCATCGCATTGCTGCGGGTCCTGGCAAACTGTGCCGAGTCCTTGATATTAATCGAGAATTCTCTGGGATAGAGTTGAAAAAGGGGCAACCGCTGTGGCTGGAGCATCGGTCGGTGGCCTTTGCAGAGGCAGTGGCCAATGCAGCGTCTCCGCTGACAACAGGTCAAACAAAAGCTGATGGGACCAAGCCGTCCCAAGAATCTTCGACTTCTGAGCAGCTTGTGCAAACCACTCGAATTGGTCTGACCCAGGGAGTTGACATTCCTTGGCGCTGGTATTTAAAGGACTGTCGAGCTGTCTCAAAGCTTTAGAAGCAGGATTATATTATGAGATTTTTGAGGAGATCGCAAGATATGAGGTCATGATGGGTATGACTAAGAAGATGCCTGCCAATTTTGACTATGCCTGTTTCTCAGACCCACTACGAAGAACTGCTGGCAACCTACAGCAATCATCAAAATGCGGTGGCGCTACTGAGACAGTATCGTCCTTACTTTGAAAAAGTCCCCAGTATTCGTCGCTCCAAAGATAGTGTGGTGACGATTCCGTTACCGGTGGTTCAGGTCCGGCAGCAGGTCAGCACGAACCTTACCAATTCACCCTACGAACTGATTCAGCTCCCCTGCGATCTAGCACTGCTGATGTGTGATCCGGAGTGGAAGATAAAGACAGGGGTTGAGATCATCGTTTTCATCTACCGACCGGGGGAAGATTTCTCTGATTTACTTAATCGCTGGCGGCAAACTCAGGTGCTGCTCAGCCGGGGCTATAACTGGGAAATGCCGCTCCGGTTTCAGCATATTTTTAGTGAAGGAGCAGAGAAAGTCTATCCGCTGTTCATCATTTTTTCTGAGACGTCAGGACGGATTGAGCGCGGACTCAGGGGAGCCAGCCTGCCATTTGTCGTCCATGCAGTTCAAGAAGAGGAAGAAGAACCACTGACGCCACGGGAGGAATCGCTCAGTCAGCCTAGCGCTATTGAGGGCGAAGACTTCGCTGCTGGCTCTGAGTAAGTTGTTCTTGCAACTGAGTCATTGTTTCAGCGGGTTCTTGACAGGTTAATCCCTGACAGACAAGGCCAATGGTGCTGGCGGGCAGGTCGGAAACTTGCTTAAAAACGGTGGTGGGTAGATACGCCTGCAAGGTTGTCAATGGGTCGCCAGCGGTGCGAATCAACGTATGGTTGGCATATTGATCAAGGGCAGACACAAGGCTGGGGCAGGCTGTGGGGGAATTTTGCATGATTTGACCGAAGGTTTTAAGGGCTTGTTCGGCGCGATCGAGATGGGCAAGATCTTCGGTGAGCAGGGCAAGGCGGGTTAGATTTGCGATCGCAACTCCATTGGCAGCAGGCGTGGCATTATCGAGCCAACTTCGTTCGCGCACCAGCAAATCATCGGCAGCTTCAGCGCTGTAGTAGCCGCCCCCCTCAATCGCCCACAAACGCTCATCAAACTCAGACTGGAGCTGTCGAGCGGCCTCTAGCCAAGGCTCGGCTTCCACTGAGAGCATCAAGTTGGCCTGATGTAGGTCGAGTAGCGCCTTGATCAAAAAAGCATAGTCTTCAGACTGGGCCGAAACCGCTGATTTCCCGGCGTAGTTGAGCCGCTGCAGCCCCTCGGTACCCCGCTGATTCTGGAGGATAAAGTCAGCAGCAGTGATCGCTAAATCTAAATAGCCCGCCTGCCTAAACACAGCCGCCGCCCTGGCTAACCCTGAGATCATCAGGCTGTTCCAGGCCACAATCATTTTGGTATCGGTCACGGGCGGAATCCGTCCCGGCCAGTCATAGTTTTTGGCCTCATCGTTGTCTTGAGCGGGAGGGAAGCGATCGACGCTGGCACGACCGTAGCGCACTGCGAACAGCTTGCTCAGAATACCTTCCATCTCTGCTGGGAATGGTCCCGACTCCTGGCGCTTGAGAACAATGCGCCCCTCAAAGTTGCCGGTCTGCTGAATTTCAAAGGTAGCCGTTAAAGTTGTCAGCTCGTCAGCAGTCAGCAACTCCTCAAGCTCAGCGGGGTGCCACACATAAAATCGACCTTCTTCCGGCTCCAGATCGGTGGGCTGGACAAAATTATCGGCATCTTGAGCGGCATAGAAATAACCAGATTCCGCCGTCATCTCTCGCCGCAGCCACTCCACAGTTTTAGCGATGGCCCTTTCAAAGGCCGGTTCCTGAACACCCGCGCTCCAGAGATTCGCCAGATACTCCATCACCTGACCGTTGTCGTAAAGCATTTTCTCAAAGTGAGGCACGGTCCAGTTCGGGTCAACAGTGTAGCGATGCCAGCCGCCACCGACGTGATCGTAGATGCCCCCTAAAGCCAGATCGAGACCACGCTGCTGACAAGCGACCAGTGCTTGAGCATTAGACTCAAATCGACTGCCCTGGAGGGCAATGGCAGCATAGGGAATCATCGGAAAACTTGGTCCCTGCGTTGTGCGAGCCACGACTTCAATATTGGCGGCAATCCCCTGCTGGAGGAGGGCTAAATCAACAGAGTCTGAAGGCGCTAAGACCGTCATGCTACGCAGATGCTCATATAGCGTCTGCTTCTGGCTATCTAGCTTGTCTTTATCCGCGTCGTAGAAATTGCGAATCGCCTGTAAAACGTCAATAAAACCCGGTCGGCCATAGCGCGGCTCCACAGGAAAGTAAGTGCCACCATAAAAGGGCACCCGATCATCAGGTGAAAGAAACATATTTAGGGGCCATCCGCCTTGACCGGTCATCGCCTGGACGGCCTGCATATAGATGCTGTCGATATCAGGACGTTCTTCGCGGTCTACTTTGATGGGCAGAAAGTTGGCGTTCATGTAGGTTGCGATCTCATCATCTGAAAACGCTTCGCCTTCCATAACCGTGCACCAATGGCAGCTTGAGTAGCCAATGGAGAGAAAGATTGGTTTATCCGCACGCTGAGCCGCTGCCAGAGCTTCATCACACCAGGGCCACCAATCTATCGGATTCTCTGCATGTTTACGGAGATAGAGGCTCTGAGATTGGGCAAGGCGATTGGTCATAATTTCTAGAAATAGGAATGATTTTTCTGGGTAAAGACAGGATAGGTTCGATATCTTGAATGACTACTCTAGTATTATCAAAACTGACAAGACTGGAGCCGGAGTGACAAGCATCAGTCGTTCCTTACACATGAAGATTGAGTGTTGTTCCTGGATCACTGATTGATGCTGAGCTGCTCTCTATGCTGTCTTTTGAGTGTGAAAACGTGAACTCTATAAACATTCTTCTTTTGCTGACCGCCGTTGTTAGTTTCTTTTACACGGTCAAATTTTTCCAGCGAGAGAAATCGGAAGCTGGTGCGGAAGAGCTACCTGTTGTAGAGCAGCTCGGTGGGCTGTTACTAATGGGAGTGACTTATTTCTTCTATGCCAGACTATGGGGTTTATCAAGAACGGATCTGAGTATTAGATCCGCTGTCTTGCACTTCTGTGGCTCATTTGTTGCTATTTTTCCTCTTATTTGTGCCGCAAAGGTAAGTCAGTGGATGAAGTAGATCGAGGATACTTGATAAAGTTAGCTATCAGGTAAATCAAATAAAACAGTGGTCATATACCGCTCTGCCCACTCTGGCCCAAAGGCGTTCTCTAAGATACGGCGAGTCTTGTCGTTACGCCGTTGTTTTTCGCAGTATTGTTGCTGACCAGCCAGGATTTTGTCGCGGTGAGCTGGGGTAGAAGGGGTTGCGATCGCACTTTCACAATGCACCTTCAAAAACGCCCCCACCTGCTCGATAAACTGCTGATCTTCCACCTCGCCTTGAGGACGAATAAAGAGACAGAACTCAGAAAAGATATCACCCCACTCCGGCAAATCACGAGGCTGAGAGAATTCAGCCTTAGGCAAATCGGTAAGCTTTTGCCGATAAACTTCCGGCAGCCTATGGTCAGTGGAGGTGGGCGAGAGATCGACAATAGCGGCACTTACCTGTCCCCGTCCCGCCACAATATCAGTACCAAACATCGGCAGATCATAGGTGGGATGGGGAAACATCACGCAGTGCAAAATATCTAACCCCGCGCCCACCTGGGCTAGCTCTAAATGCAGCTTTCGGAACTGAGGCGTCTGGTAACAGCTATTTTCAATGACGAGTCGTTCTCCCTCTAACCGCCCCTCAATATAGCCAAGGTCAGCCGGTAACTCATAGGGTGAAAGCTGGAGGTACTGCTGCCAAGTCGACTCAATTACCTGGGCAAGCTGCTGAATTAGGGGATGCTGCTGTTCTCGTAGAGCCATAGAGACCACCCGTAAAAAGATAGCGGGCCGATGACCCACCATCTCAGCGTATCAACTCATGGATACATCAAGACTCAGGCAGGCGGAATGGACAAACTCCGTTACGGTTCTTCAAACTGACTCAGGTGAGCGAGACCGGCAGCATTGGCCTCCCAGTTTTGACCGTCAAATGGCTCAATCCTGACATTGCGAGGCTGAGGACTCAGACAGCGGAAGTTAATACTCACACCGTCTGGATTCGATCTCGGTGTATAGAAAGGCTTCACGCCACAGATTTTGCAAAACGTGTGCTTCGCCACACCCGTATTGAAAGTGTAAGTCGTGATATTGTCTTGTCCCTTCAGCAAATTGAACTTTTCTTTAGGGACAATCAGATGCAAATATCCAACCTTGCTACACATTGAGCAATTGCATTCCTGGACGACCAAATCTTCTGCAGCCTCAACCTCGAACTGCAACGCACCACAGTGACAGCTCCCTTGATAGCGCATTATGAACGACTCATAGACGATACAGAATCTAGCTTCTCAATATAACGCCAGGGAACGCTGTCCGTAAGCCAAACTCCATTTCTAGACTGGAAGAAAATATAGCCTTCATTGTGCATTTTGCCAGCAGCCACCTGCAGAAGAAGAGGTTGACCTCTACGAGCACCGACTCTAAGAGCAGCGTCTTGACTGGCAGATAAATGGACATGCTGACGCTGCATTTTAGAAAGGCCCACAGCTTGAATAGCTTCGAAAAAGCGCGCAACGGTGCCGTGAAATAAAAATTGTGGTGGCGAAGCAGACTGCAGCTCCACATCAACAGCCACTGAATGCCCTTGATTGGCTCGAATTTTCAATCCATCTGGACTGAAGGCGAATCGCTGTTTGTCATTTGTGAATACAACCTCATCTAATTTTTCCCGAGAAATAGGTCGCTTGTGCCTTTGGGCTGCTTCTAGAAGAGCGGCAATCTCTATCCAGCCATGCTCATCTAAAGTGAGACCGATAGTTTCAGGCTTATGACGTAGAACTAAGCTGAGGAATTTGCTAGTTAGGACCAGTTGTTTACGCATGTCCATCATTCTTATTTGTTCCAACTCGAACATTGCACTGAACGCCTAACCTCACGGCACACCAAAAAACCCCTACAGATTTATAGGGGTTTTCGTAAACAGCGGTGTTATAACAAATTACGCAGAAACTTTGCTGGCTGTCGCTTGACTACTATTCTTCTGGCCGTTCTGATTTCGCGGCTGAATCACGCCGTAGCCGCCGTGATTGCGCTCGTAAATGACGTTGATTTGTCCTGTTTCGGCGTTACAGAAAACATAGAAATCATGATCCACCAAGTCAAGCTGCTCTAGGGCATCATTGACGGCCATTGGCGGCATGGCAAAATACTTAGACCGTACGACATCTGCAGGGAGTTCCGGGACGCGGTCGGTCAAATCGCCGATCAGCGGCTGCTCTGCAGTCAGCAGCTCTTCTTTATCGCGGTGATGGCTCTTGTCTTGGCGTTTTTCTTTGTATTTACGGAGCTGTCGCGCAATCTTACTGGCAACTAAATCGATGCTGGCGTAGAGGTTCTCGCTGCTTTCTTCCGCTCGAATTACAGATCCACTGACGAACAGGGTCACTTCGGCCGTCTGTTTTGATTGTCCTTTCGAACTGGGAGACACCGATAAATGGACATCAATTTCTGTTGTTAAATGCTGATAGTGGCTGGCGGCCTTCCCTATTTTTTGATTGACGTGTTCACGAATGGCGTCGGTGATCTCGATATTCTTGCCGTGGATAACAAGCTTCATAAGGATTTCCTCCCCTGAATCCAATGGTTAACAACACACTAACATTTTGATCTTCTGCTCTAGGAGCTGCTTTGGTAGGTCTTCAATATGCTTTGCATCCCGTGACGATTCTTAATTGTAATCATCATTTTTTGAGGATAATTGTCGTTGACGATACGCTATGCTCGCGCTAGGAATTTGAGGCCGATGGCAAACAATGAAGGTCTAGGCATGCAGGGAAGGGAATACCGTGTGGCGCGGCCTTGTTGGTTTTATGATCTGGGGCTGGTCCCCTTTCGGCAGGCTTGGGAATGGCAGAAGCAATTGGTTTGCGATCGCATCCCCCCATCCCAACTCCCCGACGCTTTTATCCTGCTAGAGCATCCCGCCGTCTACACCCTCGGGACGGGATCTAGCTCAGAATTCCTCAAGTTCGATCCCAAGCAAACACCCCACGAACTCCACCGGATCGAGCGAGGCGGAGAAGTAACCTATCACTGCCCTGGCCAAGTGGTCGGCTATCCGATTTTAAACCTCCGATTCTATCGCCAGGATCTGCACTGGTATCTGCGTCAGCTTGAAGAAATCCTGATCAAGACCCTGGCAGATTACGGCTTGCAAGGAGAACGTATTGAAGGTTTAACCGGTATTTGGATTGAAGGTCGAAAAGTGGGCGCGATCGGTATTAAGGTCAGCCGCTGGATCACGATGCACGGTTTTTCTCTCAACGTTTGCCCTGACCTATCGGGCTTTGAGCAGATTGTTCCCTGCGGCATCGCCAATCGGTCGGTCGGCAGTTTAGCTGAATTTGTCCCTAATATTTCTGCATTAGAGGTACGTCAGCATCTTACTGAAAACTTTGCAAAGCTGATGCAGGTGGAGCTGGTTGAAGCAGAAGCACCCCTTTGCCCATAGTGGAGTTGCATTGGGTCAGGCGCGTGCTTCAGAATAGAGCATGACTAAGCGGATTGGCAGCTCTACGTTAGCCCATCCGCTTCTATTGTGTTCACCCTACCCCCAGACCTATGCGGATCTCTCTCAACTGGCTCAAAACCCTAGTCCCCGTTACGCTCCCCCCTGAAGAACTAGGCGAGAAGCTAACGATGGTTGGGTTTGAAGTAGAAGATATTGAAGATCGCCGCACCTGGGCCGATGGCGTTGTCGTGGGTAAAGTCCTGACCTGCGAACCCCATCCCAATGCCGATAAGCTGCGGGTCTGCACCGTCGATATCGGAGCAGACGAGCCATCCCAGATTGTTTGTGGTGCCCCTAATGTCGCCGCAGGGCTTCACGTTCCCGTCGCCACAGTCGGGACTCGATTGCCCAGCATGGGTATCAAAATCAAGAAAGCAAAGCTTCGAGGTGTGCCTTCCCACGGCATGATTTGCTCTCTAACGGAGCTGGGTCTAGAAACTGATATAGACGGTATTCATAGCTTTTGTTCTGATGTAAATGCAGGAGATGACGTCCGTCCCCTGCTCGGACTCGACGATGTAATTCTTGACCTGACCTCCACCGCCAACCGTGCGGATGCTCTAAGCATGGTGGGGGTCGCCCGGGAGGTCTCAGCTCTCACTGGGGCAGAAGTCACACTGCCCGAGATCCCGGACGTAAAAATTCCGCAGGGGAAAAAAGAAGTTGAGGTGAGCATTGCCGCCCCTGAGACTTGCTCCGCCTACATGGCCACAATCGTTAAAAATGTCACTGTTGGACCTTCTCCCGACTGGCTGAAGCAGCGATTACTAGCGGCGGGGACTCGCCCCATTAATAACGTAGTGGATATCACAAACTATATTTTGCTGGAGTGGGGACAGCCCCTTCATGCCTTTGATGCTGAAGCTTTACCCCAGAAAAAGGGCCTCTCGCTGGGAGTCAGGTTTGCTAAGGAAGGAGAAGAGCTAAAAACCCTGGATGGGGAGATGCGATCGCAAACCCCCACTAGCCTCATGATTACCGCCGCCGATCAGCCCATAGCCCTCGCCGGAATCATGGGTGGTGAAGAGAGTGAAGTCAAAAACACCACCAATACAATTGTCCTAGAAGCAGCCCTCTTTGACGCCCTCACCGTGCGCCGATCTGCGCGTCCCCACAGCCTCCGTACCGAAGCCTCGGCCCGCTATGAGCGGGGCGTCAATGAAACCCAGCTCGATATCGCCTGTAACCATGCCCTCAAGTTGCTGACTGAGTTAGCCGGTGGACAGGTGACCGCCCAGGCCATTGCCGATCACCGCACCCCCATTCAGCGTTCCATTGAGCTGCGCTTAGATCGCGTCAATCAAATCCTCGGCCCTGTCAAAGGCTCTGACGGACAGCCCACGTTGCTTAAAGCCAGTGAAGTGACCGAAATTTTAGAGGCGCTGGGGTTCTCCTCAACCGTCACCGATCAAATCTGGACTGTTGCCGTACCGCCCCACCGTTACCGAGACATTGAGCGTGAGATTGATCTGATTGAAGAGATTGCTCGCCTCTATGGCTACGATCGTTTTTGTGAGACGCTACCGGCAAAAACAGAGCCAGGTTTTTTGCCCCCTGAAGAGAAATTCACGCAGAAACTGCGTCAGGTGATGCGCGGCGCAGGCTTAACAGAGCTGCTTCACTATTCTTGGGTGAGGCCAAATGAGTCTAAGAATGAAGCGCTTGACGGCATTACCGTGGTCAACCCCCTACTTGTCGAGTTCTCGGCGCTCCGATCGGAGTTACTCACAGGGCTGCTCAATGCTTTCTCTTATAATCTAGAGCAAGGTAACGGTCCACTGAACGGCTTTGAACTAGGCCGCGTGTTCTGGAAAGAGGGCGAAGCACTGCGAGAAGCCAACGCCATTGCCGGAATTCTAGGTGGCGACCCCGCCCAAGGCAAATGGATTAGAGGCAAGGATCGTGACCGTCCCCTCTCTTGGTTTGGAGCCAAAGGCTGCCTAGAGCGAATCTTTGAACAAATGGGCCTCGCGATTGAGTTCCGGGCTGATCCAGGGGATCACCGTCTGCATCCAGGGCGTACGGCTTCGCTATGGCTCAATGACAGCGCCTGTGGCCGCTTTGGACAACTGCATCCGCAGCTCTGCCAAGAGCGCGATTTACCGGAAGCCACCTACGTCTTTGAACTGCATCAGGATGTGCTGCTCCAGACTGATGCCGATGCAGCAGCAGCCTTTGCCACCTATTCAACCTACCCTGCTGTTGATCGAGACTTGGCCTTCTTCATTACCACAGAGACACCTGTGCAAAAGATTGAGCAGGTGATCTGGAAAGCTGCTAAAAGCGGGCAGCTCCTAGACTCAGTGGAGCTATTTGATGAATATCGAGGTGATTCAGTCCCCGAGGGGCAAAGAAGCTTGGCGTTTCGCCTAATCTACCGGGCTGAGGATCGCACCCTCACCGAAGAAGACGTCACCCCGATCCATGAGCAGGTCCGCAAGGCGCTTGCCGATCAGCTCAACGCTAGCCTTAGGAGTTAGGCTTAACCACCATCACCGAGCAGTGGGCTTCACTCACCACTTGACTGCTGACAGATCCCTTGAGAATTCGGTTGACCCCCGTTAATCCTCGGGTGCCAATGACGATCAGTTGAGCTTTGTGGATATTTGCTAATCTGACGATTTCCTCGGCGGGATCACCGGCCACGATCTCTAGCTCTGTCTGACAGGAGAGCTCTTCTTGGCGTGTTTTAAGTCGCTGCTCTATTTGACGGTAGAGGCCCTGTGGATCGTTCGAAGGGCGATCTGCGGGCTGATCGAGCATGGACTCAGAGGACGGCATTACATGGGTCAAAATGACCTGATCAGAGGGCTGCAGCTTGATTTGAGTCACTGCCTGCATAATTTGCTCTGACAATTCAGGGTTATCCAGGGCTACCAAGATGGTCTGGAACACGCGAAATCTCCTTTGCAGAGCAATAGAAAGCGATTGGCTGTCACTTCTATCATCTGAGTCTAAGCGAAGGGCGTCAATTGCTCTCCCCAATTGCATCGGAATCTAATGGGTTGTGCGTTCTTAAACGCACGGAGTCTCCATGGGAAGGTAGGCCTTCAGCCTGGGTTAGCAGGTCAATGTCACCGGCAATTTTATGCAGGGCCTCAGGGGAGTATTGAATGAGACTGGAATGTTTCATAAATGTCTCTACACCTAAAGCCGAGGCGTAGCGTGCGGCCCCAGAGGTGGGTAGGGTATGGTTGGGGCCTGCTAGGTAATCACCCACGGCTTCGGGGGTGTGATTACCCAAAAAGATGGCGCCAGCATGGCGAATAGATTCCAGAAGATCCCAGGGTTCAGCAACCTCTAGCTCTAAATGCTCAGGTGCGAATTGGTTAGAGAGCTGGGCAGCAGTCTCTAGATCTTCGACCACGATCGCAATACCGTAGTGGGCGATCGCTTTTTCTGTCAGCGTCCGTCGCGTGTGGTTTTCAAGCTGTTCTTTAACCTCCAGTACTACTTTGTTGGCGAGGGCAGCATCGGTGGTGATTAAAATCGCCGCCGCCATTGGATCATGTTCAGCTTGCGCCAGTAGATCTGCCGCGACGTAGGTCGGATTGGCGGTGTGATCGGCAATAATCAGCACCTCTGAAGGACCGGCTAGGGAGTCAATGCCAACGGTGCCGTAAACCAGCTTCTTGGCTAGAGTGACGTAGATATTCCCCGGCCCAGAAATAACATCAACTTGAGGGATTGTTTCGGTGCCGTAGGCTAGGGCCGCAATCGCTTGGGCACCGCCAACGCGGTAAATTTCTTGAATTCCGGCTTCTTGAGCTGCCACTAATACGGCTGCATTCATCTGCTTGTCTGGTCCAGGTGGCGTGACCATGACGCACCGCTTAACGCCAGCGACGAGCGCAGGCACCGCATTCATTAAGACTGTGCTGGGATAAGAAGCCCGACCGCCGGGAACGTAAAGGCCGGCTCTGTCTACAGGGGTGTATCGCTTCCCGAGAACGACGTCGTCTTCGGCAAATTGAACCCAGCTAGTGGGTTTGCGCTGTTGATGGAAGGCTTCGATTTTTTGATGGGCGAGTCGAATGGCGTCCAGCAATCCCTTCGAGATTTGCTGGTAGGCTGCATCTAGCTCGGCTCCGCTCACGCGCAGCTCGTCCACCGTTAATGTCTGTTTATCAAATTCAGACGTGTAGCGGAGCAGGGCGTGATCGCCCTGACGCTTAACGGTTTGCAATACTTCGCGAACCGTGGCTTCTTTATGGATAACCTGATCGTCGTGGGTGCGATCGCAAATACGCTGGAGTTCTGTTTGGGCCTCAGCCTGCTGGGTGATAATGCGCAGCATGGATTAGGAATGCCGGTGAACGTGTTTCCTTAGCTTAGCGCGGATTTTAGAATGGGACTATCGAATCTGGCAACAGGTGTTAAGATACTTATTTGCGTACTTTCGTACCTGAACACTTACCCGCCGGAAAGCAACTGTGGCCAATATTAAGTCTGCATCAAAGCGCATCAAAATTGCGGAACGTAACCGCCTTGAGAACAAAGCCTACAAATCCGCTATCAAAACCTTGTCCAAGCGCTTTTTAGAGGCGCTTGACGAATATGGCACCAAGCCCAGTACAGAGCAAATGACGACCGTAGAAACGAAGCTATCTGCCGCCTTCAGTAAAATTGACAAGGCTGTCAAGCGAGGCGTCCTACATCGCAATACTGGAGCACGGAAAAAAGCCCGTCTGGCACGAGCTCTAGCTCAACATACGGCAGCAGCTTCGTAAAGAATGCTTGGCGCTATATGTCGGCGCACTGCTTTAGAATGCTTTGTTTGCGAACTCAATGCACCTGATTGACACTCACGTTCATCTAAATTTTGAAGCCTTTCAGCCTGATCTCAATGAGATTGCTCAGCGCTGGCGAGAATGCGGGATCGTTCGCTTGGTCCACTCCTGTGTGACGCCTTCCGAATTCCATGCAATTCAGGCTTTAGCCCAGCGGTTTCCTGAGTTGTACTTTGCCGTTGGGCTGCACCCAATGGATATGGAGCAGTGGACAACTGATACGGCTAATCGCATTCGTGCGCTGGCCCAGTCAGATTCAAAGGTCGTTGCCATTGGGGAGACCGGGCTAGATTTGTTCAAGGCTCAAGATCAGGCAGAACAGGAGCTCAGTTTGTGGGCTCACCTGCAAATTGCAAAAGACTTGGGATTGCCCGTGATTCTTCACTGTCGTGACGCAGCCCAGCCGATGGCGGATCTACTGCGCCGGTTTTGGGCGCAGCAGGGTCCGGTTACCGGCGTGATGCACTGCTGGAGCGGTACACCAGAAGAAACTCAGATGTTCTTGGACCTCGGCTTCTACGTTAGTTTTAGCGGTATTGTGACGTTCAAAAATGCCGCGCAGGTACATGCGTCAGCGCAGATGGTGAGTTGCGATCGCATCCTAATCGAAACCGACTGTCCCTTCTTGACGCCTGAGCCCAAACGCAAGCAGCGCCGCAACGAACCCGCAAACGTTTACCACGTTGCTGAAAAAGTAGCGAAGTTGAGAAACGTTTCCCTCGAAACCTTGGCCTCCGAAACGACTGCCAACGCCTGCCGCCTCTTTCAGCTTCCAGTACCCACCGAGTCCGCAACCTTAATTCACACCTAGAGTGGCCAACTATCCGACCTAACTAAGCTTTTTGTTCATAGCGCTATCAGATTTATGGTCCTCATATTCCGATAAGACACAAACTTTATATTTCGACAGACCCAGCCAAGTACAATTGCCTAGAGCCATAGACTAGATATCTACTGGGCGCGACCTCTAGAGGAGACGCATGACTACTACCCTCAACTACACTCAACCCGCTTTCACCCTGCCTGACCTCGTCGAGATTCAGCGAGAAAGTTTTCGCTCGTTTCTCAAAGAAGGCCTGATCGAAGAGTTAGCTAGCTTCTCGCCCATCACTGACTATACTGGCAAAATTGAACTGCACTTTCTCGCTAATAAGTATCGTCTCAAGCGTCCAAAATATGACGTGGATGAGGCCAAGCGTCGGGACAGTACCTATGGTGTACAGATGTACGTGCCGACCCGTCTAATCAATAAAGAAACGGGGGAAATTAAAGAGCAGGAGGTCTTCATTGGCGATTTGCCATTAATGACAGATCGTGGGACCTTCATCATCAATGGTGCCGAGCGCGTCATCGTTAATCAAATTGTCAGAAGTCCTGGCGTTTACTACAAGTCTGAGATCGACAAAAACGGTCGTCGCACCTATAACGCTAGCCTCATTCCTAACCGGGGCGCGTGGTTAAAATTTGAAACTGATAAGAACGATCTTGTTTGGGTTCGCATTGATAAAACCCGTAAGCTCTCAGCCCAGGTTCTTCTCAAGGCCTTGGGGCTCAGCGATGGCGAAATTTTCGATCGTCTCCGCCACCCTGAATATTATCAAAAGACCATTGATAAAGAAGGTCAATTTGGTGAAGAAGAAGCTCTCTTAGAGCTATATCGAAAGTTGCGTCCCGGTGAACCACCAACCGTTTCAGGTGGCCAACAGCTCCTAGACTCTCGATTCTTTGATCCCAAGCGTTACGACCTCGGTCGCGTCGGTCGTTACAAGCTCAACAAAAAGTTGCGCCTCAATGTCCCTGAGCCAACTCGGGTTCTAACGCCAGAAGACATTCTGTCAGCCATTGACTATCTGATTAACCTTGAATTTGATATTGGCAGTGTAGACGACATTGACCACCTCGGTAATCGTCGCGTTCGCTCTGTGGGAGAACTACTGCAGAACCAAGTTCGGGTCGGCCTCAACCGCCTAGAGCGAATTATCAAAGAACGGATGACTGTCTCCGACGTTGAGACATTGACACCCGCATCTTTGGTGAATCCTAAGCCTCTTGTGGCCGCGATCAAAGAATTCTTCGGGTCTAGTCAACTGTCTCAGTTCATGGATCAAACCAATCCATTGGCAGAGCTAACTCACAAACGACGACTCAGTGCCCTCGGTCCCGGCGGTCTGACTCGCGAACGGGCTGGCTTCGCCGTTCGAGATATTCACCCCAGTCACTACGGTCGTATCTGCCCGATTGAGACTCCAGAAGGACCAAACGCAGGGCTGATTGGCTCCCTCGCCACCCATGCCCGCGTTAATCCCTACGGATTCATCGAGACCCCCTTCTATCCGGTAGAAAATGGGCGGATTCTCAAAGACCAGTCCCAGTATATGACCGCAGACGAAGAGGATGACCTACAGGTTGCTCCTGGAGACATTACCGTAGACGAAAACGGATACATTCAGGGTGAGATCGTTCCCGTTCGCTTTCGCCAAGACTTTACGGAAACCTCTCCCACAGAAGTAGATTACGTGGCGGTTTCCCCTGTTCAGATCATCTCAGTAGCCACATCGCTGATTCCTTTTCTGGAACACGATGACGCCAACCGCGCCTTAATGGGGTCAAACATGCAGCGTCAGGCTGTCCCTCTCCTGCGCCCCGAGCGTCCGCTAGTGGGGACAGGCTTAGAAGCGCAGGCCGCCCGAGATTCAGGGATGGTGATTATCAGTAGAGCTGATGGTGTCGTCACCTATGTTTCTGCCAAACTGATCCGTATTCAGGATGATGAAGGGCAAGAGACCTCCTACATACTGCAGAAATATCAGCGGTCCAATCAAGATACCTGCTTGAATCAGCGCCCCATTGTATTTACGGGCGACCGCGTTCGCGTCGGTCAAATTATTGCTGATGGTTCCGCTACCGAAGGGGGAGAACTCGCCCTTGGCCAAAACATCACCGTCGCCTATATGCCCTGGGAAGGTTACAACTACGAGGATGCAATCCTTGTCAGTGAACGCCTCGTCCGTGATGACATTTACACCTCGATTCACATTGAAAAATTTGAAATTGAGGCTCGTCAGACCAAGCTGGGTCCAGAGGAAATCACCCGCGAAATCCCTAACGTCGGTGAAGACTCCCTGCGTCAGCTTGATGAGAACGGCATCATTCGCACTGGAGCCTGGGTCGAAGCCGGAGATATTCTGGTGGGTAAGGTCACCCCCAAAGGTGAATCAGACCAGCCCCCTGAAGAAAAGCTACTGCGTGCCATCTTCGGTGAAAAAGCCCGAGATGTTCGCGATAACTCCCTTCGAGTCCCCAACGGAGAAAAAGGTCGTGTCGTTGATGTACGTGTCTTTACTCGCGAGCAAGGCGATGAACTTCCACCGGGAGCAAATATGGTTGTCCGCGTTTATGTTGCCCAGAAACGTAAAATTCAAGTGGGCGATAAAATGGCCGGTCGCCACGGGAATAAAGGAATTATTTCTCGCATCCTGCCCGTCGAAGATATGCCTTACTTAGCTGATGGTTCCCCCGTTGATCTGGTCCTCAATCCATTGGGTGTCCCTTCTCGGATGAATGTCGGACAGGTCTTTGAGTGCCTTCTAGGCTGGGCCGGCGAGAATCTCAGCATGCGTTTCAAGATGATTCCCTTTGATGAAATGCATGGTGAAGAAGCCTCGCGCATGACTGTTCATGGCAAATTAGCAGAGGCACGAGAGACTACAGGGAAAGACTGGTTATTTAATCCTGACCAGCCAGGCAAGCTTAAGGTCTTTGACGGTCGTACCGGAGAAGCTTTTGACCAGCCAGTGACTGTAGGCAAAGCCTATATGTTGAAACTGGTTCACCTCGTGGATGACAAGATTCATGCTCGCTCCACTGGCCCCTACTCTCTCGTCACGCAGCAGCCTTTGGGCGGTAAAGCTCAGCAAGGCGGACAGCGATTTGGAGAGATGGAGGTGTGGGCACTTGAAGCCTTTGGAGCCGCCTATACTCTGCAAGAACTGTTAACCGTCAAGTCAGACGATATGCAGGGCCGTAATGAAGCCTTGAATGCGATCGTTAAAGGCCAAGCGATTCCTCGACCGGGCACGCCTGAGTCCTTCAAGGTATTGATGCGAGAACTACAATCTCTCTGTCTCGATATTGCCGTACACAAGTTAGACACTGATGACGACGGCGTTAGCCGCGATTCAGAAGTTGATCTGATGGCTGATGTCAGTAATCGCCGCACGCCTTCACGCCCCACTTACGAGTCCTTTTCCCGAGTTGAAGAAGGAGAATCCTCCGGCGTTTAAGCAACACCACATTGACTAACCTAAAGTACCAGCAAGAACAAGAAAAGGAAGCTTGAAGCAATGCCAAAGCTAGAACAGCGGTTTGACTATGTAAAAATCGGTCTGGCTTCTCCAGAGCGGATTCGCCAGTGGGGAGAGCGGGCCTTACCCAACGGTCAAGTTGTCGGAGAGGTTACCAAGCCAGAAACAATCAACTATCGAACTCTCAAGCCAGAGATGGACGGGCTTTTTTGTGAACGCATTTTTGGTCCCGCGAAGGACTGGGAATGCCACTGCGGCAAATACAAGCGCGTCCGCCACCGAGGTATTGTCTGCGAACGCTGTGGCGTTGAAGTCACAGAATCGCGGGTGAGACGGCACCGAATGGGTTATATCAAATTAGCCGCCCCAGTCACGCATGTCTGGTACCTCAAAGGTATTCCTAGCTACATGGCAACGTTGCTGGATATGCCGCTGAGAGACGTAGAGCAGATTGTTTATTTCAATGCCTACGTCGTTCTCAATGCAGGCAACTCCGACACGCTGACCTACAAGCAACTACTAACTGAAGATCAGTGGATTGAGATTGAAGATCAGATATACAGTGAAGACTCTGAACTTTCTGGCATTGAAGTCGGGATTGGTGCGGAAGCCATTCAACAGCTACTTCAGGATATCAATTTAGAATCAGAGGCCGAACAACTCCGCGAAGACATCACCAACTCAAAAGGGCAGAAGCGCGCCAAGCTGATCAAGCGGCTGCGGGTTATTGACAATTTTGTGGGAACAGGCGCTCAGCCTGATTGGATGGTCCTCAGCGTCATTCCGGTGATTCCGCCTGACTTGAGACCTATGGTGCAGCTAGATGGTGGCCGATTTGCTACCTCTGACCTCAATGATCTGTATCGACGAGTCATTAACCGCAACAATCGTCTAGCACGGCTCCAAGAAATCCTCGCTCCTGAGATTATTGTTCGTAATGAAAAGCGAATGCTGCAGGAGGCGGTGGATGCTCTGATCGATAATGGCCGTCGTGGTCGCACCGTTGTGGGTGCAAACAACAGACCCCTGAAGTCGCTGTCAGACATTATCGAAGGTAAGCAAGGGCGCTTCCGACAGAATCTATTGGGTAAGCGGGTTGATTACTCTGGACGTTCCGTCATTGTGGTGGGGCCTAAGCTGAAGATCCACCAGTGCGGTCTCCCCAAGGAAATGGCAATTGAGCTTTTTCAGCCTTTCGTTATTCATCGATTGATTCGTCAGGGCTTGGTCAACAATATCAAGGCTGCTAAGCGCTTGATCCAGCGGAATGATCCGGTCATTTGGGATGTTCTAGAAGAAGTGATTGAAGGCCACCCGGTTATGCTGAACCGGGCACCCACTCTTCACCGCCTCGGGATTCAAGCCTTCGAGCCACTCCTAGTCGATGGTCGAGCTATTCAGCTCCACCCCCTTGTCTGTCCAGCTTTCAACGCTGACTTCGACGGAGATCAGATGGCGGTTCATGTTCCACTATCCATCGAGTCTCAATCAGAGGCTCGGCTGCTGATGTTGGCGTCTAACAATATCTTGTCTCCAGCAACGGGGCGTCCCATCGTTACCCCTAGTCAAGACATGGTACTGGGTTGCTACTACCTCACTGCTGAAAATCCTGATCAGCAAAAGGGAGCTGGGAAGTATTACGCCAGTCTTGACGATGCAATTATGGCCTATGAACAGCGACAAGTTGATCTCCATGCCTATGTATGGGTTCGGTTCGACGGACCCGTCGATGATAGTGATGATGATGCCGAACCCAACGTTGACAACGGCGACGATGGCAGTGTCACGTACACCTACCCATCTCGACGTGTACGAAAGGATGCTGAGGGAGAACTCCTATCGCAATATATCCGCACAACCCCTGGTCGCATGATTTACAACAAGACCATTCAAGATTCCCTGTTGGCTAGTTAAGGTAGAGGCGCACATTATGGCAGAACAAGCATCTCAAATACAGCGAGAGAAACTTTCTCCCGTATTTACAAACAAAGTTGTCAACAAGGGTGGCTTGAAGCGACTAGTTCACTGGTCGTTTACGCACTATGGCACAGCTCGCACAGCCGAAATGGCCGATCATCTCAAAGATTTAGGCTTCCGTTTTGCGACCCGTGCGGGTGTTTCCATCAGTGTTGATGATCTTCAGGTTCCTGAGAGTAAGAAAAAGCTACTAGAGACAGCTGAAGAAGAAATTCGGACTACAGAAGATCGCTATACGCGTGGTGAGATCACTGAAGTTGAACGGTTCCAGAAGGTCATTGATACTTGGAATGGGACTAGCGAAGAACTTAAAGACGAAGTTGTTCGTAATTTCAAGTCGAATAATCCACTGAACTCGGTTTATATGATGGCTTTCTCCGGTGCACGGGGAAATCTATCTCAGGTGCGCCAACTCGTCGGTATGCGAGGGCTAATGGCGGATCCTCAGGGTGAAATTATTGCACTGCCGATTAAAACTAATTTCCGAGAAGGCCTGACGGTTACTGAGTATATTATTTCATCCTATGGTGCCCGTAAGGGTCTTGTAGACACGGCCCTGAGAACGGCAGACTCTGGGTATCTGACCCGTCGTTTAGTAGACGTTTCTCAGGATGTGATTATTCGGGAAGCTGACTGCGGTACCCAACGAGGTGTCTCAGTCAAAAGTATGACGGATGGTGAGCGGGTTCTCATTCCTCTGCAGGATCGCCTGCTGGGGCGTGTGGTACTAGAGGAGGTCCTGCATCCTGAAACGAAGGAAGTCATTGTTGAAAAGAACGGAGCCATCTCTGAGGCAACGGCGAGAAAGATTGGTGCAGCAAACGTAGAAGAGGTGATTGTACGGTCGCCTTTGACTTGTGAAGCCGCTCGCTCGGTTTGTCAGTGCTGCTATGGCTGGAGCCTTGCCCATGCTCACTTAGTAGACGTTGGTGAAGCAGTCGGGATTATCGCTGCCCAATCCATTGGTGAACCAGGCACACAGCTCACCATGCGCACCTTCCATACGGGTGGTGTATTTACGGCAGAAGTTGCTAGCCAGATTCGAGCGCCCTTTGATGGTGTGATCAAATATCCAAAGCAGATGCGGAGTCGGCCCTATCGGACGCGTCATGGTGAAGACGCATTGACGGCTGAGACCAGTACAAAACTTACCATTGAAAGCGGTAGCAAGAAAAAGACCTTTGATATTACGCAGGGATCAACCCTACTCTTCCAAGATGGTCAGTCGGTAAAGGCTGGCAAGATGTTGGCAGAAGTCGCCATCACGGGCCGCAATATCCAGAAAACGACGGAGAAAGCGACAAAAGACGTCACCTCTGACCTCGCAGGACAGGCGAAGTTCTTTAATCTCGTGCCTGAAGAGAAGCATGACCGTCAGGGCAATACTACGCGCATTGCACCTCGAGGTGGGCTGATCTGGGTATTGTCTGGCGAGGTTTACAATCTTCCGCCTGGGGCTGAACCAACGGTAAAAAATAATGATCGCATCGCTGAGAGTGATGTCTTGGCTGAAACTAAGCTAATGACTGAGCACGGTGGTGTCGTACGTTTACCTGAGCAGACAGAGGGCAAGGGTGGCCGAGAAGTTGAGATGATTACGGCCTCTGTGGTTTTAGACCATGCTCAAGTGATTTTAGATGCCCATCAGGGGCGAGAGCAGTACATTATTGAAGCTAGCAATAAGCAGAACTTTCTGCTGCGAGCCACACCGGGTTCTAAGGTTATCAACCATCAAGTCGTCGCTGAGCTGATTGACGATCAGTACCGTACGAATACCGGTGGCATTATCAAGTATGCCGGTGTAGAAGTTGCCAAGCGTAGCGGTAAAGCAAAGCAAGGCTACGAAGTAACCAAGGGTGGTACGCTTCTCTGGGTTCCCGAAGAAGCTCACGAAGTCAATAAAGATATCTCGTTACTATTAGTTGAAGATGGCCAGTATGTCGAAGCTGGCTCTGAAGTTGTCAAAGATATCTTCTGTCAGAGCAGTGGCGTGGTTGAAGTTACCCAGAAAAACGACATCCTGCGCGAGGTTCTGATCAAGCCAGGCGATCTGCATTTGATTGATGACCCAGATGCGCTGAAGAGCAAGCATGAGACCATCGCTAATCCTGGTGATACGGTCATGAAGGGACTGACTGTTGATGAGTTGCGGTATATCGAATGCGTCGTCACCCCAGAAGGTGATGCGGTGCTGCTGCGTCCTGTGGTTGAGTTTACGGTTCCTGATGAGCCAGGGATCCCGTCTCAGACTTCTATTAATGAGGCTGGTCGCTCCATTCAGCTGCAATCCCTGCAGCGACTGCAGTATAAAGATGGCGAACGCGTTAAGTCTGTGGGCGGCGTCGATTTGTTGAAGACGCAGTTGGTGCTTGACATCGATGCTGATGCACCGCAGCTAGCAGCAGATATTGAGGTAACGCCAGATGAAAAGGATCCAGAGATTTCACGGCTGCAGCTAGTGATTTTGGAAACGCTGGTAATCCGCCGTGATATCGCAGCCGATCAAACTCAGGGTAGTACTCATACACGGCTTTTGGTTGAAGATGGCCAACATATTAAACCTGGCGCTGTTGTTGCTCGCACCGAGATTAAGGCCAAGCAAAGTGGGGAGGTCCAAGGAATTCGTGGTGATGGAGAGGCCATTCGTCGCTTGCTCTTGATCACAGAGGCTGACCAAGTTGTGCTTGAGCTAGCCGGTCAGTCTGCTTCTGTTAAAGAAGGTGATTTACTCCGCGAAGGTGATGAAGTTGCCTCTGGACTGTCGGTATCAGAATCCTGTCAAGTGATGGAGATTCAGCAAAATCAAGTCATTTTGCGCATTGCTCGTCCCTACCTCGTGTCACCAGGCGCAGTTCTACAGATTGATGATGGTGACTTGGTACAGCGGGGCGATAATTTGGCGCTCCTTGTCTTTGAGCGGACCAAAACGGGTGATATTATTCAGGGCCTACCGCGCATTGAAGAACTTCTAGAAGCTCGTAAACCCAAGGAAATGTGCATTTTATGCCAGCGTCCAGGGACGGGACAGGTTGTCTACAACGATGATGACAGTATCGAGATCAAAGTTGTTGAAGGAGACGGTACAATCACGGACTATCCCATTGGTCCAGGACAAAACCCCTTTATTAACGACGGGCAATCTGTTGAGGCTGGCGAGCCGATTACGGATGGTCCCATTAACCCCCACGATATTCTGGAAATTCATTTCCGTCTTCATAAGGAATCTAAGGGAACCTATGAGTCTGCTTTAATCAGCCTTCAGAAGGTGCAAACGTTCTTGGTTAATGGAGTACAGTCTGTTTATCAGTCTCAGGGAATCGATATCTCTGACAAGCATATTGAGGTAGTTGTTCGACAGATGACCTCCAAAGTGCGGATTGATGATGGCGGTGATACGACAATGTTGCCAGGTGAATTGATCGACCTCTACCAGGTTGAGCAGGTCAACGAGGCGATGTCTATTACGGGGGGGGCACCTGCAGACTATACTCCAGTACTTTTGGGTATCACAAAGGCCTCGTTGAATACGGATAGCTTCATCTCGGCAGCGAGTTTCCAGGAAACAACGCGTGTCTTGACGGAGGCTGCGATTCAGGGCAAATCTGACTGGCTACGCAGTCTCAAAGAGAACGTCATTATTGGTCGGTTGATCCCTGCAGGAACTGGTTTCAACACCTATGAAGAGAGTTTGGAGTTAGAGCCTGTCTATGATGGCTCTGCCTTTGCTGGCGAGACTGATGTGATTGACGACCAAACGGCTCGCAACTATGGCCTAGACAAGGCGATTGATCCAAAGGGAGGTGATGGGCTGGTGTCGAATGCTTCCTCTGTAGGCGAGCGTCCTCGATCTGTGATGGGGTTAGATGCCGCTGATGACTATGCGCTCATTGATGATCAGGTGGCCGAGCAGCTAACGTCTGAGAAACCAAAGGAGTAGGCGTACCGCTCCCTCAGGTATACGACATCTAGAGCGCAGGCCTATTGGCTGCGCTCTAGATTATGACCCGGAAACTTCTTAAGAAGTCTCTGGGTTATTTCTGTCGGATTTGGATCCTGCATAATTGCTCGCACCACTGCTGCTTTTTCTGCTCCAGCAGCTAGTACCTCGGTTAAGTTCTGTTCGTCAATGCCGCCGATTGCATACCAGGGCATTGGGGAATTTTGAGAGACATATTGAATGTAATCTAGCCCGACGGGTGCTTTACCCACTTTGGTTGGTGTGGCAAAAATCGGACCTACGCCAATGTAATCAGCTTTTTCTTTAATGGCTCGCTCCATTTCGTCAACGTTTGTTGTCGACCGACCAACAACTTTTTCGGGACCGAGAATTTGGCGAGCGAGGGCCATTGGAACATCTTGTTGACCCAGGTGGACACCATCGGCGTTAACGGCCAGCGCAATATCAACACGATCGTTGACGATAAAGAGCGCATCATGCTGATGGCAGAGCTGACAAAGCTGATGGGCGGTGTGCAAGCGTTCGCTGTCAGATGAGTCTTTGTCCCGATGCTGTACTAACTTCAAGCCGCCCTTCAAGGCTGCTTTTACTGTTGCAACTAAGGTTTCACTAGGGGAAGTCACAAGATATAGGTCAGGTAGAGTGTATGGATCTCGTAGAAGCCTGCTTCTCAAAGATGAATGGTGTGTAGCTCGAGACAATTGGCTTTCGAGGGTGTAAATTTGATATCGCATCTGCTTGCAAATGTCTGCCATTGCGGGTTCGCAAAGCTTGCTGTATTCTTCCAGCACCCTTAGTGATTCTTGAGTACGGGCGAGATTGGCTTGTAGAACAGCGTCAGGACTGGCCCGAGACTGCTCTTGAATGTGGGTTAGCTGTGTGCCTGGATCGTGGAGAGTATCGCGAGCCTGCCGGAAAATTGGCCGGTGTAACTGGGCTAATTCATGACGCAGATGCTTGCACTGGTCTGCTAGCTCAAGGTCCCGCAGACTAAAGCGACACCACTCTTCGATGACGCGGATTCCCTCACGGGCACGATCAAGGTTCGCATCCAAGATACGGTAGATGGCAGAATTATGCGGCTTCTCCATTGTTTTAGAGATTGGGGTGGACAGGTAAAAATTAGTTTCTTCTGCAGTACTTGTTTACAAAGTCGACATAAAATCAAGGTTTTCCGAGGGTTTGTAGCAGTTGTCCCGTCATTAGTTGCCAAACCCGGATGGTATTGTCTTCGCTACCGCTGACGACAATCGCGCCGTCGGGACTAACGCTCAACGCCGAAATTTCACCGCTGTGTCCTTTGAGGGTCTGGACTAACTGAGCATCCTGTAAGCGCCAAAGCTTGATCAGGCTGTCGCTGCTACCGCTGGCCAAGACTGCGTTATTTGTGCTGAGCGCTAACGCAGAAATGGCTTGGCCATGTCCAGGCAAGGCTCTGATCAGCTGACCTGTTTGCATGTTCCAAAGATGGATGGCGCCTCCTAAACCTCCGCTGGCCAACTGACGACCATTCTGGCCAACGGCTAGGGCACTTGTAAACTGCATTGTCTTGATCGCATCCCAGTCATTCACATTGGGAAAGCTGCGTCGAAACTGTCCCGTTGGGATGTCCCACAGCTTGATTTGGCCATCACTGGTACTGCTAATTAAGGTCTGGGCATCAGGGGTAACGGTAATGGCTTGGGAGGTTGATACTGAACCTGGCTCAATTTGCCGAACTTCATTGGTTCGTAAGTCTCGGAGCAAAATGGTACCGTCCCAGGCTACGGAGGCTAGGATTGTTCCACTGCTATCCAACGTTTTGCCGACGGTCTGCCCTCCAGCTTCCTGTAAATTTAAGCGATTACGAGGCTCCCCTGTTGCGAAATCCCACAGCAAAACTTTGCCGCTGGCGCTGCGACTGACCAGTATTTTCCCCCGATCGGCAAACTGGACGGAGGTAACGGGTTCATAGTGACCAGATAAGGTACGTAGTAGCTTCCCGGTCTGCAGATTCCAAATTTTGATCATAAAATCTTGGCTACCGCTGACTAGAAATCGACTGTCAGGGCTGATTGCAAGGGTCGAGACCCGATCTCCATGGCCTCGTTGACTTGTTGAGGCTCTTATAGATTCAGGCTTCGGTATTTTGGAACCGGGAAGTGTAGTGGATAACCATTCAAAGGAGCGGGTCAGCTGTTGGTCAAAGGAGCGCTCTAAAGATTGAGGGATGCTCCCGCGTAGATCGGGCAACAATAAAATTGCGAGGCCCGCTAAGCTAGACAGACAAAGAAAACTGCCCACCACTGCTTTCGAAGGAGTCGGCAAGCGGATCAGGGCCGACCGATGCCTAGTGGAAGGGGATGGCAGGCTGCTAGAGGAGTGACGCTTGTTTGAGGTAGACCGTCTGAGAGAAGTTGGTTTTCTAGGGGAGGCGGTTCCGCGAGGCTTGGGGGCCGGGCGAACTTTTGGCTTGGGTTTTGGACTGAAGATATCAATGTTGAGCTTGGATTTGCGATCGCACCAATAGCACCGACCATAGCTGAGGCTATAAAGATGATTGGTCTCTATTTTGCAGGTCATCAGATCCTTGCGAGCCAGCCTTAACGCCCTCACCCAATCAGCTGCAGTAGGTCGATTCTGGGGTTGCCGATGTCCCTTGGAGAAGCAACGGTGAAAGCAATCCTGCAGTTCAGGATGCACGATGGATAAAGCAATGGTGTGGGGGCCGGGCTGAATCAGGCTGTCTTTTCCAAAGGGCCAGTATCCGGCCTTAATTAACTCTGATGGCTGCGGTGACTCTCCTTTACCCACCCAGCGACCCTTGAACGGTTGGTCGCCAAACAACAGTAAATAGATGATGACTGCTAATCGAAAGCGGTCGTGGATCTCTGTTTGATCAACCGTTGCCAGATCTTGACCGAGAAGCTCTGCTGGCGTGAAGCCTTCAGAGCCAACAAGGCATCGATAGAGCTCACGCGTGTGGGGGTCACGTACCTGAAAGGAATCAGCATCAATGACAGAAACCAGAGCCTGATTATTGACCAAGATATTCTGAGGTTTGACGTCACCGACGACGTAATCTTCTTGGTGCAGCGACTGCATCGCCAGCGCAATATTCAACGCGGCGGTGTGCAGATAGTACCAGTTGAAGCGAGGAGCTTTCCGACTGCGCAGCTTCGCATTGTAGATCGTTGAAAGCTTAACGCTGCTGTCCACCTCCGGCATTAGAAAACCTAGGCATTGCCCCTGAGAGTCCTGCAGCAAATCGTGGGGCCATGCAAAGGTAATATGCCCGTGTTCCGTCATCGGATCGCGAGGGGGGTGGGCTACCATCACCTGCAGCTTTTTCACCCTTTCAGGGGTCGCTGTATGGTACAGCTTTGCCAGGTATCCTTTAAGACTAGTCTGCCAGACCGTTCCTTCACCGCTATTGGCAATTTGATCCGTCAACTGGACGGACTGACCTGCAATCATGCGCAGCAGAACCGTCATTGACCCTGCTCACAAAGGCACATCAGCAGCGTTTTATCATCATCGGTTTTAGCGTTGAGACGGTCAGAATTGAGGAACGTCTCTAGATATACCTGTCGCTCTGCCGGATCATCCATTGTCTGCAAACAGGACATAAACGGCGCAAAGAAGGGAGGATGCGGTTGCCAATCATGGAAGCGAATGGCAACCTTCTCTAAGCCATCGGTGGCGGCACATACGAGGGGCTGTTCCCCGGACTTGACCGCAACCTGCATAGCATCTAAGGCATGCTCTGAAGTCACAAAGACTGTTTCATTGATATACTCTCCTTTCTCTGGCTGAAAAAGAAGCTGATACGGCTCCGTTTCTGACATTTTTGCCACAATGAAGCCATCTCCTATCTGCATCGCAGCAATCCAGGTGGGGGTGGCGATAAAGGTTAACAGCGTACAGCCTAGATCTCGCAGGGCGTAGCCACCAGCCTGGGCTTCTTGATCAAGGGCCAACACCGCCGCATCTAATGCACTTTCAAAAATGGCCTGCGCTTGCGTCTCAATGACCTCTCGCTCTAAAGAAGATTGGCTAGAGAGCCATCTTTCTAGATTTGAGAGTACTGTTTTAACGGCAAGTTGAGACCCAATATCTGAATATTTGGCGCTGCCCGCTCCGTCAGCAACTGCACCAATGATGCTGTGCTCGCAGGTCACAAAGTCACCATAGTCCTGGCAGGGAACGCCCCGCTGTAGATGCCGGGTCCCCATCGCTGAATGAACAGTCGCTCTCCAGACCACAGCCACTCCTTTGCACGGTTTAATCGTTGTGATGCTTAGGTCACCCCAGGGATACCACAAGCTAAGAACTACAGATATTCTCTCGGTTATTGGGCTACAGGTTATTAAGTTGCAATCTGTCCCCAGCCAACAGGCGGCAGCGCCACCATATCGCCGCCAACGGTGCTGCTGGAAACGCGAACCATCGAGTCACTTAACCAGAGGAACATGGACCGAAAGTCTAGACCGTTTAGCATCAGAGGCGGTCGCTCTGCAGGGGCGATTTGGCTAAGCGTGTAGATATCCGCGCCCTGGACGCCGACAGCAAAAAATGACATCTTACGTTGGGCTTCAGCTTCTCGAATACGCTGGGCGGCCTGTTGCCAGGGTGAGGTTGGGTTGGGTGCTCCATCGGTAATTAGAAACACCCAAGGTCGATAGTATTGAATCCCATTAGTACGATAGGTTTGCTTACGATCTTCAAGGAGATCGAGGGCGTAGGTCAACGCTTCTCCCATAGGCGTTAATCCCTGGGCGACTAAGGTCGGTGGGACAAAGTGGTCAATGGTAACGAAGTCCTGGACCAGTTCCACGGGGCCAAAGCTGACGATCGCAACATCCACTCTCAGGGCGGCCTGCTCATCTTGGAGAATTGCATCTTGAAATGCTTCTAGGCCCGTATTGAGAGCGGCCATAGGCGCACCCTGCATTGAACTAGAGGTATCTACCAATAAAATTACAGGGCACCGATTCTCGGGATTTTCAACAAATTCCGGTTGTCCTACCATTATTTCCTCGTTGTGAAGGCCAAAGCGCTGCCTCGGCCCATCATAGACGCCGACTAAACCTCCTTGTAGGTTATCCTATATCGTCTTTGACCGGCAACAATTGGCTGAGTCGAGACCAAAAAAGGCTAATAAAGACCGTTTTGGCGCGAACGGATGCAATTATTCTTGCGGTTCTTGCCGCTGGCACTCTTCAAGCTGACTGACGCGGCGCAGCTTCAGAATATCGCTCATTTGTCGAATGCGGGCGCTGATTTGGTCCAGCTGGTTGCAGTGTTCAATATCTAGCCCCAGTGTAATCAAGGCGGTTTGTCCTGGAAAGGTTTTAACTTGTGCTTTATGAACGTTGACTTTGTTGTCCGTTAGGCGAGTCAAAATATCCTTGAGGACGCCAACGCGATCGATCACCTCAATCTGCAGCTCGATGGGATAGGTGGGTTGGCGTTTACTCTGTGGCTTTGGGGTGTTCCAACTTACGGGAATAACGCGATCTCCGGGAATATTCTCGACATTGGAACACCCCTGACGGTGAATCGAGATTCCCCGATTACTCAAGGTAATTACACCAATAATCGACTCGCCAGGAATTGGATGGCAGCAGCCAGCGATGTGATAGACCAAGCCTTCGACGCCCAGGATTGGAGAATCACTGGTTTTCTCGGGGCGTTGGGCTGCAGTGCTGGAGACGAGGTTGATATCTTTAGCTTCTGTGGCCAGGTCATGGCCGTTTTTCGCCTGCTCGTCTCGATTGGTCTCTCGAATGCGATTGACGACTAGGTTGAGCGTGATCTCGCCATACCCTAGCCCTGCTAGCAGATCTTCTGGGGTCGAGTAGTTACAGCGCTGGGCAACCGCCTGCATCGGTTCAGATTTAAGTAGGGCGTCAAACCCTTTTTTGCCCAGCTCTTTCTCTAACATGCTGCGACCCCGGTCGATGTTCTCATCCCGGTGCGATCGCTTGTACCATTGCCGAATGCGATTGCGGGCAGAGGTAGAGGTGGCAAAGTTGAGCCAGTCCAGGCTGGGATGGGCGCTTTTTTGGGTCATGACTTCGACGATGTCGCCGTTGGTGAGGGCGGTATCGAGGGTAACCATCCGACCATTAACGCGCGCCCCGCAGCAGTGATTGCCGACTTCGGTATGAATGCGATAGGCAAAGTCAACGGGGGTCGCGCCACGCCCCAGTGCAACTAGATCTCCCTTGGGAGTGAAGATGTAGACTTCGCTGTCGAAGAGATCTTCCTTGACGTTATCGAGGAATTCTTGGGCGTCTTTGAGGTCACTCTGCCATTCTAAAAGCTGCCGCAGCCAGGTGAATTTTTCATCGGCAGCGTTCCATTGCCCGCCGCGAGAATTACCGGATTCTTTGTATTTCCAGTGGGCGGCAATTCCCAGCTCGGCAATGTGGTGCATTTCTTGGGTACGGATTTGTACTTCTACGGGGCGTCCCCCTAGGCCAATGACGACAGTATGGAGGGATTGATAGCGGTTGGGCTTGGGGAGGCCAATATAGTCTTTGAAGCGTCCAGGAATCGGTCGGAAGCAGTCATGGACGATGGCTAGGGCGCGATAGCATTCGTCGTGGGTGCTGACGATTACTCGGACGGCGGCGACGTCGAAAATTTGATGGAAACCCTTTTGCTGCCGCTCCATTTTTTGATGGATGCTGTACAGATGTTTGGGGCGACCCGTAATCTCTAAATGACTGAGGTTGAGGGAGCTGAAACGGCTCTGGAGGGTTGCGATCGCATCTTCAATCTGCGCCTCTCGATCCGCTCTCTTTTCTGCGATCAGCGTCTGCATCTCTCGATAGTCTTCAGACTCTAGATACTTGAAAGCCAGATCTTCGAGTTCCCATTTAAAGCGCCAAATCCCTAGGCGATTCGCCAGGGGAGCAAAAACATCTCTCGTCTCTTGGGCAATGCGGCGCTGCTTGGCCAGAGGTAAATGCTCCAAGGTGCGCATATTGTGGAGGCGGTCCGCTAGCTTAACCACAATCACTCGAATATCTTGGGCCATCGCCAAAAACATGCGGCGAAAATTTTCAGCTTCCCGCTCCGTCTTCGTCGAGAAATTGAACTTTGAGATTTTGGTCACCCCTTCTACTAGGTGCCGCACCTCAGCCCCGAAATCTTCCTCGAGCTGCTCTAGCGTAATGTCAGTATCTTCAACAACATCATGCAAGAAGCCCGCTGCGATCATCGAACCGCTCCCCCCCAGCTCCCGCAATAGACCCGCCACCGCCACCGGATGAGCAATGTAAGGCTCCCCAGATGCTCGGCGCTGCCCCTCATGAAGCTGATAACCGAATTGAAAAGCCTGGCAGATCAGTTGTGCGTCTGATGGACTCTTTCCAGCCTCTCCATCAACCTCAATCATGCAGCTTTGCAACCAGTCAGGGAGTTGAAGATCAGAAGGGATGGTTGCCAGGTTCATGTGTTGAGCAGATTATTGAAGGATCAAGAAACAGAGGTAAATAGACGGTCCCTGGATAGCATCTATCGCTAGATAACGCTCAAGGATCCCACTCACTTTCTCTATTCTATGTAATATTCTCTCAATGTATGGTGACAGATGATCAAAAATTCTGCTTTGAACACAAACTGCGAATTGCCTGCATCCGTAAAAATCGAGAGGGTCTAAGGCTCATGGTGTAAGCAGAGCCTCACAATCTAAGAGCTTAGGCTATTGAAAACAACTTTATTAGTTATGGATGCAGAAGTAGCGTCCATCCGTGTTCAACTATCTGAAATGTCGAGTCACCAGCCAATGCAGCAGAACCAGCTTTTAGAAAAAAGCAAGCTGGAATAACACCTGATCAAATCCAGATTTTTACTCTCTAAAGAAAAAAATATACTGTATTAGACTTAATCGGTAGAATATCTTTAAATAAAATCAAAAGTTAATTGCGATGCGATAGATAAGAATACCTAAAAAAAACAACAAATGGTAAATCTTGATATGCTTCTCTTTCAGTTTATCTGAGATAGAAATGTCAGCTCATCCAGGCTTTTGCCATGACTACGGCCCCCATTATGGAACCCATCAAGCTATTAATCATTGAGGATGACACTGGTGACCTCGAGCTACTGGAAGCGTACCTTGAGCCAATGGAATCGGAAGTCATTGAAGTTGTTGTCTGTCAATGGCTTCGGGATGCGAAACAACAGTTAGAATCGCAACGTTTTGACCTAATTCTCTTGGATTTATCCCTACCAGATAGTAGAGGATTAGACACCTTTAGAAAAATTCAGGGTTTTGCGCCTACAGTACCCGTTGTGATTCTCAGTGGCCTCAGTGATCAAGATCTATCATTGCAGGCTGTCCGCTTAGGTGCTCAAGACTATTTAACAAAAGACCAGGTCAATAGCCAGATTCTGTTGCGATCTATTCATTACGCCGTTGAGCGGCACAGGCTCCTATTACAGGCTGGCCAAACGGAGCGGCAAACCCAGAATGAACGTGACCTATATCTGCTGGAATCTTTACCCACCCAGCAAAGCACTGTTACTGCGATGTTGTATAACTCAGCCTCGCTCAAAGCCAGTTTCCCTGATGAGTTTCAGCAAATGGTTCAGCAGTATGGCCGATTGATGGATCTAGCCTTAGAAAAGCGTATGTTTCAGCTCGGTAGCTCGCTTTCTGACCAGCTTCAGGCTGTGGCAGAAAACCTTGCTTTTTATCAAGTTGGCCCCCGCGACGTGATTGAAATTCATACCGCTGCCGTTCAAACGAAGACCGCTGATTCGCCTTCCGAGAAAACAACCGCCTATCTGGAAGAATCTCGTTTTCTAGTGCTAGAGCTGATGGGATATTTGGTCGCTTACTACCGTCGCTATTGTGTTAGAGTCAATCAGCCCAAAATAAAGCCATAAATTATTATCCCGAGTGTCTTCCATGAGCAAGATTCTGCTAACGCTTTATATTACTGGACGGACCCCAAAGGGAGAAAGGGCGATTGCAAACCTTTCACAAATATGTGACTCACAATTTCCAGACCAGTATCAAATCAAAATTATCGACGTGCTTGAGCAACCTTACCTAGCAGAGCAAGAAAAGATATTGGTAACGCCTACTTTGATCAAGCAGCTCCCTCCACCTCTAAGACGCCTCATTGGCGATCTATCTGATCAAGAGCAAGTATTGGTCGGTTTGAACGTGCACCCCCAATAATCTAGCAACAGAAGTTCCTACAATTATTTGGCGTTTATGAGTTCCAATCAAAAGTTTGCAGACATCCAGGCTGATGAATGTGTAGAAAAACTACACACGGCTATCCCTGGTTTAGACCTTATTGCAGAGGGCGGCCTGCCTCAAGGACGAGTGACATTACTCTCTGGGACCGCAGGCAGCGGAAAAACAGTGTTAGCGGCCCAGTTTCTGGCTGCAGGCATCGTGCACTGCGACCAGCCAGGGGTGTTTATCACGTTCGAAGAACCGCCCAAGGCGATCCGCAAAAATATGCGTGGATTTGGCTGGACGATTGCGCAATGGGAATCAGAGCAGAAATGGGCGTTTGTGGATGTGTCCCCTCAGCCTCATCAACCACCAACGGTGACGGGCGAGTATGACATGGGGCCGCTGCTGGCCCGTATTGAGTATGCCATTCGTAGTATCAAGGCGAAACGAGTGGTGCTTGACTCCCTCGGCTCAATTTTTAATCGAATTCCCGATCAAGCTTTAGTGCGCGAGGAACTCTTTCGATTGGCGCTTGCGTTAGGTGAGCTAGGAGTTACAACTATCGTCACTGCTGAGCGTGCCGCTGAACATGGTGAAGTGGCTCGTTTTGGCGTCGAAGAATTTGTGACGGATGACGTGATTATTCTTCGCAATGCCCTCGAAGCCGAAAAAAGACGCCGAACGGTAGAGATTCTAAAGTTTCGAGGCACCTCTCACCAAAAAGGTGAGTATCCGTTCACAATTTTGCCAGATGAAGGACTGATCGTAATTCCACTATCTGCGATGGAGCTGACCCAAACGTCTACTGATGAGAGGATTACGTCAGGGATATTGGAGTTAGATGACCTGTGCAACGGTGGCTTTTTCCAAGATTCGGTGATTTTGGTGTCAGGACCAACAGGCACCGGTAAAACACTCCTGGTGACTCAGTTTTTGGATGGCGGCTTCAAAAATGACGAGCGCTGCCTGTTATTTGCCTTTGAAGAAAGTCGCGATCAGCTTAATCGTAATGCAACCGGCTGGGGCGTCGATTTTGATGCAATGGAAGAAGCCGGTCTGCTGAAAATAGTTTGCCGCTACCCTGAATCGACTGGATTAGAAGATCACCTGATCCGGATGAAAGAAGTCATGGAGGCTTATAAACCCAATCGTGTCGCCGTTGATAGTCTTTCTGCACTGGAACGGGTTTCGACGGAAAAAGGCTTTAGAGAGTTCGTGATTAGCCTGACTTCGTTTATCAAGGCCCAGAAGACCGCTGGTTTATTCACTGCGACCACCGCCAATTTGTTAGGAGGCACCTCGGTAACAGAGGCACATATTTCTACCATTACGGACTCCATTATTTTGTTGCGGTATGTGGAGATGTTCGGTGAGATGCGTCGCGGGATGACGGTGCTGAAAATGCGAGGTTCCATGCATGTGAAGGATATTCGGGAGTTTCGGATTGATGGAAGCGGCGCCCATATCGGTAAGCCGCTTCGCAACATCAATGGCATCCTTTCTGGCAACTTTTCCTATATGAATCAGGGTGAATTAGATAGAATGAGTCAGCTCTTTAGTGAACCTTCTGCTCATTGATTGATAAGGGCTGCATCTGTACAAGATGGTCGTAATGCTGGAACTACTTTCTAACCCTCTATGATTTCTGCGCTCCTAGAAGAACGGTGGAGCTTTGTGTGCTAAATCTCCTACTCTTTTGCGCACTATACTGTCGGGCTAATGGGTATAGTTGCTTCTGCGAATAGATGCTGTAGCACGTTTAACCAAGTTACAATTTTCCTATAGCTTTGCGGCGGTGCATCTTTTCAGCTCCAAATAGAGTCACGATTACGATCTCTCGCCGAGATGTATTTTCACACCCACATCAATGGAATGCGAAGCAGCGTTACCTCTTAGCTTGAATCTGCGATGGCAGATTCTTTTTCGACTCCAGGTAATTTCAACTATCGAGACTAAGGCCCGATGACTCTCTTGAGCTAATGAGAGAAGCTTTGAAAGCTTGTGCTAATTTAACCTGTCTCACCTTATCAATTTATTCCTTTATTCTTTATCCAACAAGTTTCTTATACGTGTTCTCATACTTTTCAAGCATGTTCTTATACATTTTCTTTGACCTCGTAACGGCAAATAAGTGCTATGTATTTGTTGGGTAGATTTTCTTCCTAAATAAAATATATTCTTGTTGGAGAAATGATCGTTTTATCGTTGAGGCGGGCTAAATAAAGCATGGATGTTAGATCGTAGAATTTAATTTCCTAATTTGCCGATACCTACAGCGTCTGACATTGAGTTATGCCTACAGGTTCTATTAAGCTTCTAGTAATTGATGACGACCCCGTCGATATTAAGCTCCTGTCGACGTACTTGTCTGGCCACCCACAGCTTCGGTTTGAACTTCAAGCGGCTCATAGTCTGTCAGAGGGCTTGAGCTGCTTAAAGCAGGATGATGTCGATGTTGTTTTATTAGACTTGTTCTTGCAAGATGGCGGGGAGGGGCTTCCCACTTTTCGAAGACTCTATGACCACTGTCGAGATATACCAATTGTTATCTTGACTGGGCTGCAAGATGAGTCGTTAGCGGTCTGTGCACTCCGAGAAGGTGCTCAAGACTATCTCACAAAAGGAAACTTCGACTGCAATTTATTAGGGCGAACGATTCGGTACGCAATTGAACGACATCATTTGCATACGCAGATTGAATCCCAAAATCAAGCATTACGACGGAGCGATCACGAGCTGCGCAACCTAATTGAGCGGAATATAGACGGCATCCTGATCTTGGATGAGAACGGCACTATTCAATTTGCTAACGCGGCCGCGGCCAAGCTTCTAGGACAGCCTGCCTCTGAGATGGTTCAAGAGTGCTTTGGGGTTCCCTTGGTCCCCAATCATATGGTTGAGGTGGAAATCCCAGGATCCCCTGAAAAATCCAAAAATGCTGAACTACGTGTGGTGGAGCTGACCTGGGAGGGGAAGAAAGCCTATCTTGCTTCTTTACGAGACGTGACTCAGCAAAAGGAATCAGAGGTAACTCTACAGCAATTAGCCTACAGTGATTCGCTGACGCATCTTGCCAATCGGGCATTGTTTATGGAGCGTCTGCGTCAAACCTTAGCCCGTGCTCATCGTCATTGTGATCGTCCGTTTATGGTGATGTTTATCGACCTTGATCACTTCAAGCAGGTAAACGATACGCTAGGTCACTCTGCGGGCGATCAGTTGCTGGTTCATGTGAGTCATCAACTGCAACACTGTATTCGGCCAGAGGATACGCTGGCTCGATTGGGTGGTGATGAATTTGCCATCATTCTGGAAGATATCACTGAGGTTGGGGACGCCATTCGCATCGCAGAGCGCATCTTAGGGCAATTATCTCAGCCTTATACTTTGCAAGGACATGATTGTCTCATCAGTGGCAGTATTGGCATTGTCTCTAGCCAAAATCAGCTCACGAAAACAGCCTATCCTGATATCGAAAGCTTGCTTCGAGACGCTGATATTGCGATGTACCGAGCCAAGCAGGAAGGGAAAGCTCGATACGCTGTCTTTGATCACCGTGCGCAGGCCAAGGCAATGCTGGAGTTTGAGCTTGAGGCAGAGCTGCGACGTGCGGTTGCTCAACAGGAACTCTGTTTGTTCTATCAGCCCATTGTGCGTTTAAAGACCGGAAAGATCTGTGGTTTTGAAGCGTTAGTGCGTTGGAAGCATCCTCGGCGAGGTCTTCTGGTACCTGGAGAGTTCATGCCCGTCGCGGAACGAACCGATTTAATTGCTGAGATCGATACTTGGGTGCTGCAATCAGCCTGTCAGCAGTTTCAGTGGTGGAATACGCAAGGGCTCAGTCAACAACTAGGAACGGTGAGCGTTAATGTATCGGGTCGCCGCTTGGCTCAAAAATCTTTTATCGAGCAAACGCAGCAGGCTCTGCACCGTAGTGGTCTATCGCCGCACCATCTACAGCTAGAAATTACTGAAGATATCATTCTGACCAATACGCAAACGGTGGTGAGCAGCTTAGAGCATCTGCGAGCTTTGGGATGCAAATTGAGCATTGATGACTTTGGTACTGGGTATTCTTCGCTCAGTAGACTGCATTCATTTCCGCTCGATACGCTGAAGGTGGATCGTTCCTTTTTGCTACAGGCCGCTCGCCAACAGAACCACTGGTCGATTGTGCAGGCGATTATTAACTTGTCCACCGATTTGGGCTTGAGTGTCGTTGCTGAGGGGATTGAAACCAATGAACAGTGTGATCGACTACGGCAACTTTCCTGTAGCAAGGGACAAGGATACCTCTTCTCGAGACCCGTCACTCAAGAGAAAGCAACCCAGTTATTGAGGGCCAATCAGTCATACCTTGAACCGGTCGTTTGCCCGACGACGGCTCTGCAATATGCATGACTGTGCGTGAATGCTGAGCTGGGTTCAAGTTGCCTTGAAAGCACCATCGTTTTTTGAACCGATGGTGCTTTTCTACCTCTAGGTCAAGGTTGCGAGATAGAGCAGAATTCCTAGGAAGCGCTGTAACCTTCCTTGGCCAAAACTTCTTTTAGGGCCGTGAGCAACAGCGTCACATTCTCAGGGCGACTGTTGAAGCCCATGAGGCCGACGCGCCAGGCTTTACCTGCGAGTTCACCTAGGCCGTTGCCGATCTCAATATTGTAATTTGCTAGAAGCTGACGGGTGACGGCTTTGCCATCAATACCTTCTGGAATGCACACCGTTGTCAGCGACGGCAGACGATATTGAGCCTCAACGTGACATTTGATACCCATCTCTGCTAGCCCTTCCCAGAATAGCTCTGCTGTGTGGCGGTGTCTGGCCCATCGGGCCTCTAATCCTTCATCTGCGACTAGCCGGAGGGCCTCCCGAAGCGCATAGTTCATGTTGATGGGAGCGGTGTGATGGTAGGTGCGCTCTGTTCCCCAATACTGGGCCACCAGGGCCATGTCGAGATACCAGTTCGGCACTGGTGTTTTTCGTTGAGATAGCTTGTTCACGGCACGGGGGCCGAGGGTGAACGGGGCAATGCCGGGAGGACAGCTTAGGCACTTTTGACTGCCGCTATAGGCCATATCAACGCCCCATTCGTCTAGTAAGAGGGGAACACCGCCTAGGCTCGTGACCGTATCTGCGAGCAGTAGACAATCGTACTCACGGCAGAGGTCACCCACGTCTTCGAGAGGCTGACAGGCTCCGGTGGAGGTTTCGGCGTGGACTAGGGCCAAGATGGCGGGACGGTGTTCTTCCAGTCCTGCTCTAAGCTCATCAAGATTGAAGACTTCTCCCCAGGGTTTTGTGAGCTTGCGAACGTCGGCTCCGTAGCGACCGGCCATATCAACTAAGCGATGACCGAAGTATCCGTTGATGCCGACCAGGACCACATCCCCTGCTTCGATTGTGTTGGCAAGCGTGCCCTCCATGGCGGCGCTGCCGGTGGCGCTCACGGGAATGGTCAAGGGGTTATCGGTTTGCCACGCATATTTAAGGAGACTTTGGATTTCATTCATCAGCTCGATGAATTGAGGGTCAAGATGGCCGATCTGGCGCATGCCCAAAGCCTGGAGAACGCGAGGATGGGCGTTGGATGGTCCTGGGCCCAGAAGAAGGCGCGGGGGAACGTCGAGCTGCTGGGTTTGAATGCGGTGGTTTTCGTTGATGAGTAAGGATGCGTTCATGCTGGTTGTGCTGCTGTGGAGCGGTGAGTTAGGACTGATGCAAACAGCTCCATCACACAAAATTTGGTGTGTTGTTGGTAGACTATTAATGCATAACTCTCTTTAATGTCTCACGAAGCACCCTAATGCAAAAGCGCAACAGTATTGATACGACCCACATCATGCGTCGGGCCGAAGAGCTAATCGGAGGCGCATCAAATCGGTACAAAATTACGGTTCAGGTTGCAACCCGTGCGAAGAAGCGGCGACGACGAGAGCATCTAGAAGATTTTGAAGATTCGGGTCTTAAAACTGTGATGCAGACCATTGTAGAGATGGCAGATGAACTGACGCAGCCTGAGATTATCGGCGAATAGCAATGAAAAAATGGTGGTTTATTGGGGTTGCGATCGCAACGACTCTCACTATTATTCTAGGGACCGGCCATCGATCATTACTTTCCATCGACTCTGCCGCTGCTCAACGAATTGATCCTAGAGAAGTCGCAGCTCAGGTATATCAACAGCAGCCTGAGCTGCCGCTGGAAAATCAATATATCCGTAAGCGCAGCCGTAAAGCTGTCGAAAGCAGCACATTGGTGAGCCGACTGATCGAATACCACACCCTCACCAAGGGACGATCACCGCAGTTCCGCCTAGACTGGAAGTTTACGTTTGCTGATTACCTGGGCCTCAACGAATACCTCGTTGAGAAAAAGTATCCCGGCCATGCCTATCTTAAATCTAGTCCGATGGAGCAGGACCAAGCCATCATTCAGTCCTTCAATCGCCAGCAGCGCGCGGATCTCATTCAGGCGCTCGTGGATCTCCATACAGCAGGGACCGTGACTGCCCCCGCCGAATCGCCTCCAGCTCCTGCCACATCAGAAAACGCTGCGCCGCAACCTCGCCCACAGCCGTCTCAAGATGCAGATCTGTTGCGGGTCACGCCTCCTGCCACTTCTCCTCAACCCACAGGCGCATCTCGCCTCCTGCTGCCGCAGTAAGTGCCTCAACAACTGCAGCAGGGAGAGGGCTGGCGGCTGGGCTGGAATCCTGACGCAAACGACTTTCGCGCCTTAGTCGGGGCTAATGATTGGGCTGTCGAATTGACGGGGCCTGAGTTTGATGACTTCAGCCGGTTATTATCGGAGCTACTGGAAACCCTCGCGCAGATGCAGTCAGAACTGATGGACTCAGAGGCCATTGCCTGCGAAGCCACAAGCGATCTGCTCTGGATACAGGTTCACGGCTATCCCCCGAAGTTTCAGCTCAGCTTTATGCTGCACCACGGGCGTCGCGCTGAAGGCAGTTGGGATGAGGCCGCAACGGCTGCTTTTGTCACCGCTCTGCAAACCATTCAGCATTTATCAGATTCATAGAATGCTGCACTGCTAAAGACTAGCGAATCTGAAGGCAGCACCAGTCCTCTTGCTGTGTCATCTCCATAACCTGCCAGCCGTGTTCAGATAGAGCATCGGTAATCATTGCGGCTTGACTCACCAAAAGGCCGCTCAAGAGTCCCCAGGCACCGGGCCGCACAATAGACCTAAACTGAGGCATGAGCTGCACAATCACCTCTGCCAAAATATTGCAGACAAAGCCATCGACAAGCTGATCTGTCGCAATCACCTGCTCAATACTGCCGAGATCAAACTGAATGCGATCGGCAGCTATGCCATTAAGGTTACGACTTTCCCGTGCGGCATCGACGGCCAGCGGATCGGTATCGACACCATACACTCGCTGCACGCCCAGCAGAGCCGCCGCGATCGATAAGATGCCTGAGCCACACCCAAGATCGGCCAGGGTTTCTGCCGACTGTGACTCCAATGCCCTTAAGCAGAGCTGCGTCGTGGCATGAGCGCCAGTTCCAAAAGCCACGCCTGGGTTGAGCGTTACCACCAGTCGATCTGTGTCTGGCAGCGGTAACCACGCGGGATGGATCAGCAAACGATCACCGATCTCTTCTGGGTGCCAGTGGGCTTTCCAGCTTTTGGCCCAGTCCTCCTCCGGGACAATCTGCCAGGTTACGGTCAAGTCGCCACACCCCATCTCTGCCACATCCTGACGCAGCATAGCGGCAATCTGTTCTAGATCAGGAGCCTGACTCTCGGGTAGGTAGCCCCGCACCATAAAGGACTGATCCGTTTGTTGGCTGGCAGTGCCTAAGCAGCCTTGCTCTTGCAACCGCCAGCAAATTGGGTCGTCTAGAAGCGGATCAGCCGTGACCGAGATTTCCCACCATTGCGTCACTGGAGCGTCACGATGTAAGAATCACGAATGCCCTCAGTTTTATTGATTTCTGCAACGACACCCTCTGGAGGCAGATCATCTAAGCTGAGGACCATGACCGCATCACCGCGCACCATCTTGCGGCCCACCTGCATACTGGCAATATTGACGTTGAAGCCCCCCAGTTGGGAACCGATCTGGCCGATAATCCCCGGCATATCTCGGTGCAGGGTAATCAGCATATGGTTGGCCGGGGCGACGTTAACCGGGAAGTCATCAATATCTGTAATCCGAATCTCGTTGTCGCCCAGCAATGCCCCCGTGACCGATCGCGTTTCCAGCGGTCCCTTGGCCTCAAGGTGAATGGAGCCAGCATAGTCTCGGGCCGCCGCATCACGGGTTTCAATCACTCGAATGCCGCGCTCTTTTGCTTCAATGCCAGCGTTGACGTAGTTGACGCGCTCCTGCAGGGCCGGAGACAGAAGCCCCTTCAGTGCCGCAATCACAATCGGATCGCTTTCGTTGTTTGCCAACTCGCCCTGCAGGCGGATATCGAGGGACTCGATGCGACCTCCAGCCAGTTGCCCCACTAGGTTACCGAGAGTCTCAGCCAGCAGCATATAAGGCTGTAGCTTCTCTAGAACCTCGGGCCGCAGTCCAGGAATATTGACGGCGGAGCGGGCCGGTAGCCCCAACAGCACGTCTCGAATTTGCTCGGCTACGTCTACTGCCACATTAGTTTGCGCTTCTTCGGTGGAAGCACCCAAGTGGGGAGTCAGAATTAGATCGCCTTCTACCGCAGAGAGAGGAGATTCGCCGAGGGGTTCGTTCTCAAATACATCTAAGGCTGCTCCTGCGATTTGCCCCTCATCTATAGCCTTTGCCAAAGCGGCTTCATCAATAATGCCGCCTCGGGCACAGTTGACGATCCGGGCGGTGGACTTCATCTTTGCCAGGGTCTCAGCGTTAATGAGGTGGTAAGTCTCTGGCGTTTTAGGGATGTGAAGAGTGATGTAATCGGCTTCGCTAAACAGAAAATCCAGCTCCACCAGTTTGCAGCCTAGCTGCTCCGCTCGCTCTTGGGATAAAAACGGATCGTAGGCGAGCAACTGCATGCCCATGGCCCGTGCGACCTTCGCCACATGGGAGCCAATTTTACCGAGGCCCACAATGCCGAGCGTTTTTTTGTAAACTTCAACACCCGTGAACTTTTTGCGTTCCCACTTGCCTGCTTTGAGGGAGACGTTGGCCTTGGGGACGTGGCGAGAGAGGGCCAGCATCATGGTAAGTGCGTGTTCAGCCGCAGCAATGGTGTTGCCTTCAGGGGAGTTGACCACCACAATTCCCTTGCGGGTGGCGGAGGGAATATCAACGTTATCGACGCCAACCCCGGCCCGACCAATAATTTTGAGGAGCTTACCGGCTTCAATAACTTCGGGGGTGACTTTAGTTCCCGAACGGATCATCAGAGCATCGTAGTTGGGAATGACCTGAATCAGTTGTTCGGGGGTGAGGTCAGTTTGAACATCGACTTGGGCCACTTGACCCAGCAGTTCAATACCGACGGGGTCAATGGGATCGGAAACGAGAACCTTAGGCATGATTTAAGTCTGTAGTGTGTGTTCAGTAAGGCTGAGCTGGCAAGGAGGCAGCAACCTCTTTCACGCCGCTGGCGATTTAGATTTATCTGTAAGCCGCTATTGTACAGAATTGAGCTGTCCGCGTGAAGGTTCCCCAAATCACTCTTCAGACAATTGCCTTTTCAACGGAACGTAGGCGACCGTCTTCCATGTGGATCAGGCGATCGGCCACGTCTAAAATTCGGTTGTCATGGGTGACGATGATGATGGTGCAGCCCTGCTGCTTGGCTAGCTTTTGCATCAGTTCCACGACATCTCGGCCTGTGTGTTTATCTAAGGCTGCGGTGGGTTCATCGGCGAGGACGATCTTGGGTTGGCTGACGAGGGCACGGGCTATGGCAACCCGTTGCTTCTGTCCCCCCGATAGCTCCTGCGGGAAATAATCTCTCCAGTCCTTTAGCCCCACAGCTTCCAGCATTTCGGAGCTTTGCTGCACTGCTTGCGTTCCTGAAATCTCGGGATGCAAATCTAAAGACATCTGGACGTTCTGACGCGCCGTTAACGAATGCAGCAGATTGTGGGACTGAAAAATATAGCCAATGTTGCGGCGCACCTTGACTAACTTATTTGTTCCGGTGCGCTGTAGCTCTTGTCCTAGAACTTTGAGGCTGCCTTCTTGAGTGGAGCGCAGTGCTCCCATCAGCGTCAGCAGCGTGGTTTTTCCCGATCCTGAGGGGCCAGTCATGATCACCACTTCGCCCGCATGAATTTCAGCACAGATCTCAAACAGAATCTGCTTGCGGAGTCGTCCTTTGCCGAAAGAATGGTTGACGTTATCAATGGCGATCACGGGTTCAGAGATCATGGGTGAGCTAGAAGATATCCGCAGGGTCAGCAGCCTGGACTTTTCGCATTGCGATCGCACCTGACAACAAACACATTACTAAGGTTAGAGTAAAGACCAGTAAAGCGCGACTGGTCACCATTGTGAGTGGTAGAGCTGTGGCACTGCGCGTCAGGCCATAGAGCAGCCAAGACAGGCCAAACCCCGGCAGGTAGCCTAGTACGGACAGAATTAACGCTTCCTGTATCACCACAGAAAACAGGAATGTGCTTTTGTATCCCATTGCTTTGAGAGTTGCATATTCTGGCAGGTGGTTCGAAACATCAGTGTATAAAATCTGGTACACAATCACGATGCCCACAATAAAGCCCATCATCGTCCCGAGGGTAAAAATAAAGCCAATGGCGGTGCTGCTGCGCCAATAAGCCTGCTCAAATTCAGTAAAACCCTCCTTAGAAAGAACAATGACATCATCGGGAAGGGTTGTTTGTAGCCGCTGAATCACGCTCTCAATATCCGCTTCTGGCTGCGTCCGAATAAGGCCCACATCAATGAGCCCTGGAGGACGCTGATCAAAAATCCGCAGAAAATTGAGATCGCTGGTGATCAAATTACCGTCGGCAGCAAAGGAGGCTCCCAGCGTAAATAATCCCCCCACCCGAACTTCACGACTAGAGACCTCGGTTGTGACCCGCTTCCCCTGCCTAAACTCAGCGGCGATCGGCCCAAACTCTTCCCGTGAGGCCTGATCAAATAGAACGACGTCTGGGACTTTGACCTTATTCTGCAGGGCTTCTACCTCTGGCAGGTCTAACACAGATACATCTGGATCAAACGCAAGGGCCAAAATTTGCCGGGTCTCACGGGTCTCAGGATTTTTCCAAAAGCCAAAGTCTAAGTAAATAGGGATCACAGACTCAACCCCGGCGATCCCCTGAGCTTGGTAAAGGCGACTACGGGCAAAGCTCTTCATGGCAATCAATGCCGTTGATTGGGGATTAATCAACACGATGTCGGTTTTCAAGCGCCGATGTAGCGTTACAGATGATTCAAAGAGCGCGTCTTGAAAGCCAAGCTGCAGCATCATCAGAATGACAGCAAAGGCGATGCCTGCTAAAGCAATGACGAGTCGAGCTTTTTCTCGGACGAGCTGCAGCCAAGCTAGCGGAATCGCAAAGATCATTAAGAGCATGTTTAGCCCTGAGGGCGAATAACAACGTCAACCTGCAGGTTCGTCAGTTGTGCCACAGGTGAGCCGTTGGCAAGGCCAATTTTGACCTCAATGACCCGAGAATCAGTATTGGCAGCCGGATCCGTATCGAGGACGTCATTTTTACCAATTCGTAGCCCGACCTGCTTGACGACCCCATACAGCTCACCATCAAAGGCAGGACTGGTCACCATTGCAGATTGACCGACCTTGACGTGCCGAATATCTGTTTCGTAGACCTCTGCCACCACAACCATGCGGCTGGTGTTGCCCATTTCTACAATGGTAGGATCCCCGTCAGAACCACCCTGACTCCCGCCGAGAGGAACGGCTTCACCTTCTCGCAGCAGCACTTTAAGAATTTGTCCGTTTTGCGGAGCGGCAATGATGGTACGCGCAAGGCGGGCGTTGGCAACCTCTAGCTCCCGAATTCTAGAGGCAACCTGTGTTTGCACTTGGGATTTGATGGTACCGGCCCGTGCCATGTCCACTTGGGTGGTGGCGTTGGCGAAATCAGTCTGGAGCTGCTGTCTGAGTTGAGCAAAGGTGGCGGCGGCGTTGTTTAGCTCTTCTTGTCTGCTCCGGAGGGCCAAGGCGCGATCGTCGAGTTCTTTGGCAGAAATTGCCCCTCGCTCCTGCAGGTACTGAAAACGTTGATAATCTTTTTGGGCCAGCGTTAGTTCAGCTTTTAAGCGCTCTACGGTGGCAGCTTGGGCACGCATCTGCTCGGCCTTAGGCTGGCTCACCTGGGCCTGTCGCGTTTGGGCCTCCTGTACCTGTACCTGTCCTAACTGCTGTTCGCTGGCGAGCAGCGCTTTGGCTTCCTGTAGCTGGCTTTTGGCGAGATCCCGTTCAGCCAGTTGCTCAGGGTAGCTCTCTAGGTAAGCAATGGCCTGTCCCTGCTTCACCTCTTGGCCGTCTTGCACCAGCATCCGCAGAATACGTTCGCCTGCGGGAGCGCCGATTTTGATGATTTCACCTTCGGGTTCTACGCGCCCCAGAGCCGTCACAAGTCGGCCACCGGTCTCAGAAGCTTGCTGACCTTCTGCTGAGGCCTCTTCGCCTGGCTGGAGCTGAGCAACTCGGGCGATGCCTACGGCAGCCGTTGTTAAGGCCACAAGAATGGCTCCGCCCACAATCCATTTGCCCGGAGGCTTCAATAACGGTTTATCACCCACAGTTTGACCTATTTATCTAACTCAATTGTAGAGGCAATTTGTCTGGGCTGTTTTTAGGGTGAGATTTGCTGGTTCTTTAGTCGTTGTGGGCGTGTTCAAATTCGTAGACGTAAAACAAACGGCTGAATTTCTGCAGCAAATATCCCCCCCCAGCCAAGAGAATGGAGGATGCGATCGCGACCCAAAAACCAACAGACGGCATCACCCATAGCTGACTTGTCGCACGAATCGCCCGAGCATCCACCAAAATCCCAACGCCAAAGCAGATGATCGCCGCAACGTAAGCCACCACCGTCACCCGCTGAATATTTTTCAACGCTTGGCGACAGACCTGGCAGTCTTTTGTATGGGTTGACCAAACATCGAACAAAACCTGCTTATCGCGCTCAGCAGGTGGTAGCTCTGGGTCACAGGCCCAGGGAATGCCGCCTCCAGCTTTGTACTGCAGCCACTTGCGAAAGGCGATAATCGCCTTGTCTTGGGGATTTGGTGTATAAACCTGATCGAGCCATTCTTCTGACCGACGCGCAATGATCTTTTCTTGATAGTGCAAGAACACCAAGTCTTGATGCATAAACAGCGATGTGAGGGCATGGCCTAACCACTGTGGCATGGGTAGCCCGTAGAATCCCAAGCCCGACGGCAACTGGCCCGCTTCATTTTTGACTAACACCTGACACCCAACTTGGCGACACCAGCCCGGACGAGTGGGGCTTGCATAGAGAGCCAAAATAAACTTGCCGCCATCTTTATACTGCGAGCCAATGTGGACTAAACAAGGGGGCTGAAAGTCTTGGACCGTCTGCGCAATCACGTCAGGGGTCGGGCCAACCTTGAAGGACAGTCCTTCTTGGGCAGAGACTTCTTTGACGCGAGACATCTCCACGTAGCGCGCATCTTCTCGTTTGCCCATAATGCCGTGGTGGGACACGGTGACGTGGGCAGGGTCGATGACGTTCTCAATGAAAGAGTCCCAGCCGTAGGGCAAGTCCCGAACGTACCAGAACAGCTTTTTAACTCGGCCTGAATCATCTTCAAGCTCTGGAATAATGCGAGGCTCACGCATCTGGCTTTCTAGGTATGCTTCTGCGCCTGATTCAGCCCAGATCCACAGCAGCCCCTGACGCTCTTGTGTTGGATATGCGATCGCACATGCCTTCGGGTTTGCCTTGTGCTTCTCTTCCGTCGCTGCATCCTTTGATTGAGGGATGCTAACGCAGTTTCCGGCTCCATCAAATCGCCAAGCATGGTAAGCACAGAGTAAAGTGCCGTCGTCCTCCACTCGACCTTCTGAGAGAGGTACCAAACGGTGAGGGCAGGCATCTTCAAAGCAGTGCCATTGCTTATCCCCATCGCGCCACAACACCAAGTCTTTTCCTAAAAGCTGCACTGCATGAGGTTTCTTTGGGTCCAGTAGCTCAGTCACAGCCAATGGGTACCACTGCTTTGTCCATTGAAAGACCTCTTGCTCATTTTCAGAGGACACTTCAACGGAGCGCGCTTCGGCCAGACTCATCTCAAAACCTCGGTGGACTAGGCTTACATTTCTTTACAAATTCTAAATGATTTTGAGAGCTCAGTTATGAGAGGACAAATTACGTCCAGTCTTTGGCCTCTCAAATCGCTTAGCCAAATTAATAATTCAGTATTTTTAAATACTCTAGCGGTGCCAATCTTCGTGGCAGAGTAACTGAACCTAGCTTTCTCAATCTTTCACCGCTTATTTTTCGAAATCGCAGTATTGCTTACTTAAAACCTCGAAGACTCTAATGCTGGACTAGACTTCAGCGCACGCGCTAGGGTGTATATACCTCAATTGGAGAACCGTTCTTGAGTAGCTTCAACGCCAAACAAACCCTCACCGTTGCTGACAAGACCTACGAAATCTATAGCTTGCCGGCCGCCGCGCAAACCTTGGGGGATGTCAGCCGCCTTCCCTATAGCCTCAAGGTACTGCTAGAGAATCTGCTGCGTTACGAAGACAATCGCACCGTCACGGCAGACGATGTGCGCTCCATTGCTGATTGGCTGAAAACTCAAACCTCCAAGCGAGAAATTGCCTACCGCCCTGCCCGCGTACTGATGCAGGATTTTACAGGTGTTCCAGCCGTAGTGGATCTCGCCGCCATGCGCGATGCCATGGTTTCATTGGGCGGTAACCCCGAGGCCATTAACCCCCTTTCTGCTGTCGATCTGGTGATTGACCACTCTGTAATGGTGGATGCTTCTGGTAGTGCCGATGCTTTTGCCAAAAACGTTGAGCGCGAATTTGAGCGTAACTACGAGCGCTATGCCTTTTTACGCTGGGGTCAGCAAGCCTTTGATAACTTCCGGGTGGTGCCGCCGGGGACTGGCATTTGTCATCAGGTCAACCTAGAGAATCTATCTCAAGTGGTTTGGATTAAGGACGTAGATGGCGAAACCGTTGCCTACCCTGACACGTTAGTGGGCACCGATAGCCACACTACGATGGTGAATGGCCTGTCTGTTTTGGGCTGGGGCGTAGGTGGTATTGAGGCTGAAGCCGCCATGCTAGGCCAACCCATCTCGATGCTGATTCCGGAAGTGGTGGGTGTGAAGTTGACTGGGCAGCTTCCTGAAGGAGCTACGGCGACAGATCTAGTGCTGACCGTGACGGAGATGTTGCGATCGCAAGGTGTCGTTGGAAAGTTCGTCGAATTTTATGGCGCCGGTCTTGATCATCTAACATTGGCCGACCGGGCCACCATCAGCAACATGGCTCCCGAGTACGGAGCCACCTGTGGATTCTTTCCTATCGATGCTGAAACAATTAACTATCTGAAGTTCACAGGCCGAGAACCTGATCGGGTTGCTTTAGTAGAAGCCTATGCCAAAGCTCAAGGCATGTGGCGAAATACCGACAGTCCTGATCCTATCTTCACAACGAATTTGCAGCTTGATCTAACCACTGTGGAACCGTCAATGGCTGGTCCCAAACGCCCACAAGATAGGGTGCTGCTTTCCAACGCAGCTGAGCAATTTAAAACAAAGGACTTCCCTGGATTTAGCAATCTAGAGTTCTCTCAAAGTCGTTCAGTTCCGGTAGAAGGGGCCGACTATGAGCTCAGAGATGGTGCAGTCGTCATTGCTGCAATTACAAGCTGCACCAATACCTCCAACCCTTCCGTGATGTTGGGGGCAGGATTGGTAGCTCGCAAAGCTCGAGAGAAAGGCTTAACCGTTAAGCCGTGGGTCAAGACTTCGCTGGCTCCAGGCAGTCAAGTTGTAACCGACTATCTTGTGAATGCTGGTCTGCAGGCAGAGCTAGACGCCCTAGGCTTCAACCTAGTGGGTTATGGCTGCACCACCTGTATTGGTAACTCTGGCCCTCTACCTACTCCCATCATCAAGGCCATTGAAGAGCAGGAGCTAGTTACCTGCGCGGTCCTCTCTGGAAACCGCAACTTTGAAGGTCGAGTCAGTCCCCACACTCGCGGCAATTATCTGGCGTCTCCACCGTTGGTCGTCGCCTATGCGCTGGCCGGGAACTTCTCCATCGACCTTCGCACAGAGCCATTGGGCAACGATACGGAAGGCAATCCGGTGTATCTCAAAGACATCTGGCCGACGAGTCAAGAGATTCGAGATACGCTGCAGGTTGCCCTCACACCTGAGATGTTCCGCAGTCGCTATAGCAATGTGTTTACGGGCGACCAAGAATGGCAAAAAATCAAAGCAGAAGACAGCCAGACCTATAGCTGGAATACCTCTAGCACCTATGTCCAAAACCCACCCTTCTTTGAGGGGATGGGGGCCAAAAGTCAGAGCAGCTCCGCCGATATTAAGGACGCTAGACCACTAGCCCTGCTGGGTGACAGCATCACTACAGATCACATCTCTCCTGCCGGAGCCATTAAGCAAGATAGTCCCGCAGGCAGTTACCTTGTCGATAACCAGGTGAGCGCCACCGACTTTAACTCCTTTGGTTCACGACGCGGCAACCATGAAGTGATGATGCGCGGGACCTTTGCCAATATTCGGCTCAAAAATGAGATGGCACCGGGTACCTCGGGCGGTATTACAAAATACATGCCTGCTGGTGAACAGATGTCGATATACGATGCAGCAATGAAGTATCAGGCGGAAGACACGCCGCTAATTGTGATTGCGGGTAAAGAATACGGCACGGGTTCATCTCGGGATTGGGCAGCAAAGGGCGTTCGGCTACTGGGCGTTAAGGCCGTAGTGGCCGAGAGCTATGAACGTATTCACCGCTCTAACTTGGTGGGCATGGGCGTTCTACCTCTACTGTTCCCAGACGGCGTTAGCCGGAAGACCCTGAAGCTAGATGGTACTGAAACATTTGACCTTACGGGCCTCAGCAACGGCATCCAGCCTGGAATGATAGTGACCTTAGTGATTCATCGTGCCGATGGTTCTACGGAAGAGACTGACCTCCTGTGCCGGATTGATACCTTAGATGAGGTGGAGTACTACAATAACGGCGGTATCCTGCACCATGTCTTGCGGCAGTTGGTTGCGGCCTAGTGCTGTAAATATCTACTGAAGAGCTGCTCCTTACACAGCGCTCACGTTTTGAGAGAGAATTGTGAGAGTGCTTGGGTTGTAGAGAGGAACAAATATGTCTAATAGCGAGGTCCTGTCCCCCGGCGTAGCTGACTACACCGCCATTACGTCCATTGCTGATGTTTGGCCCATCGCGGCTCGTCATTTCGGGGAAACGGTGGCCCTTAGAGATCCGCACCGGCAACCCGAAGTTAGTCTCACCTTTGCAGAGCTTAATCAGCAGCTTCATGGCTTTGCAGCAGGTTTGCAGGCTCTCGGGGTAGAACCCGGTGATCGCATCTCCATCGTGGCTGACAATAGTCCTCGCTGGCTGATTGCCGATCAGGGTAGTCTCATGGCAGGGGCCGTCAACGTGGTCCGCAGTTCCCAAGCTGATGCACAGGAATTGGCCTATATCCTTGAACATAGCGGCTCAACGGCTCTGCTAGTTGAAGATCTTAAGACCCTGCGCAAGCTGAAACCTTTCCTGGGTTCCCTTCCTCTCAAGTTTGTGGGCCTCATGTCTGATGAAGAGCCAGAACCTTCAGAGTCTGTGAAGATGCTGAGCTTTAATCAAATTTTTACATCGGGTGCTGCTAGCGGCCTGAAAGACGTATCTGGCAGCCCAGACCGCTTAGCTATTCTGATGTACACCTCTGGGACCACAGGCCAACCCAAAGGGGTTATGCTCAGTCACGGGAATTACCTCTTTCAACTCACTCACCTTCGCAGCGTGCTTCAACCAGAACCAGGCGATCGCGTTCTCAGCATCTTGCCCAGTTGGCACGTTTTTGGTCGCATCGTCGATTATTTCTTTTTATCCCAGGGCTGCACTCAGATCTACACTTCAATCCGCCATGTCAAGAAGGATCTGCAGGTTTATAAGCCTCAGTTCATGGGCAGCGTTCCTCGACTGTGGGAATCTATCTATGAAGGCATCCAAAAGCAGTTTCGCCAACAGTCTAAAATCCAACAGCTACTGATTAATCAATGTTTCAGTGCTAGTCAACGATACATTTTGGCCCAGCGTACGCTACAGGGGCTAGATCTCATAAATTTGAAGCCCTCTGGTGGTCAGCGGCTGCAGGCCCGTATTCAGACGCTATTGGCTTTACCGCTCCATGCCCTAGGGAAGAAGCTGGTCTACGGCAAAGTGAATGCAGCCCTGGGTGGGAATTTCAAGTACTCCCTTAGCGGCGGCGGCTCTTTAGCCATGCATATAGAAAACTTCTTCGAGATCGTGGGCATTGATTTGCTGGTAGGCTATGGCCTCACAGAGACAGCGCCCGTACTAACCGCTCGACGGCCTAGGCATAATCTGCGCCGATCCTCGGGGCGACCGATCCCTAAAACGGAGCTAAAGATTGTAGATCTAAAAACGCGGCAGGCTTTGCCCTTAGGAGAAACTGGCTTGGTTCTAGCACGGGGACCGCAGGTTATGCAGGGCTACTATCATAATCCTGAGGCTACAGCTAAGGCCATTGATCCAGAAGGATGGTTTGATACCGGCGACCTTGGCTGGATGACGGACCAGCAGGATTTAATCATCACCGGGCGCTCGAAAGATACGATTGTGCTCTCCAATGGCGAGAACATTGAGCCACAGCCTCTAGAAGACGCCTGCGCTCGTAGTACCTATATCGATCAACTTGTGGTGGTGGGGCAAGACCAGCGATTGTTGGGGGCGCTCATTGTGCCCAATCTAGAGGTGCTACAGCAGTGGGCAATCAGCCAAAATGCAACGCTGAAGTTACCTCCTGTTCTGCAGGATTTAGTGGCATCAGCCCCCGCGGGCGCTCAAGCTTGGGATCTAGACAGCCAACCGGTGCAGGAGCTGTTTCGCCAAGAGCTGCTGCGAGAAGTCAAAAATCGTCCAGGCTATCGAGCCGATGACCGGATTGGGGTGTTCAAGTTCATTCTGGAGCCGTTCACGATTGAGAATGGCTTACTCACGCAAACCCTCAAAATCAAGCGGCCTGTTGTTGCAGAACAATACCGCACATTAATCAACGAGATGTTCATTTAGCGTCAAGATCAGATGATAGCGGTAGAGCGCAACCGGTCGATTCCCCGCCTTAAAATACTGCGGATCTTGGGGAGATAGATAAATCGCCGTCACTTGGTCTGCTTCAATCTGAGGCTTCTCGATGCTGGTAAGACGGTAGTCAGTCGTGTTTTCCACCTGATTGACGTAAATTTGGCTGGCGCTGCTAAATATTTGCTGAAATAGCTCGCTTGTGATGAATTCAGCTGTGCTAGATTCTGTGGCGCGATCGCTAATCACCGAAGTTAACTTGCGATCTCCCCTTAAGCGTGTCACCTGCCGTGTCGGATCCTTCGGATCAACCGTCACGTTTTGCACACTGCCGTCTCCTAGATAGGCCGTGATTAAACTACGGCTGTTGTAAGCCTGATCGGCCACAATTGCCGCATCGCTGGTGTCCTCAGAACCAAAGCGCACATCAAACACCACGGGCTGCTCAAGGTATCGCTCTTGATCTGCAAACCCCGGCGTCACAATTTCAGGCGATAAAGGAGCCTCCAGCGCCGTTAGGGTGCTGGTCACCTGCCACTCACCTTGAAACCAGTCAGGATACTGCAAATTCCCCTGAGCAGGCTTAAGGGGCGGCCGAGATTTCCAGCTGGGAAACTGATCGAGCCGATCTGCTAGAGGACCGGCTAAAACACCGCCCTTGATGTCAGCCCATTTATACACCGACGTTTTATACATCGATGTATAGGGTAATGAAAACCAACAAAACACAAATAGCAACATCAAGGCTATTGAGCGTCCAATACCCTTGATGCGTTGCAGAAGAACGGTCATAAAACGCTAGCTAGCAGATCCCACCGCATCCTTCGCTAGATACTTCTCTAGTTCAGTGAGGGCATCGGCATCTACTTTTGTCTGCATTGGGCAGAACTTCGGACCACACATAGAGCAAAACTCCGCCGTTTTGTAGATGTCTGCTGGCAGCGTTTCGTCATGATATTCCTTGGCCCGCTCAGGATCGAGGGATAACTCAAACTGACGATTCCAGTCAAAGTTGTACCGCGCCTCCGAAAGCTGATCGTCACGGTCTCTCGCACCCGGACGGTGGCGGGCAATATCAGCCGCATGGGCCGCAATCTTGTAGGCAATCAGGCCCGCGCGAAC